>QZLE01000168.1 GCA_004796365.1 Gammaproteobacteria bacterium | reverse complement strand
GTTCCATCCCACGCATCTTTGATCTCTTGTGTAATCACAAATGGGTCATGCTCCCAGCCTAGTTCTTTACGGGTGGCTGCGATTTCATCATCACCTAGTGGTGCGCCGTGACAGTCGTGCGACCCAGCTTTATTTGGAGAACCTTTACCAATAATGGTTTTACAGCAAATCAGAGTTGGCTTGCCGGTTTCAGCCTGCGCCTTTTCAACTGCTGCCTTGATCTGCTCTGGGTCATGACCATCAACTGCAGGAATCACCTGCCAGCCGTAAGACTCAAAACGCTTCGGTGTGTCATCGGTGAACCAGCCTTCAATCTCACCATCTATAGAAATATTATTGTCATCGTAGAAGGCAATCAACTTACCGAGCTTATGAGTACCGGCAAGAGAGCATGCCTCGTGTGAGATCCCTTCCATAAGACAACCGTCGCCCAAGAAGGTGTAAGTGTAGTGATCAACAACTGCGTAATCATCTTTATTAAACTGCGCAGCCAGAACTTTTTCAGCCAACGCCATACCTACCGCATTAGTAACACCCTGACCCAGCGGTCCAGTTGTAGTCTCAACACCAGGCGCATAACCATATTCAGGGTGACCTGGAGTCTTAGAGTCCATCTGACGAAACTGCTTCAGGTCTTCAACAGAAAGGTCATAGCCACTTAGATGAAGCAAGGAATAGATTAGCATCGAACCGTGGCCATTAGATAATACAAAGCGATCGCGGTTAGACCAGTTTGGATTTTTTGGGTTATGGGACAGGAAATCGTTCCAGAGAACCTCAGCTATATCGGCCATACCCATTGGTGCTCCTGGGTGTCCGGACTTGGCTTTTTGTACCGCATCCATACTTAAGGCTCTGATAGCGTTGGCAAGTTCAATTCGAGATGGCATATGTGACTCCGAATAGTTTTGTGATGAAGGCCGTTTTGTCTGCGCGAAATTTTCTCGCACTTTTGCCTCCGGGGCAAGCCAAGATCAGAAAATATATAAAAAATTAATAATAAATTACAAAAAGCAGCGTTTCTTATTCATTTTTTTTCACATATAATGCCGCTTTCATCTAATTGTAATATCATCCCAGTGGGGGGAATTATTTGATATTTCCAACGTATTTTAAAAAGGAATTATAAAAGTGAAAGACTACGTATTCACATCCGAATCAGTTTCAGAAGGGCATCCGGATAAACTGGCAGACCAGATATCTGACGCCATCCTTGATGCAATCATTGCTGAAGATAAGCACGCCAGGGTTGCATGTGAGACCATGGTTAAGACCGGCATGGTAGTTTTGGCTGGTGAGATAACCACTATCGCCAACATTGATTATGAACACGTAGTTCGCCTGGCGATCAAACGCGTGGGCTATAACTCAAAAGAGATGGGGTTTGACTGGGAGACCTGTGCAGTTATCAACGCACTTGGAAAGCAGTCTCCTGATATCGCCCAAGGTGTTGACAGACAGACCCCTGAAGAGCAAGGCGCTGGTGACCAGGGGCTTATGTTCGGTTATGCCAGTAACGAAACAGATGTATTAATGCCAGCACCAATCACCTACTCTCACCTGTTAGTTAAAAAGCAGTCTGAGATGCGCAAATACGGCGACCTGCACTGGTTACGCCCGGATGCTAAAAGCCAAGTTACCTTTCATTATAAAGACGGAAAACCATCCTCTGTGGATGCAATCGTTCTATCGACTCAACACGACCCAGATGTTTCTGAGAAGCAACTGAAAGAAGCGGTGATGGAATCGATTATCAAACCGGTGATCCCACATGAATGGATCACTCCGAACACAAAATTCTTTATCAACCCTACTGGGCAGTTCATTATCGGTGGTCCTGTTGGCGACTGCGGCCTGACCGGACGCAAGATTATCGTTGACACCTATGGTGGCATGGCTCGTCACGGCGGAGGCGCATTCTCTGGGAAAGATCCATCCAAGGTAGACAGATCAGCTGCATACGCCGGCAGATATGTTGCCAAGAATATTGTTGCAGCTGGGCTTGCTGACAAATGTGAGATCCAAGTTTCCTATGCAATTGGGGTTGCTGAACCAACATCGATCACCCTTGAGACCTTTGGTACCGGCAAAGTTGAAGACGAAGTAATCACCGACTTAGTTAGAAAGCATTTTGACCTGCGCCCTTATGGAATTATGCATATGCTGGATCTACTACGTCCGATCTATCTGGAAACTGCGGCATACGGTCACTTTGGTAGAACTGAAGAAATATTTACCTGGGAAAATACAGACAAGGCTGAGCTGCTGAAAGCTGAAGCTGGCCTATAATCAATCCCTGTTCCTGTAATAAAGAACGAAAGCAAAAGGACAAGCACATGACACAACCAATTGAAAATCTGGATCCGGACTACAAAGTAGCAGATATCACCCTGGCAGACTGGGGTAGAAAAGAAATTGAGATCGCCGAAACCGAGATGCCGGGACTGATGTCGATCCGTGAAGAGTTCGGCGACAGCAAGCCACTTCAGGGCGCGCGCATCGCCGGCTGCCTGCACATGACCATCCAGACCGCAGTTTTGATTGAGACCCTGACTCACCTTGGCGCCGAAGTGCGCTGGTCTTCATGTAATATATTTTCAACTCAGGACCACGCTGCTGCAGCGATTGCTGCAGATGGTATTCCGGTATTTGCTTGGAAGGGCGAGACCGAAGAGGAGTTCTGGTGGTGTATCGAGCAGACAATATTTGGTCCAGGCAACTGGCGTCCAAATATGATCCTGGATGATGGCGGTGACCTGACCCAAATCATGCACAATAAATACCCAGAACTAATGAAAGACGTTCGTGGTGTCTCAGAAGAAACCACTACTGGCGTACATCGTCTGTACGAGATGGCAAAAGAGGGTAAGCTAAAAGTTCCTGCCATTAATGTGAATGACTCGGTAACTAAATCCAAATTCGACAATCTTTATGGCTGCCGTGAATCCTTGGTAGATGGCATCAAGCGTGCTACTGACGTAATGATCGCCGGCAAGATCGCCGTGGTACTTGGCTTTGGAGATGTCGGCAAAGGTTCGGCTCAGTCTTTGCGTGGCCTTGGCGCTACCGTACTAATCACCGAGATAGACCCAATCTGCGCTTTGCAAGCGGCAATGGAAGGCTATCGCGTGGTAACCATGGAAGAGGCATGTGAAATCGGTGATATCTTTGTTACCGCTACCGGTAACTACCATGTAATCACACACGAACACATGAACAAAATGAAGGATCAGGCCATCATCTGTAATATCGGCCACTTTGACAACGAAATCGACATCGCTTCAATCGAAGGGCTGGAGTGGATCAATATCAAACCGCAGGTTGACCATGTGGTATTCCCGGATGGCAAGCGCCTAATAGTTCTTGCAGAGGGCAGACTAGTTAATCTTGGTTGCGCCACCGGCCACCCGAGCTTTGTAATGTCTAATTCCTTTACCAATCAGGTTCTGGCCCAGATCGAACTTTGGGAGAAATATCAAGATTACCAGAATGAAGTTTACGTTCTACCTAAACATCTGGATGAAAAGGTGGCAAGACTGCATCTGAAGCGCATCGGAGCAAACCTGACTGAACTTTCGGATGAGCAGGCGAAATATCTTGGGATTTCGATTGAGGGGCCTTATAAGCCAGAGCATTACAGATATTAGAGCTAAAGTCACAGGCCATTGTATGGGCAGACCTATGTGTCTGCCCTAATCACAGGGGAACACACAGGTTCGCCCCTAGAACAGATATCTATTCTCCTCCCAAGTTTTAAAATTCATCAACAACAGTTACAATCTATCTATTCCAGAAGAAACAGACCCATAAAAGGACAGACGATGTCATACCGCCCCCCAACAAATGAAAAAGTTTTCAGCTTTGAATTTTTTCCACCGCGCACACCGGAAGGTATTGAAAAGCTTAAGGGTGTTCGTGATCGCCTAGCCTTATACAACCCGTTGTTTTTTTCAGTAACATTTGGTGCTGGCGGCACCACCCGGGATGATACCTTTGAAACCGTAATCGACATTCAGAAGGAATCTGGAATCGATGCTGCTCCACATCTATCCTGCATTGGCTCTACCCAGGAAAATATCTCTGCAATTCTAAAGCAATACATGGACAACGATATCTCCAGAATCGTAGCACTGCGTGGCGATCTACCTTCGGGCATGCGTGATGTTGGCGAATTTCAATACGCTAATGAATTAGTGGAATTTATCCGCAAAGAGACTGGCGACCACTTCCTAATTGAGGTTGCGTGCTACCCCGAGTTTCATCCTCAAGCAACATCACCACAAGACGACCTTATTAATTTCAAACGCAAGGTAGACGCAGGAGCAGATAGCGCAATCACCCAGTATTTTTTCAACCCTGACTCTTACTTTAGCTTTGTTGAAAGCACGCATAAACTTGGAGTTGAGATCCCTATCATCCCCGGCATTATGCCGATCACCAATTATACACAGCTGGCGCGTTTTTCCGATGCTTGCGGCGCGGAAATTCCTCGCTGGATCCGTAAGCGCCTTGAAGGTTATGGAGATGACATGGAATCACTTAAGGCCTTCGGCATTGAAGTAGTAACAAGCATGTGCGATACGTTGTTAAACCAGGGAGTCCCTGGGCTACACTTTTACACCATGAATCAAGCTAACACGGTGATATCAATTTGGGAAAACCTTGGCCTGGCTCCGCTAGATTAATACACACAGGGATATACCATGACAATTAATCAACACTGGATGCAACGCGATCTGGAGGTACTGTGGCACCCGTGCACTCAGATGAAAGACCACGAACAACTACCGATAATCCCGATTAAGAAAGGGGAAGGAGTGTGGTTACATGACTTTGAAGGCAAAAAATATATCGATGCTGTCAGCTCATGGTGGGTTAATATCTTTGGTCATTCTAACCCCCAAATCAATAAGGCACTTAGCGACCAGGCAAATAACCTTGAGCATGTAATTCTTGCTGGCTTTACTCATCAACCGGCAATTGAATTAGCTGAACAGCTAGTAGAGATCACCCCTCCCGGGCTGGACAAATGCTTTTACGCCGACAATGGCTCATCAGCAATCGAAGTTGCCCTAAAGATGAGTTTCCACTATTGGAAAAACATTGGCAGAAGCGATAAAAATCGATTTATCTCACTGACTAACAGCTATCATGGTGAAACCATTGGCGCCCTTTCAGTTGGCGATGTTGCACTATATAAAGAAACCTATGAACCGCTGCTGTTAAAAACAATAACTGCGCAGGCCCCTGACTGCTTTGACTGTCCAGATGATATGGAATGGGATGAATACTGCACCCTACAATTCCAACACATGGAAGACACTCTCTGCAAGCACGCTCATGAAACCTGCGCGGTCATTGTCGAGCCCTTAGTGCAATGCGCAGGAAATATGCGCATGTATCACCCGGTCTATTTAAATCTTTTACGCGAAGCCTGTGACCGCCATGGAGTTCACCTGATTGCTGATGAGATCGCTGTCGGTTTTGGCCGTACTGGAACCATGTTCGCCTGCGAACAAGCAGATATCACACCTGACTTTATGTGTGTATCCAAGGGACTTACAGCAGGCTATCTGCCTTTAGCTGTCACCCTCACTACCAATGAGATCTATGCAGCGTTCTACGACAAATACGAATCCTTGCGCGCCTTTTTGCATTCACACAGCTATACCGGCAACCCACTTGGCTGCAGTGTCGCATTAGCCACCCTGGAGCTATTTAAACAAAACGACACCATCAACAGTAACTGTAAACTTTCTGCTGCCATGTGTGCAGCAACTGCGCATTTATCTGAACACCCAAATGTCGCTGAAATTCGTCAAACCGGAATGATTCAGGCGATAGAAATGGTCAAAGATAAGAAAACTCGAGAGCCATTCGACTGGAAGGAACGCCGTGGTTTACGTGTCTATCAGCATGCCCTTAATCATGAGGCCTTATTACGCCCGTTAGGCAATGTCATCTACCTAATGCCGCCGTATATCATAACTGAGGAACAGATCCAGCACCTGGCAGACGTTATTACCTCTGGAATAGAAATTGCTGTAAAATGAGCAACATAACCCGCATATTTACTAGTAAAGCTCTTACTCTAAATCAAGAGCTTGAGCTTGATGCGGCAGCTTCCTCACACCTGCTCAGGGTATTGCGCCTGAATATTGGTAACCAGGTCATTCTGTTCAACGGCAGCGGTGGCGAATATTTGTCTACCATAACCGCCTCCAGCAAAAAAATTGCCTGCGTCACACCATTAGAGCATATTCCTAACAGCACTAAATCGGTTTTAGATATAACTTTGTGCCAGAGCGTCGCCAAGGGTGATCGCGTTGATTTTGCAGTACAAAAATCTACGGAACTCGGCGTCAATGCCATTCAGCTTTTACATACCGAGCGCTGCCAGTTTGGACTTAAAGGGGGTCGAGCTGACAAGAAAATCTCTCACTGGCAAAAGATAGCCATTAGCGCCAGCGAACAGTCTTGTAGAGACACAATTCCAACATTAAATCATCCATTGCGACTTGAAGATTTTTTGGCACAAATTGAATCCGGTGCACTTTGTATTATTATGGACACATCCTCAAAGACACCTCATGAACTACCTGATGCGCTAGATGAAAATCAAAAGATATATATACTCGTGGGTCCAGAGGGAGGATTCACTAAGACAGAAATCGATCTAGCCATTGCTAAGGGAGCAATTGGAGTAAACCTGGGCAGCAGGATATTAAGAACAGAGACTGCAGGACTAGCCCTTATTTCTATCCTGCAGCATAAATACGGCGATTTTGTAGCTGTTTAATTTTGACCCGTGGCTATTTTGAGCGAATTTAAGCTGCTTTGACGATATGCTGGACCATACCATCCAACTGATCACTCTCTTTTATCGACATTCGCGCAATTGACTCCAACACTTTCTCCGGCACCTCGCCTATCTGCTGCACACAAGGAATCACTTCGAATTCATCTCTGATCCAGCTTTCACAAAACTCAATCATCCTGATCAAATTAGGATATTCTCCGCAATAATCTGCCGCTAAATCACACGCTATTACATCTATTATCGATTGCGGTAACTTCCAGCGCTCAGCAACTTCAGCACCAACCTGCCCCGGAGTGAATCCAAGGTGTTCCCTTTGAATTTCTGCCAGAGTTCCTGCACCCTCATCTTTACGCTGAAACACCAGCCCCATCTCCTTAGGAAACAGATATGTTGAAATCAACAACCCAAGGTTATGCAACAAACCACATAAATATGCCGACTCAGGTGGCGCTTCAAATGGAGCGTATTTTGCTACCTTGCTCGCACAAAATGCCATAGATAAAGCTTTACGCCAATATTGTTCAAGATCAAAACCATCACATTCTGCTGGGTTAAATCGCAATCCAATCAAAATCGATGTTGTTATCACCTGAACCCGGTTTAACCCCATACGTACAGATGCATCCAGAACACTGAATACCTCTCTTTGTCCAGAAAAACATGCCTTGTTTGCTGCAGAAACAATTCTGGCACTTAGGCCAGGATCTTCTGAAATACAGTCTGCTATCATTTCAATATTGAGCTGATCATCCCGCATCACATCAAATAGTTTTTGAGCCACCACCGGCATAGGTGGAAGATTGCCGATAGACTGAATCCGCGCTTCATTATTATTTGGACTAGACAATTTGTAACTCCCCAAAAATGGATAAAATAAACAATAATATAATTCTTAATACTGGTAATAATTCTAGTTAATGACAGGCGAAAAGGTTCCAACTGCTTCTCATTTTTGTATTTTTTTGTTGATTCTGTTAACTACTTTTATTTTTTGGTATCGCTCAGCCAGCCTGACAATACAAACCTAACAACAGATTTCCATAGAACGATATTTCACCACCACGACACAGCTAACAACCCACTATTTCAGCACGAATTAGCACATCACTAAAACTGAAACCACTCGTCCAATTTGCCATGAGCTTCATCTATCCCTATTCTTTTTGTAGATGAAAATAGCTGGATAGAAAACTGATCAAACTGCTTCGCCAGCTCGGCACGCATCTTTTGCAATGCATTTATACCAGGGCCCCGCTTCAATTTGTCACATTTTGTTAGCAAAATATGCGCCTCCAATCCTCTAGAATTGCACCAATGCAACATCTGCATATCATATTCAGATGGATCGTGCCGGATATCCATCATTATAAAAACTCCTCGCAGCGATTGGCGCAGAGTCAGATAGTTGGCTAATTCAGTCTCCCAGTGCTTTTTGATCTTTTGCGGAACCTTCGCATAACCATACCCTGGAAGATCCACGATGAAGCGACTCTCATCGCGCGGATCAATCTGAAATAGGTTTATCAGCTGTGTTCTACCCGGGGTTTTACTGGTTCGTGCCAGGCTTGACTGATTGGTTATTGCATTGATGGCACTAGACTTTCCCGAATTAGATCTACCGACAAACGCAACCTCGATGGAGACATCCGGTGGTAACTGAGATATAAGATTTGCGCTTTTTAAGAAGAAAGTCTTTTGATAAACGGGGTTCATGCTTTTCTCGAACAGTTGAATTATGGAATAACAATACCAGCTGGGGTAGGTGAATTTACTTGAAAAGTTTTAATAACGCTATGATACCGCATTACTTTCGACTGCTAAATAAAAAATGGGAAGTAGATTTAGCTAAACAATAAAAAAAGGCCGCTAAAAGTTGGAGGAGGGATGGTAGCGGCCTTTTATAAAAATTTATACTAGGTTAAATTAAACCTTAGTGACATCTTCAAGCAGGGTAACGTTTTCTTTAACGACCTTTTGAAGTTCCTCACCAAGATCTTCACCAAGAGCGACATACGCCTTCAGGTCATCAGTCATTTTCAGACCAACATTATGAGCAACTTCTGTTTGCTCAGTGATGAAGTTTTGCAGTCCTTCAACATCAGTAATATTGGTATTTAGAACTTTTTTAGCGTTCTCCATACCTAGCTCTGCATAAGTTTTAATGTTTTCAACATTAAGCTGAGTTACGCGTTCAATGCCAGCTACAGTAACTTCTTGGATTTTTCGTAGCGGTGCTGTTAATTGTTCAGCTTGTTCTTGAACTCTTTCTAAAATATTTTCATACATAATAGTCATCCTTTCAAAAAAATTGGTTGTTTGTTTAACTGTTAATTTCAGTATAGTAATCAACTTTGTGCATTGCAACAAAAACATTCGATTTTTGTGGGCTTCTTCAAAAAATCAAACTCTATTTTTTTGGCAATTCATTTAATATCAATATGTTAATTGCGCACAACACAACGACAGCATTTTTGTGCGCCGCCGCATTTATGCGCTTTTTTTGAGTATTCTTTGCTTTTTAGCAAATCATTTCTTTGCCCACTGCACTAAATAATGCTCTTCAAAGGAACTGATATGCTTCTTTATGCTCAAAAATAAAGATAAAGGCATTTGCGGTAATCCAAAAATAACTTTTCTGTCTTTATTTTGTAATATTTATTTAGTAAGGGGGCGTAAAATCTGATATATTCCATACTTCAATGACACGATGCAAGGATGCTTTGAGAATTGAAAAATGACTGTTCCACTTTCTGTTACATCAACTTAAATCAAGAATCACTCGTGTCTTTCCCAGCCCTCTCAGGGCTTCTCATATATCAAACTGAGGTTGTTTTATGAAACTTACATCGATAATCATTCTAATTGTATGCGCTATCACCGGATATTTTATAGCGCCTCACATCGGCCTTGCAGCCAATGACCTAACCATAGGAATCATAGCCGGAGGCATCCTGCAGACTTTACTGATTCTGGTTTCCGGTTCCAGCATCTCATATTCATCTGAAGCTAGCGCGGATAACAGTGAAAAGAAAACAGTTTACGTCGGCAACCTGGATTTCGATACCACGGAAGAAGCTATCAGCGCACTATTCGAGACCTATGGTGAAATTTCTACCGTACGTTTAATGCGTGACAAGGAAACCGGAAAGGGCAGAGGGTTCTGCTTTGTTGAGATGGGTGCCGCTAATGCCCAGGTAGCGATTGATGCCCTAAATGGCAGTGATTTTGCTGGCAGAACGCTTAAAGTTAACGTAGCAAATAATAGACGAAACTATAATAATACACGTCGCCGTTATTCGCACAGATAATTCAAGCGCAGAAATAACTGGTAAAAAAGGCCTCCTCCCGGAGGCTTTTTTGTATTCAAACACACTTATATTAATTAGCAACCAGCTTGAAGATAAACTATATTATCTCTTGCAAGTAAACCTTTCATCCTTCCGGATCGTTACATGATAGAAATTAAATCTATTGTTGTGTACAGTAACCATTGCTTGCCGCTTGCTCTGGGTCATTTGCTGTTTATAGCGCCAGGGATAAGAAATTAATAAATAAGGAATAACAATGCAAATCACACGTTTCGCTATTTCATTTTTCGGCACATTTCTTTTTATACTCGGGTCACTCTATCCGCCAGCCGGATATACTATGGATACGTTCGAGACCATATTTAAGGACGCAATAAAAAATGACCCCGCTTTGTTACAAAAACAATCATCGCTTTTGGCAACCAAAGAGCTGACTCCACAAGCTAGAGCCTTATTACTACCTACAATTGCTGCAACAGGCGCGTATAATTATTCTGACGTCGACAGTAAAAATGGGGCCAATTACCACTCTGAATCAACTAGTTATGGTGTTTCACTACAGCAACCAATTCTTGACCTTGGTGCGTTCTCTTTAAAAAACCAGGCTGATGCCACTATCTCACAAGCTGAATACGAGCTTAAATCCATTGAGAACGAATTAATCACCCGTGTTGCCAAGGCTTATTTTGAGGCTCTGGCTGCCCAGGATAATGTCGACTTTGCCGAGGACGAAAAAAAATCAATCCTTAAGCAACTGGAACAAAGTAAAAAACGCCACGAATATGGACAGATTGCCGCCACTGGTGTCTATGAAGCCCAGGCGCGTTATGACCTCATAATTGCGGAACACATCCAGGCAGAAAACACACTTCTGAGCAAATTAGAAGCATTGCAGGAAATCACCGGGCGCCAGGTTTCCAGGCTACAACCGATCAAAGATAATATTCCACTGCAAAAACCAGTACCAAACGATGTGGAGCACTGGAACAAACTGGCAATGCAAAAAAACCCGCAACTATTGGCTTTAAACCAGATGAAACGAGCTGCTGAAGAGAACATCTCCTATAAAAAAAGTGCGCGCTACCCAACTTTGGATCTTACCGGAGCAATTCAACGTTCAAAATCTGACGGCATTACCGAAAATGAAGAGGACAGCGCAACCATCGGCATTAGCCTTTCTATCCCTATATACACTGGCGGCAATATCAGCTCTACGATTCGTGAAGCAAAATATCAATACGATGAAGCCAGCTACAGCGTTGAACAGGTACGCCGCTCATTAATCAGACAGATTCGTGATTCTTTTCGGGGAATTTCATCAAATATCAGCCAGGTTAATGCACTACAACAGGCACTCAAGTCCAATGAAATTGCCTTTGAAGCAACCGAGGCCGGCTATGAGGTTGGCACCAGAACCATGGTTGACCTACTGAATGCACAGACCGAATTACACCGCGCCAGATTAAACCTAAAAAGCGCAAAATATAATCTACTGACAAACCAGATTCTGCTTAAACAGGCTGCTGGCACAATCAGTAATAGCGATATCACTGCATTAAACAAGCAACTAGCACCAACAAACTGATAGCTTATGATTGAACAAGGCGGGATCATTCGTAAAGCCAAGCTTGATGACGCAAAAGCAATTTGCGCCATATATAACCATTATATTGAAAATAGCATCATCACCTTTGAGGAAGAACCAGTCACCATCACCGAGATGAAAGACAGAATCAGGGAAACTAGACTCAAGTTTCCATGGATTGTTTATGAAAACAATCAAGGTGAAATTCTTGGTTATGCCTATGCTACACGCTGGAAGTCGCGCAGCGCTTATCAATACTCAGTTGAAAGTTCGCTCTATATTGAGAAAGAACATACCGGCCAAGGAATCGGCTTTAAGCTATATGAAGAACTTATCAACAAGCTGATTGCCCTCGGTCATCACGCGATGATCGGCGGTATTGCCATCCCAAACGAGCACAGCATCAAATTGCATGAAAAATTTGGCTTTGAGAAAGTCGCTCACTTTAATCAGGTTGGCAAGAAGTTCGACAAATGGATTGATGTAGAATACTGGGAGCTGGCTCTGGATAAATACGCATCTTTGGTTACCACGCCAGCCTGATACCTTTTCTGATGCTGATTGACACCCACTGCCATATCGACCTTCCCGACTTCGACAAAGACCGAGAAGATGTTCTGAATACCTGCTGCACCGATGGCATCAATCCAATTATCAATCCCGGCGTATTTTGCAAAGACTGGAATAACTTATTAGGGCTAGCGGCTAAATACCCTATCATCAAAACTGCTATTGGTCTGCACCCTTGCTATATTGAACAACACAGCAAAAATGATATCGAAGCACTTGAACAAATTGTTAGCTCAAATAATTCCATAATTGCCCTGGGTGAAATCGGCCTAGACTTATATGGAAATCACCCAGATATAGATGAACAAAAGTGGTACTTCTCCGAGCAAGTTAAGATCGCAAAAAAATACAACATGCCAATTATCGTGCATGCCCGCAAATCGCACGACCTTGTTCTGAAGACCATTCGCCAGCTGCACTTTCAAAACGGCGGCACCATTCATGCCTTTTCCGGTAGCCTGCAGCAGGCCCAGTCCTTCATTAATCTTAGATTTAAGCTAGGATTTGGCGGCACTATAACCTATGAACGCGCCAAAAGAACCAGAGAGGTTTTACAGCAGATCCCGCTACAGGCAATTGTACTAGAGACCGACGCACCATTTATGCCACCATACCAACTGCAAGGAATCAGAAACACTCCTATCAATCTGCGCATGATACTCAAGTGCGCCGCTGAACTACGTGATATACCTAAAGAAGAGCTGGAGGAAATCACATATAATAACAGCATGGAGGTCTTTGGGCTGGATGAATAATTTTTTAGAGCGAACCCACATTCTCGTCGGAGACGAGGGTCTTAGCAAACTAAAGCAAGCCAATGTGATGATTGCCGGACTTGGCGGTGTTGGCTCCTATGTGGTTGAAGCCCTGGCGCGCTCTGGAATTGGCAAACTAACGATTATTGATAATGACGTTATTAGCCAATCCAATATCAATCGTCAGCTTCCTGCCCTAAATTCAACTGTCGGTAAACCAAAAACCACTATCATTGAACACCGCGTTAGAGACATAAATCCAGAGTGCAAATTAACAGTGATCAATGATTTTTTGCGCACGGAAAATCTGCCCCAGTACCTGCAAGCAAAATCATATGATTACGTTGCCGATTGTATAGACAGCCTTAACAGTAAAGTCAGTCTGATTGAAACCGCTTATAATTTGGGTCTGAATATCATCTCCAGCATGGGTGCCGGAGGAAAGCTCGATCCAACCAGAATAGAGGTCACCGACCTATTCAAAACACACGAGTGCCCTCTGGCTAAGATGATGCGCAGCCGCCTACGCAGACGCGGTATCAAAAAAGGGATTAAGGCGGTTTTTTCATCTGAAATCCCGCAAGACCCACTCCCCCCAGAACCTACTGATTCCGGACGTCCGCGCTCAGTAGTTGGCTCAATCAGCTTCATCCCGCCTATCTTTGGACTGATGATGGCGGGGGTGATTGTTAATGATATATTAAAAGACTAAAAAGGTTAGGCCATGAATAGCGAAATAGACTATAACCACATTAAAAAGCTCCTGAATTTTATCGACTCCAGCCCGAGTCCATGGCATGCATGCAGCAAGATCGCAGAAGGACTTGAACATGCCGGCTACCACCAATTATTCGAAAATGAAACTTGGAATCTGGAAAAAGACCATGGCTATTACGTTATTCGCGACGACTCTTCAATAATCGCCTTTAAGGTCGGTAACAAGCCGCTACATCAGGCTGGTTTTCGCTGTATTGGCGCTCACGTCGACTCCCCAACTCTAAGAATTAAACCAAATCCAGTGGAAGAAAAATCCGGAATCAACCGCCTCGGAGTAGAAACTTACGGAGGAGCCATACTTGCCACATTTACCGACCGTGACCTTAGTTTGGCCGGACGCATTGTACATAAGGACAATAACAACTGGCTGGGATGTAGCTCTAAACTCATCAACCTTGAGGATCCTCTGCTACGAATACCCAATCTAGCGATCCACATGAATCGCGAGGTTAACGAAAAGGGGCTCAAGCTGGATAAACAAGCCGAACTGCCATTGATTCTAGGCAATATCAGCGATTCACTTCCTGGTGAGGATAAATTCAAGCAGATGCTTTCCGAAAAATCAGGCATCGACAATGACGACATTATCTCCTGGGAACTATCGGTTTACGACACCCAAAAAGCCGCACTTTATGGAGCTGAAAGTGAATTTTTTGCCTCAAGGCAGATCGACAATTTAGCATCCTGCCATGCTGCAGTTTCGGCACTACTAGCAAGTCACCAATCTGTTGCAGCCACTAATGTATGCGCCTTTTTTGATCACGAAGAAGTAGGCAGCAACTCTATCAAAGGAGCCGACGGCAGCTTTATAAGCGATATCCTGCACAGAATCGCAATTACCTTGGGCTGCAATGATGAACAATATAAAATAGCATTGGCACAAAGCTTTATGATCAGCGCAGACATGTCGCATGCTTATCATCCAAACTTCCCACAGTTTTACGATGACAACCACAAGATTCTGGTTAACCATGGTCCGGCTATCAAGATCAATGCGAACCAGCGTTATACATCCACAGCTGTTACCGAAGCCTTCTTTATTCGCCTTTGTGAAGCGGTAGATGTTCCATACCAAAAATATGTACATAGAACCAACCTACCCTGTGGCAGCACAATTGGTCCCATGGTAGCGGCTCAGCTAGGAATAAAATCGGTAGATATCGGCAATCCAATGTGGTCGATGCACAGCATCCGTGAAAGTGCTGGTGTTCTGGATCATAACTACCTAACCTCAGTTCTGGATAACTATTTCGCCGGCAATTAACTAAAACCCATATGAGCAATTACCGCAAGATAATACAACTACTAAATGATGGCGAATATCATTCCGGCACCACTATTGGCGAGTCCCTGAATATAGGACGCAGTGCTATCTGGAAAAGTATTGAGCAACTCCGAGAACTTGGGGTTAATATCGAGTCCGCTGGACGCAAAGGTTATCATTTGCATCAACCTATTGAACTCCTTGATGAAGCACTAATCAATAAGACAATCCAAGACCGCGGTAATAACCCTTATAAACAGGTTGAGATTTTCGAGACCATTGAATCCACAAACACCTATCTGATGCAGGTAGCTCGTGACCACACCTGCGGCAACCGCACATGCATGGCAGAATTACAAACAGGAGGCAAAGGGAGAAACGGAAGAAAATGGCTTGGCTCATTTGCAACCAATATCGCCCTATCGGTATTGTGGAGGTTTGAAACATTAGCGGGCGGACTATCTGGCCTAAGCCTTGTCACCGGCATTGCTGTATGTCGCGCCTGCTCTTTGCTTGGCATTACCAACACTAAATTGAAGTGGCCAAATGACATCTACTGGAACTTACGCAAACTAGGCGGGATTCTGATCGAAATCCAGGGAGAGCCATGGGGACCATGCAATGTGGTTATTGGTATTGGCCTGAATATCGATTTGAATAAAGAGGTTGGCGCTGATATCGAGCAACCCTGGGTAGACTGCTCTGAAATACTGGGCAACAATTGTCCTTCGAGAAATGAACTAGCAGCCATACTTCTTTTTGAATTGGCAAAGGCACTTAATCAATTTCAGCAACTTGGCTTTGAGTCTTTTGTTGATGAATGGCAGCAATTTGACATTCTGCAAGGCCAGCCTGTTTTTATTCATATGCCGGATAAAATCGAAGAGGGTATTGCTGTAGGAATTAATAGCGAAGGTGCGTTGATTGTTAATGTTAATGGAAAGGAAAGGCCTTTTTATTCAGGAGATGCATCACTAAGACTGCGGTGACCAACCGTCACCCGGTCATGCCCCTGAAGATCCTGCTCAGTTTCAACCTTCTCAAGACCTACTGCAACGAAAATATCCCGCACTGCTTTACCTTGCTGATAGCCATGCTCAACTGCCAGCACCCCTCCGAATTTCAGATGACTTATTGCCTGCTCTGCAATCAACCTAATATCACCCAAGCCATCCCCCCCCGAAACCAGTGCGCTTCTGGGCTCAAAGCGCACATCCCCTTGCTCCAGATGATCATCTGTAT
The DNA here is from genome assembly GCA_004796365.1 of Gammaproteobacteria bacterium. Lineage (GTDB taxonomy): Bacteria > Pseudomonadota > Gammaproteobacteria > QZLD01 > QZLD01 > QZLE01. Next base: position 10,191 of record QZLE01000168.1, on the reverse strand, counting down.
CCTCAATATACGGAGGATTGGATACTATTAGATCGAAGGCTTTTCCAGCAAAAGGCTCCAGCCAACTACCGCATTTAAATGCGATATTTTTTAGTTGCAGTGATTCACTATTACGCCTCGCAACTTCGATAGCATCTTTACTTAGATCAACCGCATAAACTGCAGAATCTGGAAATTCGCGCGCCAAAGCGATAGCCAGAATACCGCTTCCGGTTCCAAGGTCAGCAATATCCAAAACGGCTTCCTGGTCATATTTTTGCAGTGCCAATTCAACCAATAATTCGGTCTCAGGGCGTGGAATTAGTGTTGCCGATGTTACCTCGACACTAAAATCCCAGAAGTCACGCCTGCCAATTATATAGGCTACAGGCTCGCCTTTTTGGCGCCTTTGCAAAAGCTGCTTAGCAATGACCAGCTGTTCATCAGTAAGCAGCTGTTCCGGCCAGGTATACAGATAGGAGCGTTCTTTTCCAAGAGCCTTAAGAAGCAGTAGCTCAACATCCAGCCGCGGTGTATCCGTAACACCTGCCAATACTTCACAGCCTGATTGAAGAAAATCAGATATATTCACTGATCCGCCATAATTCCCTTTTCGTAGATCATGACTGGAGTATCGTCATCAACCCGGTAGATAACCTCGCGGTTTTTGGTAATAAGCGCCTCAACTAATGGTTCTTCCACCATGCTACCATCGATATATTTTATACCTCCCCCCTCAACTTTTTTATTCAAAGCCGCTAACTCTTCCCCCTCCATAACTTCAACAGGAATCTTGGTTTGCGGGCAACAAAGTATCTCTAATAACTTTGCATTAACTGGCACATTAATTCTCCTAGGTTCAAAATTCTTACACAGCAAGGATCTTAGATAACTAAGCACATTTAATCAAACAAGACATTATTATTACCTGCAAAAACACACTATTCTGCCTTTTACTAACTTACATAAAATTATAGTTTGTGAAAGGGTTTTCAAAACCGGCAAAAGTTGATCTTAAAATGTGAATTACCCCACGAAGAGCAGGATCAATTTCTTGATAATAACAACCCATAAGCTTGAATTAATATTAGGAGGCGGTAAGCAACGCTATAAAGAAAACAGGTTTTGTGGCCGCTATTAACTGTAAGGATATTAACTGATGTTTCCAATAATAACTACAAGTCCAATAAACAGGATATTCTTATAAAATTTAAAGGTGCAAAGCTACAATGACAACTAAAAGACACCAAAAAGATATGAAATTTTGCTGCTCATTTTGCGGCAGGGATCAATCCCTAGTCGGATCACTGGTTGCCGGTCCTTCGGTCTATATCTGTCACGACTGTATCAAACAATGCTCAGGGCTGCTGACCGAAGAACTAAGTGAATCAATAGCTCCATTGATAGCGGAGCTACAAAAGCCCAAAGAATTGCATACATATCTAGATAAATATATCACTGGGCAAAACCAGGCAAAGAAGGTACTGGCTGTAGCTGTTTATAATCACTATAAGCGCCTACTATATAAAAACCTTAATGAAGAAACCAACATCAATAAAAGCAATATACTGATGATTGGCCCAACAGGATCAGGCAAAACTCTTTTGGCACAATCTCTAGCTAAAAAACTTGATGTTCCGTTTACCATCGTTGATGCCACTACCCTTACCGAAGCTGGCTATGTTGGAGAAGATATTGAAAGCATTCTACAAAAACTGCTGACCAGCTGTGATTATGAGGTTGAAAAAGCCGAGCATGGAATAATCTACATCGATGAGATAGACAAGCTATCCAGCAGAGCAGATACACACCATTCCGGCAGAGATGTCTCAGGAGAGGGTGTGCAACAGGCTCTGCTTAAAATGATAGAGGGAAGTGTAGTTAACGTACCAGTAAAAGGTGGAAACAAACATGGCACTCATCAGGAAATTATCAAGATAAATACCGAAAACATTCTGTTTATCTGTGGTGGCGCGTTCGCCGGATTGGAGAAGGTTATTGAAAAGCGCGGCGAAAACTCCGGACTTGGATTTACCGCCAGCATAAAACAAATCAATTCTGGCCATAAGTTTGCAGCCAAATTAAAGGGGTTGGAAACTCAGGATCTAATTGATTTCGGCCTGATTCCCGAATTTGTCGGCAGACTTTCAGTAACAGCAATCCTCGATGAGCTTGATGCCCACGACCTGATCGAGGTTATGACCCAACCGCAAAACGCGCTGCTTAAACAGTATCAATATATGTTTTCCCTGGAAGATTGCGAACTCTCATTTACCCCAGAGGCACTGGAAACAATAGCCAACCTTGCCATCAAAAAACGCACCGGAGCCAGAGGGCTGCGCACAATAATAGAAAACATCTTGCTAGAAACTATGTACGACCTTCCTTCCATGGAAGATGTATACAAAATTGTAATAGACAAAGATGTGGTACTGGGTGTAGAACCACCGCATCAATACCACTATCAGCAAAAGCTGGTACAGGGACTGGATTAAGGTTTTTTTACCGTTTTATAACATCAGCAAATAGCCTCTTGCCTACAGAGTTAATAATCTGCTATGTTCTAATTCTTGTCCACATGCAGAATATTCAGCATGTGGTGCGCAATAGATAATTAAACCTCCGGGGACTTAAGTTAAGGCAATGAGCAAATTAGAAAACGTAAATGTTATAGCGCAAGATCTATTACCAACCCCAAATGAATTAATCAGCAAGATCAAACTAGACCCTCAAGGTTCAGCCAACGTCGAAAAAGCGAGAAGAACCATTGAAGACATTCTGGATGGCAAAGATAAAAGACTGCTGGTTGTTGCAGGACCATGTTCCATCCACGATCTTGACCAGGCAAAAGAATACGCAGAAAAGCTAAAGACGCTAGCTGATGAACTGAAAGATCAGCTATATATCGTTATGCGCGTCTATTTTGAAAAACCTAGAACCACGGTTGGCTGGAAGGGGTTTATCAATGACCCTGACCTTGATGATTCCTTTAACATCAGCTGCGGTTTGGAAAAAGCAAGAGAACTATTGATTCATTTGGCACACATGGGCCTGCCAGCAGCAACCGAGGCACTAGACCCAATTACACCACAGTACATCGGTGATCTGATTGCCTGGACTGCAATTGGTGCCAGAACAGCGGAATCACAAACCCACAGAGAGATGTCGAGCGGGCTTTCATCACCGGTTGGTCTGAAAAACGGAACAGATGGCAGCCTTACAGTTGCTATCAACGCCCTAAAGGCAGTTTCTGCCCCGCATAGCTTTCTTGGAATAGACACCAACGGCAGATGCGCAGTTATCCGCACCAAAGGCAATAAATACGGCCATACCATTTTGCGCGGAGGCAACAAGCCAAACTATGACAAAGCATCTATTGAGCACTGCGAGGCGGAGTTGGAAAAATCCGGTCTACGCAAAAAAATCATCGTTGACTGCAGCCATGCGAATTCTAATAAAGACCCGGGACAACAACCGCTGGTGCTAGATTACTGTGTTAATCAGATTATCGATGGCAACCTTTCGATAATCGGGGTAATGCTGGAAAGTAACCTCGAATGGGGCAATCAACCCTTGACTGAAAAAAAATCTGAATTAAAGTACGGTGTCTCGATTACAGATGCCTGCATCGACTGGAAGACTACAGAAGAATGCCTACACAGAACTGCTGAAAGGCTAACTGGAATCTTAGAAAAAAGGTAACAATAAGAACTTATTAACGGTTTATAAGTCTAAAAAAGGATATCATATTAGTTTCGATGCGAGAGCTTGAAACTAAAAACAAGCACGTAAAAGGAGATAACAATGCCTGGCAATAGATTACCAATTAAAGGGATCGAGCCGTACGAGCCTGCTGAAGGCGAAGAATACATGAATGCTGCTCAATTGGAGCACTTCACCAAGATCCTGAAGGCCTGGAAAAAGGAACTTCAGGAAGAAGTTGAGCGCACAGTTGACCACATGCGTGATGATGCGACCAATCATGCTGACCCTGCGGATCGCGCATCTCAGGAAGAAGAATTCTCTCTTGAGCTACGCGCCAGAGATCGTGAGCGCAAACTTATCCGTAAGATCGAGAAGACTCTAAACAAGATTCAGCAAGATGACTATGGATATTGTGAAGCATGCGGAATCGAGATCGGCCTAAAAAGACTTGAAGCTCGTCCAACAGCTGACCTGTGTATCGACTGCAAAGTACTGGCAGAGATCAAAGAAAAACAGCAAGTAGCTTAATTTAGATTAAGCTTACGAATATGAAAGCCGCAATCTAAGGTGACTTACCGATAGTGCGGCTTTTTTTATTGGGATAATAGACGCAAAGTTACAGCGATTCATTCAGCGACGCCAACATATCCGCCTGATGCTCACTCAACAGCGGATCAATAACCTGCCCCAGATCACCCTGCATAATTTCCGGTAGTTTATACAAGGTCAGATTCACGCGGTGATCGGTGACACGCCCCTGTGGATAATTATAGGTACGGATACGTTCGGATCTGTCACCACTTCCAACCTGTAACCTACGTGCGCTGGACTGTTCTTCCGCCTGTTTTTCCTGTTCGATCACCAGCATCTTCGACTGCAGTAACGACATCGCACGCGCCTTGTTTTTATGCTGCGAACGCTCATCCTGACATTCAACTACAATTCCTGTCGGCAAATGAGTAATACGGATAGCAGAATCGGTCTTATTCACGTGCTGACCTCCGGCACCGGAAGCCCTGAAGGTATCAATCTTAAGATCTGCTGGATTAATCTCCACCCCTTCAACCTCATCCACCTCAGGAAGAATAGCCACGGTACAGGCTGATGTATGAATACGCCCCTGTGATTCTGTTTCAGGAACCCGCTGCACACGATGCGCTCCCGATTCAAATTTCAGCTTGGAATAGGCACCATCACCGATAATCTTAGCCACTACCTCTTTATAACCACCGTGTTCACCATGGTTTTCACTTATAACCTCAACACGCCAACCTTGCTGTTCTGCATAACGGGAATACATGCGAAATAGATCACCGGAAAAGATCGCAGCTTCATCACCACCGGTTCCGGCACGCACTTCAAGGTAGATGTTTTTGTCATCATTTGGATCACGCGGAAGCAGCAAAATCTGCAACTCACCTGCAAGACGCTCAATATTTTCCTTAGCGGTAGAGATCTCGTCCTGAGCCATTTCACGCAACTCGGGGTCATCAAGCATTTCATTTGCGGCTTCAAGATCCTGCTCTGCGCCCTGATATTGCTCAAACGCCTTTACGATCGGTTCCAGATGAGAGTACTCTTTGGAAAGCTCACGAAACTTATTCTGGTCAGAAATAACATCAGGATCAGAAAGCAAAGCCGCCAATTCAGCATACCTTTCCGCAACATGCTCAAGTTTGTTCAATATTGATTTATTCACGCATCAGCCTTTTACTACAGGGTTTGTCATTGGCGCAAATTATCCAGAATTTTTCCGATTTATTCCAGCTGTTTAACCTCAATAGCTGTGAATTAATTCCAATTCTTGAAGTCACAGGCTAAACACACAAGGAATATTGCCATAAAATAGTATATTCTAAAGGGATGGGAAAAGGATCGCTTATGAAAAACATCTCAATAATTTCTGCATTGATAGGCCTAATTCTTCTATCTGCCGGCTGTTCTCAGCTACAGACCAAAGACGCAAAACCACAAACTCCAGAGCCTGATCAACCAACAGCAGCAAAACCAATTCCGCACGAAGACCTGAGCGCGGAGATGCTATTCCATGTCTTAAAAGCTGAGCTGGCACTTTATGACAATAATTATGATGCAGCACTTAGCAGCTATAGCTGGATTATTGATAATACCGCCGACTATCGCCTGATTCGTCGTGCAACCAGAATCGCATTAGGAGCCAAGCACAACCTGCTGGCCATGAAATCTATCAGCCGCTGGCTTGAGGTGTCACCACAAGACCCGGAGGCAATTCAGCTAGCCGTGATAATTACGATCAGACTAGGCAAAATAGATGATGCTATAAAATACCTGGATTCACTATTAAAGCATGACTCCCAAAAAGACAAAGAAAAGCTGTTCGGAATGTTAACTGCCACCTTAAAAGGTGAACCCAATCAACAACAAACTTTAGCATCACTTCGAGAACTTTCTGCCAAACACCCCGAGAACCCTTTCCTGATAATCACCCTAGCAGAACTGGAATACCAAAACCAGCATTACCGCAGAGCACAACAAGCCATTAGCAAGGCACTACAAATCAAACCCAAATGGCAGAGAGCTCTGTTATTACAGGCGCAAACTATATTTGCGCTAGGTAATTATGATCAGGCAGCAAAACAGTTTGAACAGATTTTTGCCGACGATCCGCAAAATATTCAGCCGCGCATAACCTATGCCCGCGCCCTGTTGGCAACCGGTGACATCGATGCCGCACTGGATCAGTTACGAGAAATCATAACCATTGCCCCAGACAACCACGAAATCATCCTCTACACTATTCCATTATTGATATCATCAGAGAAATATGATGTTGCTGAGGACTATATCGACGCCCTGCTTGAGAAAGAGATTGAAGTTGATAGCGTCTTGTTCCACAAAGGAGTATTAAGGCAAACTCAAGGTAAGCTAAAACAGTCTAAAAAGTGTTTCGAACAGATAAATGCTGGGAAAAACTTTCTTGAAGCAAAATTTAGATTGGCACAAATTCTGGCAGATGAAGGGGATCTAACACAGGCCATCAACCTATTACAAGAGCTGCGCAAAAATTATCCAATCCACAGTGTTCAAACCTATCTAATGCAGGCTGAGCTACTGCGTAATGAGAAGATGTATAAATCAGCACTGGAACTGATGGGAAAAGCACTGGAAAAAGACCCGAATAACGACCAGCTACTATACAATCGTGCAATGCTTGCAGTTGATATAAAGGATATCCCCCTGGCAGAAAAAGACCTGCGCCGTGTAATTGAACTTAAACCAGAGCATGCCCATGCTTATAATGCCTTAGGCTATACCCTTGCCGATGAAACCGAGCGCTACCAAGAGGCAAAAGAGCTTATAGAAAAGGCCTATTCACTGCTACCAAATGATGTGGCGATTATCGACAGTATGGGATGGGTCTACTTTAAGCTTGGAGATTATGACCAGGCCAAAAAATATCTACTGCAAGCCCTGAAGATGCGCAAAGACCCGGAGATAGCCTCGCACATGGGGCAACTCCTAATCGCCATTGGCAAAAAGAAAGAGGCCAAAGAATTTTTACAGGGTGTCCTTGAACAATTCCCGGATAATGAGAAAATCCTCGAAGCTCTAAAGCAACTCGAAAAAAAACAGCCAAAAGAAAAACAAACCAAACAAAAGCCACAACAATAAAGCCTGAATACCATGCGTATACAACCTCTGCTGATACTAGTCATTATTTCCACCATTTTCAGTGGCTGCACCACAGTTCCACAACCAAAACGCAAGCCGGAAGAGGTTTTATCCCTTTACTTGCACCGCAAGGCTGCTGTAGATATTATCAAAAAATGGAATATAAATTCCCGGGCAGGTTTTTCTACCGCCAATGATAGCGGCAGTGTATCGATGTTATGGAAACAAAAAGATGCAGCGTACCACATCTCCTTGATAGCACCTTTGGGGCAAGGACGGCTTGATCTGTATGGCGAGGATACCAATGTAGTTCTAAAAACCAGCGATGGCAAAACACTTTATGGCGAATCAGCTCAAGAGCTTATAAAGAGAGCGACCGGCTTCACTGTTCCTGTTGCAAATCTTGAGTACTGGATTAAGGGACTTCCCGGAACATCAAAGGTAGAAAGCCTGAGTTACAATAATGATGGTACTATCGCCTCGATGCAGCAGTCAGGCTGGGATATTAAATACTTGGATTACCAAACCTTTGATCAAATATCCAAACAAACCATGCTTCCACGCAAACTGCAAGCCATCAACGGCAACCTGAAAATAAAGATCGTAATCAAAGAGTGGAATACAGATGAGTAAACAAATCCACAGTACTTTTTTTGATACGGATTGCTGGCCAGCTCCGGGCAAACTTAATCTTTTCCTGCATATAACCGGACGTCGCGATGATGGCTACCACCTACTACAAACCATGTTTCAATTTTTTGATTACGGCGACTCACTTTATTTTGACATCAACAACAACGGCCAACTAAAACGGCTGACAGATATCGATGGGGTAAGTGAAGAACAAGATCTAATCATTCGTGCCGCCAAAATGCTGCAGGAAACAAGCGGATGTAGCAAAGGAGTGGATATTAAACTCAGCAAAAGATTACCCATGGGTGGGGGTATCGGCGGCGGCAGTTCCGATGCTGCTACCACACTTGTTGCCTTAAACCAGCTTTGGGGGGTTAATATGAATCTCGACGAGTTGGCAAAAATCGGCATTAAACTCGGCGCAGATGTACCAATTTTCATCCATGGACAGGCCGCCTGGGCAGAAGGTATTGGCGAAAAAATCAACTACTTAGACACCACCGAGCCGTACTATTTAATAATCAAACCAGACTGCAGTGTACCAACCGCACAAATTTTTTCACATCCGGGATTGACAAGAGACTCACAAAAGTTGAAAATGTCCGCCTTTCGTAGGGGGCTTGGCAATGACTGCGAGGAAGTTGTCCGCTCTTTATACCCTCAGGTTGCAGAGGCACTTGATTGGCTTTCAGGCTATCAAACCGCTGAACTAACCGGGACCGGAGCATGCATCTTTGCTGCCTTTGACACCAAAGAGCAAGCTGAAAAAGTTGCTGGAAAAGCACCTGCGAAATGGGATACAATTGTCGCCCGAGGTCTAAACTGTTCGCCCCTGAATATAAGGGCACAGAAAGTGAATAGCAAAATCTCAGCACAATGAATCTAAACAAATAGATCAGTATCCAGGCAATAGCCATAATACTGGGGCGTCGCCAAGCGGTAAGGCCCGGGGTTTTGATCCCCGTATGCGTAGGTTCGAATCCTGCCGCCCCAGCCATTTCTACATAACCAAATCTCACAGACAATATTCTCAACAGGTGAAGTAACTAAGATGCAGCCTACCTCAAACGTTAATGAAAATAGCGAAATGATGATATTTACCGGGAATGCAAATCCGGAGCTTGCAAAAGATATCGTTGAACACCTTAATCTACCACTAGGAAAAGCCGTTGTTGGCCGTTTCAGCGATGGCGAGATTATGGTCGAAATTACAGAACACGTTCGTGGCAGAGACATCTTCATCGTACAACCTACCTGTGCTCCTACCAATGACAACGTCATGGAGCTTCTGGTTATGGCTGATGCATTGCGCCGTTCATCAGCCGGACGCATCACAGCAGTTATCCCTTACTTTGGTTATGCACGCCAGGATCGCAGATCCAGATCTGTACGCGTACCAATTTCCGCAAAACTTGTTGCAGATATGCTTGAAGCAGCCGGAATCGATCGCGTATTAACCGTTGATCTACATGCCGATCAGATCCAAGGCTTTTTCAATATTCCGGTAGATAACGTATATGCTTCTCCACTTTTCCTTGGTGATATGTGGAAGCAAAAATATGACACTCCAATTATAGTTTCACCAGACGTTGGCGGTGTAGTCCGTGCCCGCGCAGTTGCTAAGCTACTCGACGATGCAGACCTGGCTATTATTGATAAACGTCGCCCAAAGGCCAACGTTGCTACAGTTATGAACATTATCGGTGATGTTACCGACCGCACCTGTATTTTGGTCGACGACATGGTAGATACTGCTGGCACACTTTGCGAAGCTGCAAAAGCGCTTAAAGGCTTCGGTGCCGCAAAGGTATTTGCATACATCACCCACCCGGTGCTTTCCGGCCCAGCAGTTGATAGAATTACCAACTCTGAGCTAGATCAGCTAATCGTTTCTGACACCATTCCTCTGACAGAAGCGGGCAAGGCCTGCGATAAAATCAGAGCGCTATCAGTTGCAGAAACATTAGCAGAAACGATCCGAAGAATTCACCTAGAAGAATCTGTTAGCTCTATGTTTATGGACTAACATTTACGGTGCCTAGCACCAAAGGCTCCTCGTTTGGTCGCGAACGAGGAACGAAGCGAGAGCTTCGATTTATATAATCACTAAGCTAAGGCTGATGGCCGGCTTAGATTTTTTAACAGGAGAAACGCTATGGAACTAACCCTAGCAGCAGAACTTCGTGAAGATCAGGGGAAAGGTGCGAGCCGCCGCCTACGTCG
>QZLE01000144.1 GCA_004796365.1 Gammaproteobacteria bacterium | reverse complement strand
CCCATGGCCTGCCCCAAAAACCCTTTTGGCCCCATCATCACCAATAGATAAAACCCGAGTACGGTTGGGGGCAGTACCATTGGCAGTGAGACTATTGCGGCAATTATATCTTTGAAAAAGCCGATCCCTTTTTTAGCGCAAGAGCGCGAAAGCCACCACGCCAGCGGAGTACAAATTACCAATAAAATTACGGTGGTGATAAACCCAAGTTTCAGAGTTACCCAGATAGCCAGCAGATCTTCTGACCCCAAGTCCATTTTTACTCACCACTTTCTGGTAAGGTATAACCTGCGTCCTTGATGATTTTTGCGGCTAACTCTCCTTGTAGAAATTTAATAAATACCTGCGCAGCTTCTTTTTCTTCACTGCGACTTAATACTACCGCTTGCTGTTCCAGCGGCTTGTAAGCTGTGATAGGAATTACCCATATATCGCTCGAGCCACTTTGTTCTGCAGGTATCTGCGCCAAGGCTATCATGCCTGCGGCAACCCCACCTTTTTCAACAAATTGGTAGGTTTGGCTAATGTTATTACCTATGCGCAATTTGTCTTGGTAGGTTTCCCATTTGCCATAGGTTTGCAGAGTTTGTTTTGCCGCCATACCATATGGGGCTAATTTGGGATTGGTGATTGCTATATTCTTGAGTTTATCCTGCATTAGTTGTTGTTTGGCACCGCCTGGCGCAGATAAAACACCAGGCGCCCATAATACCAATGTACCCTGGGCATATGTGAAACGACTCCCCTTTACCGCCATTCCATCTTGTTCTAACAATTGTGGACGCTTTATATCCGCAGCTAAAAAAATATCGAATGGTGCTCCGTTGGCTATCTGCGCATAAAGCTTTCCAGTGGAACCAAAGTGAAGACTTAAGCTATGCGCGGTTTGCTTTTCAAATACCGGCTTAAGTTGCTTTATGGTAGTTGTGAAATTGGAAGCAACTGCAACTTTGAGCTCAGCGGCTTTTGCTGTATTTGGAAATGTGAGGATGAAGGCGATTAGGCCGGTTAGGAAAATGGCGTATGCAATCAATGGGGTCAGAGTCTTTGATTTGTTTGACCCTTCGACTACGCTCAGGGATCTTGAACATAAGAAAGTATTACTAACGCCATTAACAATACCGCGAGCCATCCAGATTTTGCAGAACAAGGCATTCAATGTGAAAAAAGCGGAGTTTACTTTTGTGTAAATGAGCATTTTTAAAGATTTAATAACACAGTAATGCGTAATCTGGTGGTTTGCAGTACTTCTCATCATAGTTGCCTCACCTTTATATCCATAACCTGAATCCGATATGCAATCTGACGCGGCGTCATTCCCAACAACCTAGCTGCCTTGGCCTGCACCCAACCACACTGCTCCAGGGCAGCGACAATACGTTCGCGCTCATCAATTGACTCATCCTGCAGATCTATATTTGCCGTGGGTTTTATCGATTTTGTCAAAGACTCACTCTGTAGTAGGTTCACCGAAAGGCTGGGCTCACCAATAAGATTATCAGTGCACATAATTGCTGAACGCTCCAGACAATTTTCAAGCTCGCGTACATTACCCGGCCAGTCATGCTGCATCAGCATTCTGATAGCTTCTTGGGTTATCTTTATCTCCCTACCCTGTTGCTGACTGATTTTATCTATCAAATATTCCACTAACACTGGAATATCTTCACGCCTGTCGCGCAATGGTGGCAAATAAATTGGTACTACATTTAGGCGGTAATATAGATCTTCACGAAACTCACCTTCATCAACTAACTCTTCGAGATTTCTGTTTGTTGCCGCAATAACACGCACGTCCACCTTTATGGTTTGATTCCCACCTACGCGCTCGAACTCTCCCTCCTGCAATACTCTAAGAAGTTTCACTTGAAATGCAGGAGTCACATCACCAATCTCATCCAAAAATATGGTGCCGCCATTGGCTTGTTCAAAACGCCCTTTACGTTGATTAACCGCTCCAGTAAACGCTCCCTTCTCATGTCCAAATAACTCAGATTCTAACAAATTATCTGGTAACGCTGCGCAGTTTACTTTAATCAAAGGTCCATTGACTCGCGGCGAGTTATAATGCACTGCATTGGCAATCAGTTCTTTCCCGGTTCCCGATTCACCTCTAACCAATACAGTTGTATTCCACTTTGCGACATTTCGTATTAGCTCAAACACACGGCGCATAATCTCACTGCTGCCAACCATGTTGTCAAAACCATAAGACCTGGTCACTGTGCGACGCAAATTATCTCGCTCGTTGCGCAAGTCTTCTCTTTCCTTTTCAACTTCTATTGCCAGGCGTACGCTTTGCGCAATTAGATTGGCTATCATTGTCAGAAAATGCGCATGTTCATCCAGAATATGGCGCTCATCTTTGCTTACTTGAACCGCTAATACACCCGCGACAACTTCATCATAGATCCTTATTGGCACACCAATAAATGGAAGTTCTGGGTCGTATAATTCCAAACGATTTAGAAAGCGAGGGTCATCTGCCAAACGGGCAAGAATTATGGTTTTACCCTCCTCTGCAATGGCACCAAATATCCCTTCACCTGGTTGGTATACTATCTCTTCATTTTCATCTTCTGTCTGCCCCAGGACAGCTCCAACTAGCATTGCACCGCTAGTTGTATCTTTCAAGGTAACGACTCCATGCATCATTTTTTGAGAGCTCTGCAATACTTGCAATACGCTTTGCAGCGTTTCATGGAAATTTAACGATCGACTAAGCACTTGGCTTACTTGATAAAGCGCCTCTAGTTTCGAACAATATAATTTCGCTTCTAAGGTCAAAACTTCATACCTCTTTTTGTGATTGGGAATTAACCCATAGCTCACTTTATATACACAACACTTTAAAATTTCGTCATTCCCGCGCAGGCGGGAATCCGTTATTAAATTTTTAACTAGCGCTTACGCGCTGCAAACTTTGTTTGCTGGATCCCGGACTAAATCCGGGATGACGGTTTTCTGTTATTAAATCAACCATAGCTTCAAACAAGTCGGTTGAGCGCAGTCGAAACCTCCTTGTTTGAAGTTAAATTTTCATTACCCTTCGACCTTGGTTTATGCTGAGCGTAGCCGAAGGACTCAGGGATCTTAGAATCAATGATTCGCCGACTTTTTATCTCGCACTTGCTGGGCAATCCACTGGCGTTGAAAGGCAGCCTGTTTTTTCTGCTGCAGGTGTGACTTAACCTCTTGCTCAACCTCGGTTAGGGGGATTAACCGCTCTGGATAGATTCCTTCACACCAAACCAGGTGAAAACCCAATTCTGTTTCAATAACTTCGCTAAGCGAATTTTCTTCCATACTGAATAATTGCTCATCAAGCTCTGGATATAACTGTCCTACTGGCACTGTTCCGACTAACCCTTCATTTAAAGCAGTTGGGCACTCTGATTTTGTCATGGCAAAGTGTTTAAACTTTTCCAAATCACCAGATACCTCATTGGCAATCAAACTTAAGCGCAATAGAGAATCTAGCCTGCTGTTTTCCGGAAATTCTTCATTGATAGTGATAAGAATGTGGCGCACCTTTCGTGTTTCTGGCTGAAGAAATGCACTTTGATTATTTTGGTAATACTCCGCAACCTCGGCATCTGTAACCTCAATATCTTTGCTTATAGTTTCCAAAACCGCATTTACTTTAAGCTCATCAGCAAGCAGTTCTTTAAAACTCATGCGGGAAATACCATGCTGACTTATGGCCTGCTCAAATTCAGTTACCGTTTCGTATCTTTCTATGATCTGTTTTAGAGTTGCCTCAATCTCTTTTTCTGGCACCTGTACATTATCAGCCTGAGATGAAGCAAGAATGGTGTTGTTTAGCTGCTTTAGCTTAAATGCTTGGTTCAACACCTCTACCTGCTGTTCTTTTTGCAGTTCCTGGTGTGAACATTGATAACGCTCCATTGCTATTTTTAGCATTAGATACGCTGTTTCGCTGTCGTTATTCCTTACACATTTTTGGTCATTATTGTAACTTGTGCTGTGGCTTGGAATACTCATAGATAACTCCCGCTATTTTCATTTCTGTTTCTACCTCTGCCTACTTTCCCTGGGTACTGCTTTTACCCAGGAGAAACGTCCATGACTGAAACGAGCTTTCCCTGCTAGTAAAGAAATAGGGCATTCATGAAAAAGGGTGTTATCCCGGTAGATGTGGCGGAAACTACGCAGGTATATTACTTCGATATTTTGACCTTAGTTTTACCTACGTTTTCCACCAACTTTCTTCTACCTAGAAGAACTTACTGTTCTTGTGGCGCTAGATGTTAGTGATTACCGCATCCGCTACAACCGCCGCCAGTGGAACAGCCTCCTTTTTCATGAAATACAACACCACTTTCCTGTAACTCTACCAGTTCAATGGAGTCCAGCATTATCTCTTTACATTTCTCAATATCTGTTTCCAGACTGACAGGCGACATGCTTAGGTTACGCTTAAACGTGGTTAGAACAGTTCCGCACATGTCATCTGTAAAATCTTTGTGTGTGCCTTCCGGAACACCCAGGTATTCGAAAAGCTCGTCCAGGGTGTTAAAATCTTCTACTACTTTTTTAGCCATATATTGCTCTCCAGATAATTATTACGCTACATGTGCATCATAAAGTGCACTATGAAGACGCTCCAGTTCATATGAATCTGGTGTCTTCTTGTTCATCGTAACATATCGACGCACAGCTTCTAGCAATAATGGTTCATCATGCTCTTCAATTGGCAGTCCAAGCGTCTCATAGGTGTAACGTAAAGCACTACGGCCTGAGTGTTTTCCTAAAACAACCTCATGCGAACGCCCAATATCTCTTGGGTCAAGCGCCTGATAATTCTCAACATTTTTTAATAGACCATCTACATGGGTCCCTGCCTCGTGAGTAAACACCCCATCACCAACAATACTTTTCTGCCATGGAATTAACCTACCAGAGGCCTCGGCTACTACTGCCGACAACATCGGCAATGACTTAAGGTTGATACCACTATCAATTCCAAACTGCTGACGTGCAGCCAAGATTACCTCTTCCATCGCAGCATTACCTGCGCGCTCTCCAAGGCCATTAACTGTGGTATTAACGTGTGTTACTCCAGCTCTTATTGCTGCCAAGGTATTTGCTGTTGCTAACCCCAAATCATCATGAGCATGCATCTCTAAATCGATATCTGTGCCTTGCCTTAAAGTCTTAAAGGTTTCATAAACGCCAAACGGCTCCATAATTCCTAAAGTATCTGCAAAACGGAATCTACTGGCGCCTGCGTTTTGCGCCGTCTCTATAACTTGTCTTAAAAAGCTCAGATCTGCTCTGCTTGAATCCTCACCACCAATACAGACATCTAACCCCATGTCTATGGCTATACGAGTCAATAGGTCAATCTGTTCCAGCACCCATGATTTACTCTTGCCAAGCTTGTGTGCAATCTGCTGATTAGAGACTGGAATTGACAGATCTACCATTCCCACCCCTAAGCCGTCGCAAAGCATTAGGTCACTTTCTGACATGCGGCACCATACCAATGTATCCATGCCCAGATATAGATCGACTAAGGCTTTTATCTCCTCTCGTTCAGCTTCACCCATCGCAGGAATGCCTAATTCAATCTCATGCACACCTACCATATCAAGGGCTTCAGCAATCGCCACTTTTTCATCATATGTAAAAGCTACACCTGCAGCCTGCTCACCATCGCGCAAGGTGGTATCATCTATTATCAATTTTGTGTCGCTGCCTGTTATCATTTCAGCACCTGCTTTCTACATACTTTTTGATTCTTATTTCATATGAGCAAGTGCTGTGCCAATCAATAAAAAACCACCATTAGCTATTGTTTTTATGAGTTTTTTCGATTAGCAATTATTTGTTTGAAGATTAACAAATCAATAGCATGCACCTCCATTTTGTAGCATTTAATACAGGATATGCACCAGAATGTGCAACATGTGCACTATCTACTTCCCTTCCCAAATCTCCTCAACCCTATGATCACGGCCACAACTCCAGCGATAATAGCTGTAACGCAGAGGATTGTTCTTGTAATAATCCTGGTGATAACTCTCATCACCAGCAATCGGATAGAACTTTGATGCATCCAAAATCGGGGTCACCACCTTTTCATCAGGAAATAGTTTCTGAACATCGACTTTGGTTTCCTCAGCAATTTTTCTTTCTTGTTCATTTGCCACAAATACCGCTGCCTTGTAACTATGGCCACGATCGCAAAACTGCCCGCCACCATCAAATGGATCAATATGACGCCAGTAGTATTCCATTAGCTGTTTGTAGGTTACCCTCTTCGGGTCATAGGTTATCTCTACAGCCTCATAATGCCCTGTATGATCACCTTCATATGTAGGGTTTTCATGAGTTCCACCAGTGAAACCAGACACAACCTCACTAACCCCATCCAGCTTTTCAAAATCTGATTCCATACACCAAAAGCACCCTCCGGCTAAAATGGTCTTAGCTGCAAATGCTGGTGAGCTAAAAACCATTACTGCACATACAAGAACTAAAATTAACCTTTTCATGATGCAATCCTT
This sequence comes from Gammaproteobacteria bacterium, assembly GCA_004796365.1. Lineage (GTDB taxonomy): Bacteria > Pseudomonadota > Gammaproteobacteria > QZLD01 > QZLD01 > QZLE01. The sequence goes on along the minus strand of QZLE01000144.1, from coordinate 4,073 downwards.
TAAAAAAATATGTTATTAATTTTGGACAGTGTTAAATTGGCTGTGTTCGTTTTATTTGGGGAAACTAATATGATTGAGATAACAGGTGATATATGGGATTTTTTTGGCAAATACCCCGTAGTTATTACTACCGGAGAGGCTGTAACTAAGAAAGGAAATTGTCCCATGCCCAGAGGTTGCGCTAGGCAAGCTCACAAGCGTTTTCATGAACTGCCCCAAATGCTAGGCAAGTTAATTCTTCAGCATGGACCTCAAGTTTTTGAGGTAATTGATGGTCTCATATCCTTCCCAGTTGAACGGAGCCAATTTGAAAACCCCGAGCTTGCAATTATTGAGCGCTCCAGCAAACAGCTTGTAGATTTAGCCAACGATAACAAATGGACAAAAATTATTGTGCCGCGCCCAGGGTGTGGAGGCGGAGGTTTAAGTTGGAAGCATGTTGCACCAATTCTGGATAAATACTTTGACGATAGATTTAATATAATTACCAAATAGATTGTCACCAATTACCTGAATATCGACGACTACCTAATTGATAGCGGAAATGCTACGTAAAATGTAGTGCCGGTATATTCTGCGGTTTCAAACCAAACATTTCCATTAAGGTAATGCTCAGCAAATAGCTTAATACTATATGTACCGATACCTCTTCCGCATCCTTTAGTTGAAAATGAACGTTCAAAGATCTGTAGCTGAATATCTCGTGGTATATAGCTTTCGTTATGAACACTAAATACAGCTGTCTTATCACCTTTAGTACATTTCACCGTGACGGTTTGCCCTTCAGTTGATGCTTCAACAGCATTTTTAAGCATATTGGTTAAGATTCTGGACAAGAGTGAGTAATCACTATCAAAATCAAACCCTTCTGTTTGGTCATCAATAATTATATGCTCTTGATGACTTCCGTCGTAATAAAGAAATGAACTAATAATATCGGCCAATATCTCCTGCGTATGCACGACTGATATATCTACAATTAGATCCCCACTTTCAGCAGCCAATAACTTGCGTTGTGACTCCACCTCATCCATAAGCCTTTTGCAGGCCTTTTGCATTACATCTGCATAATGCGGAAATTTTTCATATTTTTTGGATGATTTGAATAATCCAGTATAGTTATTAATTGTACTCACAGTGTTATTTATATCGTGGAAGAACGTTCTTTCTAGAATACCTCGACGCTTTTCAGCACTGATATCTATAACGCTGAAAATAGTAAATTCTTTATCATGGTATTTATATCTTGATGCCCAAACCCGAAAGTCAAAAGCCTTACCATCTTTGGTAACAATGCGACACTCTTCCTCAATCGACATATCACTATCTTGTGACTTTAGAATTGCCCTTACCGCCCCACACTGACGACAAAATTCCGTAGTTCCACAACCGCCAGGAGTTTCATCCGAGTGTTCACATTTCAATAGTTCCCCCGGGCGTTTACCCAATATATCACTCTTAGGTTTACCACCCAGCATCTCCATTAGTTTATTGCTGGCATATACAATCTGGCGCTGATGATTCAATATCATAACCACAAATGGAATTACATTGCTAAGATGATCTGCAAGCTCCGAACCCTCAAGCAACTGTTCGTCAAGAAGAAGAGAATTTTCATCAGCACGCTCGGCTGATGCAAACATTGTGGAAACATTATCCATACATAGCCCTACAAAATAGTTGGTGAATTAATCTTACAACTTATCTTGTTAGCATAGACCATTTTGGACATTTTTTCTGTATTGGACGATAGGTTTTATTAGATCTCACCCCAATCCTGCTCAAACATTTCATCAAACCGACTTGCATCACTAATATTTTTGTTTTTAGCCTTCTTACCTTGGGTAAAACGCCGCATCCACCCTGGCAAATCATCTACCTTCACTCTAGCATACAAACTCTCAACCAACTCGGTAATCAAGGTTCCCTCATCCACCTTAATTGGGTGCACTTCACACTCCAGCAACCTGCTTACAGCCCTGGGGCCAACCGCATTGCTATACACCGCCACACACCCTTTAACCAAGTTAATTTTATCGGTTAATTTATCTTCGCTATGGCCAGATTCGTATACCTTTGATTCATCAAAGCCAACTGCCTCCAGCATCTTATAACCAGACTCACTTATCTGATAAATGGCAAAACCTTTGGCCAATCCAAAATGCTGGTTAACCTCTTTTAGTCCAACGCTGGCAAAAGCAACTTTTATACCTTCACCCAGGGAACAATCGCCATCATTAATGACTCGCATGTGACGCCGCATCTGTGTCATATGCACCTCCATTTCTTTTGAAGACAGATGTATAAGGGTCCGCCCCCTCCGGGCGCTGTTGCCACACTAAATTCGCCATGTCTAGTACCATATCAGTAGTGCCAGCATAGCCTACACGACAAATTCTACTGCCGCCCATACGGTCGTAGATTGGATAACCTGCACGATAATGAGCTAACTCCTGGTCTTCACAAAACTCTGCCAGATATGAATTTCCTACTACCAAGTCTACGGCATACTCATAAGATAGCTTTCTAAAATCTTCTAGGTCACCCTCCTGGATAGTTTTATACCCAAGCCCCTCTAGCTTCTCTTTTATCTCTGAATTATTAGTATCTGAGGTGACAGCATATTGCAGGTTCAAACCAGTCTCTTCCGATAAGGCCTGCAAAGGAATAAGAAGATCTGGGTCAGCCGCAACGGCCAGTCGACACTGACCCAGATAAAAATGCGCATCCAAATACGCATCCCGAAGACATTGACGCTGCCGTTTATACATTGCTGGAACAGGATTGCCAGAAAGTTTCATAAGCATTGCCATAAATTCATCATTAGCCTTAATGCCGGTTAGACCATCAAAATGGAAAAAAGAGATACCGGCACACTGATGCAGTAGCATACCGGCACTCTTCATTGAAAGTCCGATTGAGACTACGCCGCAGGCACTTGCTATTCTTTCGAACATGCCCTTGGAACTCCCCCCGTAGGTTATCGGACTGTAGCGCGACTCGGCTAGATGCCCATCTAACGAACCACTTAGATCGGGCAATAAAATTGGATTAAGTCCAAACATCTCCACCATAAGCCTAATAGTTTCAATATCAGCTGGTGTATGCATAGCGCTAGGTAAAATCACTAAGTCTTTGCTGTCTTTCTTTTTATCTTTAGCTTTTTCTTTTACTTCTACAGGAGACTGTACAATGCAATTATCGATTATGGCCTCGACTGCTGCGGCATAACCGCTTTCCAAACATCCCAGATAATCTGGAGTACAAACCGGAATTACTAGCACATCATCATACTGCGGATAATCCATGCGAAATTCTTTTATAATGCGCTTAATATCGGTTCCCTCTGCCTCAGAAACGCCAGTAGTCAATACGCCAATAATCTCTGGTTTATTTTTTTCGCAGACAGTTACAAGCCCTTCTTTCAAGTTTTGGTCTGGGTCCATCACTGCTGCCAAGTGGTCTAGCCCAGTTGTTTGCAAAGGAACCGGCTCATAGAAGTGACGAATAAATAGGATCTTACCGTATGCAGAGCACCCCTGATTCCCATGCAAAAGAGGTATTGATTTATCCAAACCAAGGAATGCCAAGGATGCTCCCATGGTTTGACTAACCTTAACTGGGTCAACTGTCATTGGTTTTTTACGTTTGATTAGTTTTGCCATGTTACACCTCTTCTTCACTTAGTTCCCATGGAGCCGGTTCATCAATGACATTCCACAACGGGTTATTAATAGTTCTATCCAGCTCTTTGGCCAAAACTAACATCCCCTCATACCCTGCATATGGGTGCTCGCGTTCTTGGTTAATATGCAAAAATGGAATGCGTGCCTTGAGCGCGGTATACATATTTCTACCGCCCGCTACCAGGACATCAACATTATAGGTATCACATAATCGAATAAGGTTTTCCGGATTGCCGTTATCTATCATCTGGATATCATCGCCGGTAATCATCTTGATGCGTTGTTTATCTTCCGGGGTAGATTTTTTTACTCCGGTTACAACTACTTTCATACCAAGGTCATCTTGCAATGCCGAAAGAACTGACCAGGATTTAACGCCACCGGTAT
>QZLE01000099.1 GCA_004796365.1 Gammaproteobacteria bacterium | reverse complement strand
TTATTGATTTTTTTATTCACACGAATTCCAAACTATTCTAATTATATCCTTTGCTATATCTATTATAAGTGATTATAAGCAAATGTCCGCTCATATTTAGAAAATCTTAATCTTCAGATTTAGCAAATTGGTATTATTGTATTTTTTATCTAAAAACAACAGTCAGTTACTTTAGTAAAAAAACACAGGTTAGTAAAGGTATAGATTGCCTTTGTCGGCCTATATCTCCCTATCGGACATAAGATTTTCTGATTAGTTCGCAAAACTATGTCTAACTGTAACTCAAAGCGGGCAACCGGCTTAAAGAGTGTTTTTTGTGAATTGGGTCAATAATAGCAATTATTATTGATGTAAAAAGTTGCGTTTTTCTGATAAATGGGGTAAAAAGTGTGCATTGCGTGAGTTTTTCCGCATCATAATATTAATGAAGAAAACCTTCCAGGGCAGGCTTCCCTTTTTTTTGAATCCCTAGATTTGATCTTATAGGTTGTGCAGGCCAAATTCCGTTTTTTCTATTCGTAATCCCTTTGGAGTTTTTTTCTATGTTTGTTATTTACTGGATTAGTTTAACCGGATTACTCGGAGGCATTAGGAATTGAGCGGCAAGATTGTTGATTTGACCGATGCAAGTTTTGATGAAGAGGTTTTAAATTCTGCAGAACCTGTCTTGGTTGATTACTGGGCTCAATGGTGCGGCCCCTGCAAAATGATCGCACCTTTATTGGACGAGATTGCAGAAGAATACGGTGATAAGTTGAAAGTGGCCAAGCTTAATATCGATGATAATAGTGAAATACCTCTTAAATATGGCATCAGAGGGATTCCAACGCTAATGGTATTTAAAGGTGGTGACATTAGCGATACAAAAGTTGGCCCAGTTTCGAAATCACAGCTCAAAGCATTTATTGATAGCAACATTTAAATGCCTTGCGCTATTTATCCTTTTTTTAAATAAAAAATCTGGGATAAAGAAAGTTGGTGAGTCTCTATATTGAGGCTTGAGGTTAATTTTGGAGTTATACGGTAGTATCTGAAGAATTACCGCAGTTTGTTTTTATTTCCCACGCAGAAATTGAACTTACCAGGTCAAAGGTATGACTATCGGTAAAGCTCCATAGAATAACAGTTGAGGACGCGACCTTGGACGCGATGAATCTTTCAGAATTAAAATCAATGGATCCCAGAAAACTCGTAGAACTTGCCGAGTCAATGGGTTTGGAAAATGTATCAAGAACGAGAAAACAGGACCTGATCTTCGCCTTGTTAAAGGCGCACTCTAAAAGTGGTGAAGATATCTTTGGTGATGGTGTGCTGGAAATCCTTCAGGATGGCTTTGGCTTCCTGCGTTCTGCAAACGGTTCTTATATGGCCGGACCGGACGATATCTACGTATCCCCAAGTCAGATAAGACGCTTTGGCCTGAGAACCGGTGACACAATCGCAGGGAAGATCAGACCCCCGAAAGATGGCGAAAGATATTTCGCACTGCTGAAGGTTGAAAGCATCAACTACGAGCCGCCGGAAAATACCAAAAACAAGATCGCCTTTGAGAATCTTACCCCAGTATTTCCAAGTGAAAGACTGAAGATGGAGATCGGTAATGGCAGTACTGAAGATATCACTTCAAGGGTGGTTGATCTGGCTGCGCCTTTTGGTAAGGGGCAAAGAGGGTTGATTGTATCTCCTCCTAAGGCTGGTAAGACAATGATGTTGCAGAATATTGCGCACTCAATCGTTACCAACCACCCAGAGTGTTATCTGATTGTGCTTCTGATTGATGAAAGGCCGGAAGAGGTAACAGACTTCGCGCGCTCGGTAGTACAGGCAGAAGTTATCTCCAGTACGTTTGATGAGCCGGCAAGTCGTCATGTTCAGGTTGCAGAGATGGTAATCGAGAAGGCCAAACGTTTGGCAGAACACAAAAAAGACGTAGTAATTCTTCTGGATTCTATCACCAGGTTAGCAAGAGCATATAACACCGTGGTTCCAGCATCAGGTAAGGTGCTAACTGGTGGTGTGGATGCAAACGCCCTGCAAAGACCAAAAAGATTTTTTGGTGCCGCGCGTAATCTCGAGGCTAACGGAAGTCTGACCATTATCGCAACCGCACTGGTAGATACAGGCTCCCGTATGGATGAGGTAATCTACGAAGAGTTCAAGGGTACCGGTAATATGGAGCTGCACCTTGACAGGCGTATCGCTGAAAAGAGGGTTTATCCAGCAATCAATGTAATCCGTTCTGGGACCAGAAGGGAAGAGCTTCTGACCAAACCGGACGAACTGCAAAAGATGTGGATTCTGCGTAAGTTCCTACATGAGATGGATGAGATTCAGGCGATGGAGTTTGTGCTTGATCGCTTGAAAACGACGAAAACTAATGACGAGTTCTTTGATGCGATGAAGCGTTAAAAACTACTGTGCTTGCTTATTCTTTGTTGTAAACAGTTAAAAAATGAGTCACGCACTTGCTCGTGCGCTCAACATCTTTTTAACTGTTTACGCCCTGACTAAGCTATGCTCGAAACGTTTTTAAATGCTCTAATATCTTTGTTGCTGTTTATAAAAAAATGAAGTCGTCTGTCGGTGCGCAAACCGACAAATAATTATAATCTGGAAAGGTAAACCAGCCCTTTCCGTTTTATGGAATGAGCTGGCTAAGTGGATCTAAACAATAATCTTGGATACTTGCTTAAAGTTAGGATGTTTGAAATCCTGCATTAACTCAAATAGCGCCATCTCTACGCTGGATGATTTGGCTCCCAGCTGATTCATTTTTCTAATAGCGGTTTCTTTGTTGCTGGTTACACGCGATGAAATTCCATCTTCAATAACCTCAACGTTGTAACCTTTCTGCAATAGATGAGCCACTGTTTGGTAAACGCAGACATGGGCCTCAATGCCGACTACCAAGAGATTTTCTCTTTTGGTTTCTGCAACTTTATTTAGAAAATCTTCATTGCCACAGCAGCTGAACGATGACTTGGCAATTGGAGATTTGCTGTCGTTAAGCAACTCTGCAATTTCTGGGATAGTGCCGCCAATTTTATCTGGCATTTGCTCTACCCAAATTATTGGTACTTCTAGAATCTGCAGTCCTTTGATTAGTTTTACGCAGTTGGCCGCCATCTCGTCACTGTTGGCAACGGCAGGTAGAAGTTTTTGCTGTATATCTACAATAACTAACGCGGTATTTTCAGTGGTAAGCATGGTTAAGCCTCTTATTTTAGGTATGAGCAGCAGTAGTCAGCTGGAGTTTTTACCTTCATTGAGAATTCTGAGTTAGCTGGAATCTCGAATGACTCACCGCCAACGATTTTATTCCATTCGTCGCTGCCAGGAAGTTTAACATCAAGTTCTCCATCCAGGATTTCCATAATCTCTTTGTCGGCAGTGTCAAAGGTATAGTCCCCAGGCATCATAAAACCAAGGGTTTTTTTACTGCCATCATCAAACAGCACTGTGCGGCTGATTACCTTGCCGTCAAAATATACATTGGCTTTTTTTACTACGGTTACGTTTTCAAATACGGTCATGGGAGTCTCCAGGTTTTGGGTTTTGCTTGACTGAGGGAGATAATAGCAGACAAGAGAATGTATGTAATCACCAAGATATAACTTCAGGGGATATGTGGAAACAGATGATTTTTTGAAGATCATTTGCTGAATGGATGCCGCAGCCTTGCTACATGGAGGTGTTTATGCGTTTAGGATAAAACAATGTTTGCCTTTTATCAGGTTACGTATAAGTATCGTTTGATTTTTTGTGTTGGGGTCTTGGTAAATGGATCTTCCTGTTCAATGATACGATTAATGCGGGAGAAGCTTGATAGTTGCTCGTTGGTCTCGGTACGTATCTCTTCAATTATCTCCTGCATTCTTTTCTTGCTTTGGTGAGGTTCTAAATTTTCATGTTCAAAGTCTTTTTGGATGAGCTCATAGTCCGGGTGTACCCTGGCGACAACCTTGTCTTGATGTTCGTAAACGATTGACTCTACAACATAACGGTGGGTTAAAAGGATGGATTCTATCTCTTCCGGATAGATGTTTTCACCACTTGGTCCCAGGATCATATTCTTGGAGCGCCCATGAATATATAGATAGTTATCTTCATCAATATGACATAGATCTCCGGTTTTTAACCAACCATCGTCCGATAGTACTTCGGAAGTAGTTTCAGGATCTTTGTAGTAGCCTTGCATAATGCTAGGGCCTTTAATATACAGTTCACCCTCTTTCTGATCTGGGTGGCTTTTCTCAATTTTGGTTTCAATCGTTGGTAGAATCTGCCCGACAGAACCAAGTCTTTTTTCTTCGCTGGCCCCTGTTACTAAAGGAGATGATTCGGTTAGGCCGTAAGCACAATAGTATGGAAAACCTGCATCAAGCAAGAATTTTTCGGTCCTCAGAGATAGTGGGGCTCCGCCAATTCCAAACAGATGAAGTTTTCCCCCGAATGATTCGATTAGTTTTTTTCCTGCAATCTGATGTAGTTTCTTGCGGGGGAATCCAAATTTATATAAACCGCGTGTTACCGGGTTCTTTTTTAATTGTGGTAGTATTTTCAGTTTAAATATTTTTTCAATAATCAGGGGGATACTGAATACTATGGTTGGCTTTACCTTTTCCATTGCAGCCATAATTGCAGTGGGTACAGGCTTGCCATTTATGTAATAGATGCTTGCTCCAATCAAAAGCGGTAGCACAAAGCCAAGAGTGCATTCATAGGTGTGGGATAATGGCAGCAGAGATACCAACCTTTCATCTTCGTTGAGTTTTGTAAAGGAGTTGCCACCATCGATTGCGTTTGCAACGATATTTTTGTGGGTAAGTATCACCCCTTTGGAGTGGCCGGTTGTGCCAGAGGTAAAAATAATTGCCGCTATATCGTTTTCTTTAATCTCAATATCTGGATAATTGAATTTTTCCTGTTTCTTTTTGCTCTTAAATACCGGCGCTGATTCAATTTTCATATCTGCAGTACTTATTATAAGCAGGTCACTGCTTTTAGTTCCGGATATTTTTGCGCGAAGCTTTTTGGAGACAAAAACTCCTTTTGCCTTCGATTGCTTGAGGATGTTTTGAACTTCATTTGCATGAAAATCAGGCAATATTGGAACTGCGATTGCTCCGCAGGTAGAAATAGCCAGGTAACTAATACCCCAGTTCGGGCAGTTTTCACTCAAAATTGCCACCCTGTCACCTGGTGAAATCCCATTGTCTAGCAAAATTTGGGCTTGTACTGCCACGCTATCTTGCAACTGAGAATAGCTGATTGGTGAAGAGCCTACGAAGGCCAGGGAGTCTTTGTCTGAGTATTTGCTAGCTGCACTAGTTAGTACATGGCGCAGCGTTAACTGTTCTGGGTTAAACAAGTTAATTTGCCTCTGATTTGTTGAAGGTATGCGTAAAATCGAGTTAGCATTATACTAGTTTTTCACCCAAAAAATGTAATATATGTCTGATAATCAAGTTGCTACGGGAAAAAAGCAAGTTGATAGAGAAAAACAAGGGGGATAAAAAAGCCCCGAGAAGTATCGGGGCAATGAAGGAAACAATAGCTATATGACCTTTTGCCCAGTTTTGCGGGTGAGCTATCATATCAACTATGAGGATAACCTCGAGTTTAAGATTAGTGGTTTACAGCAAATATTGTTAGTGCCATAAGTAATATAGACAAACCATTACTTATGGCATAGAGGTTAAGATATTTGTTTTTTGCTGTTGTTTATTATTTAGATGATCAAATCGAAATAACTATCTTAGCAAGCTGTCACCAAATTGCTCTTCAAGTCGTTTATTAAATTCAGCTTCTGCTTTAGCTCGGATTTGCTGTTCTGCCTCTAAGCGCTGCTTTAATAGCAGTTCTGATTTGTTAGTATTTTGCCTAGTTACTGTTGGTGCTGGTTTAGTGCTAACAGGCTTTACAGCTGGCTTTATTGGTGCTTTTTGGGTTGTAGGTTTTTTGATTGTGGCTGGTCTTGCAGCAGTTGACTTTGCTGCTTGAGTTTTATTGTTTGTTTTATTGCTTGCAGAGTAATTTTTGGTAGCTGCTTGCGGTTTTGTAGCTTGAGTATGTGGCTTGGCTGGTTCTGGTCTGTCTGCGGCATGCTTTGAAGAGGGCTGGCTGATATATTTTTCAGTAGATATAGGTTTTACCGGTGCAGAGATATTTGCGATAAAGTTGCTTATTGAGTTAGATGGATTTTGCAGCATCCAATAGTATCCTCCTGCGGCGGCTATAGCCAATATGACAGTAATACAAAGGATGTATACCCATTTGTGAGATTTTTTTGGTTCATTGTCAAATTGGTAACGCTCATCTTTATCAGCAGAAAACATCGAACGGTCAATTTGATAGGGAGACTCTTTTTCCTGCAATAGCTCTTTAGCAATTTCAGCCACGCCGGAGCCTTGCTGGTCGTCATGATCTAATCCTGATGTTGATCCGTGCAGGCCCGAGGCAGGTTGTGGTTGAGGTTGTTCAACAGGCTCTGAGTCAAATTCCGTAGAAACTGTTTCGTTTGATAGCTGTTCTGTTTCTTCCTTCTTTTTTTGTGGGGCTTTGTTATGCTCTTCTTCATGAGCCTCAAAGGAGGTGTCACCCTCAATCATTAATAATTCATCTGATAGTTCATCAGAGAACAAAGGTGAGTTAAGATCTATCTGTTGAGGTTCGCTTGGAGCGGTTGGCATATCAACATTGCGGTTAAAAGGTGCTGGCTTTAGTGGAACTACGTTGTCATCCTTTTTAAATCTGGACTGATAACTAAATGGAGATGACTTGCCAGTTTGCTCCTGTTTATTGTGCTCGAAGATATGTTCTCTAAGTTCTAGCAGCTCTCTATAATAATCGTCGCGCTCTTCAACAGTGGATTTTAGTTTGTCCTGCAGGCTACGAATCGCAAGGTGCGCCTTTTTTAATAGTTTATCAAAGTGCTTTTTATCAAAGTTATCGGTTCCTGTGTTACTGGCGACCCTTGTTTGGTGAATTGCGCTTTCCAGCTTAGAAATGGTTCTTTCTGCCTGCAGTTTTTGCTGTTTTTCATTTTCAAGGAGTTCTTTGAGTTGCGCCAGCTCCGAATCGAGCCTTGAGGTTTCTTCTTCGGCATGTCTCCACGCTTCTTTGGCCTGCATTCTTATAGAGGCGATCTCTTCTTGTGCCTCCAGGCGGGTTTTCTCTTTTTGCTCAATGATCTGCTGCTTTAATTCCTCAGCCTCTAGCTGAAAGCGGCTCAGTTCCTGTTTTGCTGCTTGAAGCTCACCTTTGACCTGGGCGTTCTCTTTTTCCAACTTGCGGCGTTTAGCAACTTCTTCAGCCTGAGCTCTTAACTGGTTAAGATCGCTTTTTTTCTTCAGGGATTCAACTTCGATACGGTGTTGAGACTGGTCAGCCTCCAAGGCTTCCTGAATAGCACGGTCAGACTCATTACGGGCAAATTCAAGTTCCCTCTTGAGTCTTTCAATATCCTGTTCCGCTTGGCGGAGCTGTTCCTGTGTATTATTCATATCCGTTGGTATTGAAGTCAATTTCTGCTGGTATTTCATTTGTTCTTATTACGCCGGTTGCGATTGATCCATCATCTTCTAATTCTAACCATCTGTACCCCGGTGGCAACCGGTCTAAACAAAAATCTATATGTCTTGGTTTAAACTGGATGCAGGTAGATGGAGCGCCAACTAAGTGTACGTTATTTCTAGAAGAAATGAAATCCTGGTGTATATGTCCCCACATAACAACCTTGGCATTGGCGTGCTTTTCAACTATTCCGAACAGCTCATTACCGTTGTCTATAGCTCCATTATCACAAATATCCAGCCACCTGCACCCTATTGGCATTGGCTGGTGGTGCATGGCGATCAATGTGTGGTGGTCTGGGTTTTCTGTTAATAGCCTATCAACTTCATCAAGATCTTCAGTTTTCAGGTGACCGTTGACTGCGTGAGGTATGCTCGAATCGAGCATAATAAATTGCCAGTTATTATGAATGAAATGCTGGGAATAGCTTACCAGGCCATCGCTCAAAGTATTTGTCAGTATGTCTGCCTGATCATGATTGCCTGGAATAACCAAGGTTTTAATGCCCAGAGGCTCGATGATTTCTCGAAAGGTTTCGTAGCCATGCGGTGAAGTGGCATTTTGTACAATGTCACCAGTTGCAATAATAAGGTCAGCAGGCAGGGAGCATTCTTTGATCTTTTCGACTGTGCTGAGAAATGTATTCAGGGTGTCGGCACCCGCAAGTGTATCCCCATCATGCTCAGGTAGATGGGGGTCGGTAATTTGTATCACTCTAATGCTTGTTTTATCTTCGCTCACTACTAAAGAATCCATAGATAGTTTTAATTACAGTGTTCTGACAAAGATATTGATGTGCACCCAATGATTGTATACTAAAATTATAACTCTCAATGTTATATTTTTATCCTGGATCGCAAAAAAACCTTTTAACACATGCGACTTAAGTTAAATATAGACCAAAATAAATGATTCGCTGTTATCGGGTTGTTGAATGGCTGAAATATGTTCGAATAATCTTTATTTTGTGAAGTTATTACATGTTTTCACATTTGATTTTTTTGCTGTTACCTTGTAGGAAAGGAGTTGTGGCCAGGCAAGTTGAAATCAACTATTATCTAGATTAAGTTTTTACCGACAAAAATATGAGAGATATTATGAAGAGAATGATTTCTGGTCTGAAAGTGGTTGTTATTTTATGTGCATCGGTAGCGTTTTTAGCAGGCTGTTCCGGCTCGGCTGAAGTAAAACCTGACTCTGATGCTGTGCAAGGATCAAGTGCTCAGTTTATGAAGGCTAAGGCTGCATATTTGGCATATGATTTCGTGGTTGCGTTTCCATTGATGTTAAAAGAGGCGGAAGCTGGAAATCCGGAGGCCCAATATGCAGTGGGCTATATGTATTTTTATGGGCAGGGTGCAGGGGTTAATTATGAAGAGTCTTTGAAGTGGATCCGAAAAGCAGCAGAGCTGGGTAATTCAAAGGCATTCAAGGCGCTTGCTATTGTAAATGCCGAACGAAATAAGCAGAAGAACGCTCAGCAGCAAAGAGCTAAGTAAATAGTTATTGATGCAAGTCTATATGTGCCATGCCAATTAGTAGCCAGCTAGCCTAAGGGGAAAAAGATGAGCTATTTGTCAATTAATCCATACAGTGGTGAACAGGTTTTCTCTGCTGAGACTTTAAGTTCGGAACAGATAAAGAGCATGCTTGCAAAAAGCGCAGAGGCTTTTTTGTGCTGGAAGGCTAGCCTGTATCGGCAAAGAGCAGAGCTTTTGTTCAAGGTTGCAGATCTGCTTGAAGAGCGTGCAGATGAATATGCGGCAATGATAACTAGTGAGATGGGAAAGCTCAGGCATGAAGCGGTGGCAGAGGTGTTTAAATGTGCAGCTGGTTGCAGATATTATGCAGAGAATGCCGAGATCTTTTTGAGTGATAAGCTGATTGATGCCTGTGGTAGTCGTACCATTGTATCTATTCAGCCACTGGGGGCAGTTTTGGCAGTAATGCCATGGAATTTTCCTTTCTGGCAGGTTATTCGCTGTGCATCTGCAGCAATTATGGCTGGAAATTGTGTCGTACTAAAGCATGCGTCAAATGTAGGCATATGCGCCGGGGCGCTTGAAAAGCTATTTCTGGATGCTGGTGCTATCGAAGGCTTGTTTATAAATTTGTACATTTCCAGTTCTCAGGTGGCAGAGGTGATTGCAGATCCGGTAATAGCGGCAGTAGCGCTAACTGGTAGTGAAGCAGCTGGAAGAAGTGTAGCTTCACTTGCAGGGCAGGCGATCAAGCCGTCGCTATTAGAGTTGGGTGGTTCTGATCCGTTTATTGTGCTTGGTGATGCAGATATTGAATTTGCTGTTGAAAATGCACTCAGCTCACGCTATATGAATGCCGGGCAAAGCTGTATTGCGGCAAAAAGATTTGTTGTAGTTGATAGTGTTGCAGATAAATTTGTGGAGTTGTTTAAACAAAAAGTGCAGCTGCTGACGGTTGGGGATCCGGCTTTGGAGTCAACAACGCTGGCGCCTATGGCAAGAAAGGATCTTTGTGAAGAGTTGCATCAGCAGGTGCAAGATGCTGTTGGGTGTGGTGCTACAGTTGTGATTGGTTGTGAGTATTATGGTGATAGCTGTATATATCCGGCCTCGATTATAGATAATGTCACTGAGCAGATGCGAGTATACAATGAAGAGGTATTTGGTCCGGTTGCAACAATTATCAGGGTTAAAGATGAGGCAGAGGCGGTTGCGGTAGCCAATGGCTCCCGTTTCGGATTGGGTGGCAGTGTCTGGACTTCTGACTCAGATAAGGGGGAGAGCATAGCCAGAAGCCTTGAATGTGGAAATGCCTTTGTAAACAGCATTGTAAAAAGTGATCCTAAGGCACCATTTGGTGGTATTAAGGAATCAGGGTATGGGCGGGAACTATCAGAATATGGGATCAAAGAATTTGTGAATATCAAAACCCTTTCAGTTAGCTACCATAGTGGTTCTGATACCGAGGAAGAGAAGGATAGCAAACTATATCGGGCTGTAGAGCAGCGCTAGATTATAGGTTTATCCAGTGCTGTTAATAATATTTATATATCTAGCGCTAGGTTGCTTTGTCGGCATTCTGGCTGGAGTTTTTGGTGTTGGCGGCGGGATCATCATTGTGCCGGTCTTGTTCTTTGCCTTTCGCAAAATGGGTATGGATGAATCTGTAATTACTCATATGGCAATAGCTACATCCCATGCAGCTATTATCTTTACCTCTTCTTCTTCGTCTTATGTGATGAATAAATCAGGAAATGTGCAGTGGAATGTTGTACGCAGCCTTGCTCCTGGAATGCTGCTTGGCGGATTGCTGATAGGGCCAAATGTTGCTGATTTTCTCCCGTCTTCCACTCTACAGATAATCTTTGCCATCTTTATGGTTATTGTGGCAATAAAGATGTGGTTTGGATTAAAACCAAAGACTGAAGGTGCTCTGCCTTCTGCTTCAGTTATGGCAACAGTTGGTATTGGAATTGGTTCGGTTTCATCAATTCTCGGAATTGGTGGTGGGAGCTTGACGGTTCCTTTTCTTACTTGGAAAGGTTTGGGTATCAGAACGGCAGTAGGTTCTTCTGTTAGTAGTGCAATAGTGATAGCTGTAAGTAGCTCTATTGGATATATTTACACTGGTATAGGGGAAAGCGGTCTTCCAGAAGAAACCATGGGATATATATATTGGCCTGCCCTTTTAGGTATTGTTGCAACCAGCATGTTGTTTGTTCGTGCCGGGGTAAAGATAGCTGCTCTGATGGATGAAAAGCTGCAAAAAAAATTATTTTCGGTGCTATTGATCATTGTAGCGGGGAAGATGTTGTTGTCCTGATTTATTGTGCCAGCTTTAGTTTTAAAGTGTGTCTTCGTCGATTTTCATAGGGTGTTTTGGGTTTGCGGAGTGGTATTGATATTTGGTGGTATTGTCTTTAAAAACAAGTTTTTACAGTATCTGTGATTGGTGGTGGCGGATAATGTCTTGTTTGTTAGGGAAAAATTTTGTTGCAATTAACAGTCGATAATTGCTAGTGTTACCTCTATATTTCAGTATTAGCAGTGGTTTTTACTTTTGAAAAGTGGTGTAAGTTTAAATTTTCACCAACAAAATGTGATGTTTTGTGCAAACTTAAAAGCACTTGCTATACTATTAATTAGTTGTAGAAATACAAAATAGCTGTGGAAATACTAAAAATATCAAAGGATGGTTGGGATGCCTAAATTATCACCAATAATACCTCAGACAGGGAATGCGTCTATAGATGAGTTTTTGAAACATTGTCATAGAAGACACTACCCTGCAAAAAGTGTAATCATCTATGCAGGTGACAAGCCTGATGCACTGTATTACATAATCGAGGGATCTGTAAGTGTTTTGATTGAGGATGAGGATGGCCACGAAATCGTGCTTGCATATCTTAATCCTGGTGATTTCTTCGGGGAAATGGGACTTTTCGAAGATGAAGGAAACAGAAGTGCATGGGTCAGAACCAAGACCCCTGTGGAATTAGCAGAAATCAGTTACTCACGCTTTAATCAAATTGCAGCTGAAGACCCGAATATTCTATTTGCCCTTGCTGGTCAAATGGCTCAGCGCTTGCGTAAGACAAGCCGCAAGGTTGGGGACTTGGCCTTCCTGGATGTAACTGGGCGTGTAGCGAGAACATTACTTGATCTATGTAAAGAGCCGGATGCGATGACACACCCGGATGGTATGCAGATCAGAATTACCAGACAGGAGATTGGTCGCATAGTAGGGTGCTCCCGTGAAATGGTTGGAAGGGTGCTAAAAGACCTGGAAGAGAAAGGGCTTATCTCTGTAAGTGGTAAGACCATCGTGGTATTCGGTACCAGATAGTTTAAGTTTAAGATCTATTTTAGTTAAAAAGCGGGGCTTAGTAGCCCCGTTTTTTATTCTAAAAAAACAACTCTTTTAACTTGCTTCCGGGGTCATCGGCTCGCATAAATGCCTCTCCCACCAAAAAGCAATTGACGTTGTTGTCACGCATCAGCGCTACGTCTTCTTTGGTGTGGATGCCGCTTTCAGTAACCAATGAGCACGAATCGGGTACTTCCTTAATCATATCGATGGTGGTGTTCAGGTCGGTTTCGAAAGTGCGCAGGTCGCGGTTATTGATGCCAACTAGACGAGGACCAAGTTTTAATGCCCGCTCCATTTCATATGGATCGTGAGTTTCTATTAGAACATCCATGCCGATCTCAATTGCCAGATCATTTAGGTCTTTCATAAGTGGGTCATCAAGAGCTGAGACGATCAAAAGGATGCTGTCTGCATTGATCGCGCGAGCTTCAAAAACCTGGTATGGATCAATAATGAAGTCTTTGCGGATAACTGGAATACTTACTTGTTTGCGTGCTGCTAGCAGGTAGTCTTCACAACCGAAGAAGAAGTCGCGATCGGTAAGTACGGAAAGGCAAGCTGCTCCAGCCTGTTCGTAGCTAACAGCTATCTGTTCTGGAGAAAAATTTTCTCGAATCACCCCTTTGCTGGGAGAACCTTTTTTAATTTCGGCAATTATTGCTGGGTCTCCAGATTTCGCTACTTCTGTCAAGGTAGTGGTAAAGCCGCGACATGGGTCTGCATGTTTGATGCAGTCGATCAGGTTTTGCTCGGATATTTTCATTGAGCGTACCCTGATCTCTTCGTTCTTGCGAATTATTATTTTTTTCAGAATGTTTGGCTTTTTGTTCATACTGATTCTGTAAACTTGATTAGATTTTTTGGGTAAGCTGAATCAACAGCGTAAGCTTGTCTTTTGCTTTGCCGTTGGCTATAACCTCTGCTGCAAGCTCTATCCCTTGTTTAAGTGATTCAGCTTTGCCAGATACGTATATTGCCGCCCCTGCATTTAGAGTAATGATATTGGTTGCTGCTTCAAATTTGCCTTGTTTGTCGCCATTGAAAACTGAGTTGATAATATTGAGACTAGCATCTGAGTCTACAGCCTTGATGTCATCAATGGGTGCGCGGTTAAGGTTAAATTGTTCTGGAGTTATTGAGTATTCGGTGATCTGGCCATCTTTTAGTTCCGCTACTGATGTAGGTGAAGAAATGCTTATTTCATCCAGTCCATCTTCAGCATTAACGATCAGTACATGACGGCTGCCTAGCTGATTAAGTACTTGTGCAAGCGGAAGCACCCAGCTTCTGCAGAAAACTCCTAGTACCTGGTTCGGTGCTCCGGCAGGGTTGGTAAGAGGGCCGAGAATATTAAATATGGTTCTGGCGCCCATCTCTTTGCGCGGGCCTATGGCGTGCTTCATTGCGCCGTGGTGGTTGGGGGCAAACAGAAAACCTATTCCGCATTGGTTGATGCATTCTTCGACCTGTTCAGGTTTTAGCGATAGGTTAAGTCCGGCCTTTTCCAGTAGGTCGGCGCTGCCTGATTTGCTGGAAACCGAGCGATTGCCGTGCTTGGCTACTGTGCATCCAGCAGCAGCAGCAACAATAGCGCTGGCGGTAGAAATGTTGAAAGTCCCAGAGGCGTCACCACCTGTGCCACAGGTATCAACCGGAAATTCTCCGTCGGCATTGATTTTAGCGGCAAGATCGCGCATAACCTTGGCTGCAGCAGTTATCTCGTCAACCGTTTCACCTTTCATGCGCAGACCAATCAGAAATCCACCAATCTGAGCTGGGGTTGCTTCGCCAGTCATGATGGTGCGCATAACCTGCTCCATCTCCCCAGCTGTAAGATCTTGTCGCTCAGTTACGGTTCTGATTGCGCCTTGCATATCCATGTTGTTTCCCCTGTGTCCTCTACTGTTGCGTTATGGAGTAGTGCGGTTGTGGATCTTAGTGCCTGAAGTGTCTCATACCGGTGAATACCATGGCCATGCCGTGTTCATTGGCTGCGGCAATTACCTCGTCATCACGAATTGATCCGCCCGGTTGTATTACAGCGGTGATTCCAGCCTCGGCTGCGGAGTCAATGCCGTCGCGGAATGGGAAGAAGGCATCTGATGCCATTACCGAACCTTTTACTTCAAGATTTTCATCTTCTGCCTTGATGCTGGCGATCTTAGCGCTATAAACGCGACTCATCTGTCCGGCGCCAACTCCAATGGTGCGTTGGTTCTTGCAGTAGACGATGGCATTGGATTTTATGAATTTGCCAACTTTCCAGGCAAATAGCAGGTCTTGCATTTCTTCGTCGGTTGGAGCTCTTTCCGTGACAACTTTTAGCTCTTCTTCGGTTACGCTGCCCATGTCGCGATCCTGAATAAGCAGTCCGCCAGTAACGCGTTTGTAGTCGTATGCTGGGTGTAGCTTATCCCATTCGCCGCATTCAAGAACGCGTACGTTTTGTTTTTCTGCAAATACCTTGCGGGTTTCTTCAGGGATAACCGGAGCGATAACTACCTCAACAAATTGACGGTCAATAATGGCTCTTGCGGTTTCGGCATCAAGCGCCTGGTTGAAGGCGATAATGCCACCGAAAGCAGATGTCGGATCAGTCTTGTTGGCCAGATCGTATGCCTCAAGCAGAGTCTCACCAATGGCGACACCGCATGGGTTGGCGTGCTTTACAATTACACAGGCTGGGCCTTCATTGAATGACTTAACGCACTCAAGTGCTGCATCTGTGTCGGCAACATTATTGTAGGAAAGCTCTTTGCCCTGGATTTGTATTGCTGTCGAGATCGAGGCCTCTTGGGGATCTTTCTCGGTGTAAAACACAGCGCTTTGGTGTGGGTTTTCGCCATAGCGCATATCCTGAGCCTTTTTAAACTGCAGGTTAAATGTGTTTGGAAAGATTCTAGTTTCACCGCTGGTGTCGATCTTCCCAAGGTAGTTAGCTATGGCTCCATCGTAGTGGGCAGTATGCTCAAATGCTTTTACAGCAAGCTCGAATCGCGTTTCGTAGGTTATGCCGTCGTCATGGGTATTCATTTCATCGACAATGCGGCCATAATCGCTTGCATCTGTTATTACTGCTACGCCGTCATGATTTTTAGCCGCAGCGCGCAACATGGTTGGGCCACCGATGTCGATATTTTCGATTGCTGTTTGCAGGTCGCAGTCCGGCTTGGCTATGGTTGCTTCAAACGGGTATAAATTTACTACAAGTAGATCGATCGGGATGATGTCGTGCTTTTCCATCACTTTCTCGTCTTTGCCTCTACGCCCCAGCAATGCGCCGTGAATTCTAGGGTGCAGGGTTTTTACTCGACCGTCCATAATCTCCGGGAACTGAGTTACATCTGAAACTTCGGTTACGTTAATCCCTTTTTTGCTCAGAAGGGCTGCAGTCCCTCCTGTGGAAAGGATCTTGATACCTTTTTTATTCAGCTCTGTGGCGAACTCAACTATTCCACTTTTGTCAGATACGCTTATCAGGGCTCGTTTTACTTTTCTGATAGGCTTGTCGGTCTTGCTCATATAATCTTCCGTCGTCGTTTTTTGCTAATGAATTTAGTCTAGTAAATCATGAGCCTTGAGTTTTTTTCGGAATGTACCGCGGTTCATTCCAAGGGTCAGCGCAGCTTTGCTCTGATTCCCTCCGCAATGCTCAAGCACAGTCTCAAACATAGGCTTTTCAATCTCATTTATCACTAGCTCATACAGGTTCATTGTTGTATGTCCGTCGAGGTGGGAAAAATATTTTTCCAGTGATTGTTTAACACAGGTTGCCAACTCTGTTTGATCGTCGCTATGGTTAGTCTGATCCTGCTTTATCGATTTGATATTATTTGCAGTTGCAAGTGAGTGTGGCGCTGGATTGATTGTTATTATGTTATCAATGCTGCGGTCATGATTAAATTGTTTTTTAGTCGCTTCCATGATGTTTTCTGGCTATCGTTCATAATTACCAATAAATAACCCACCGGTTTCTAAACTGTGTTGCTATTATCTAAGCAAATGACCTGGCGCAGGATAGGCTTAGGCCGCGTTTAGAATAAATAATGAGTTGCGGAACCGTATATTGTAATAAAATGTGGCTGAGGAAAAAAGGATAAAAGCTGTATTTTTTGGCAATGTATTATGAAACATTTGAGTGTAAATATGAGGTAAGCAGTCTTAGTTGCTGATTTTTATCTTCTATCTCGATGAGCTCTTTCCAAAAATCATTAAACCCCTTTTGGTTTTGGCAATAACCTTGAATATGTTTTCGCGCAATTTTTGGTCCCTGGTGGTCCCCATAGAATCTGTGTATCTGTTCTATGTGGTTGGTGATGACCTCGCATTTATCATGCAAGTGATGGTTTTGTGCTGATGTATCTGGTGAGATAGCAGCTATTATGTCGCTAAAAATCCAGGGGTTGCCTATTGCTTGTCTGCCGATCATTAGCCCATCTGCCATGGTTTTTTCCAATACGAATTTGGCCTTTGTGGGGTTGTCGATATCTCCATTGGCAATTATTGGAATCGATGATTCGGACTTTACTGCCGCGATGGTTTCGTATTCTGCTTCTCCATTGAAAAAACATTCGCGTGTTCTACCGTGGATGGTTAATGCCTTAATGCCACTTTCTTCAGCTATTTTTGCAACATTTAGGGCGTTTTTCTGTACTTTGCTCCAGCCAGTGCGGATCTTAAGTGTCACTGGGGTGTTGGGTATGGAATCAATAACTGTGGAAAGGATGTCACGGATTAGTGGCTCATCTTTTAATAGTGCAGATCCAGTGGCCTTGGAGCATACCTTTTTTGCCGGACAGCCCATGTTTATGTCGATAATATCGGCGCCATTATCAACACAGTGTCTGGCTGTGTCTGCCATTTGCTTAGGGTCGTTGCCAAGAATTTGGATGGCTCGTGGAGAAGGTTCGTTTTTTATGTTGGTGCGGTTTTGTGATTTTTTGGTTGCTTTTAATTCTGGGTTGGAGGAGATCATCTCGCTAAATGCTAGGCTGGCCCCAAGTTTGCGGCAAAGATTACGAAATGGTAGGTCTGTGATTCCGGCCATTGGAGCCAGGAATAGGTTGCCACTGAGTTGGATATTGCCGATTTTCACTTTTATAAGAAATTAAACTCGAACGATGCGACGTCTTTTCCTGGGCTGACTAGTTCTAGTATCAGGTTGGCTTCTTCATCAGGCCTTAGCAGCATGTCCTTGGGTTTGTTGTCAACGTATTCTTTGGGGGTAAATTGGCGTTTACCGATAAGGCCGCCGTTGTAGCCGTAAAATGTGAGTTCTACTACAGGGTAAGCCTGGGTGACTGGGGCTTGGTTGACGAATGAAGCTTCAACCATGATTGCGTTATATTCATATGGGTGAACTCTAACGCTGCGGTTGGTAATAAAGATCCGGTCTGGCATTCTTTGTGGAGGTAGTTTGCAGTTGGCAATGCTGCACATGGCATCCAGAAGTGGGCGCACTTCGTTATGTTTGGCTAGGTCCATTCTCATTGCATAGACAATCTGTAGTAACAGTAAAAGCAGGGCGATAACGTATCCACCGGTCCATAGTGTAATGTTGCGCAGTTGGTGTTTGCTGATTTTTGTTTGATGGTCATGTTTTTGTTCTATTAGAAGTTCTTCTTCGGTTATGACGCTGGTAACAGGAGGTATGTCTATATCAATTATGTCTTTGTTATGGTGCTCTAGATCGCTGATTAGCTGTTGTGCCAGTTTTTTATTGTCTATTATCGCAAATTCATCGTCAGATACAGGGTCAGGAATTTCTTCTTCAGTTGGTGTTGTCCAATTTTGTTCTTGCTGTTGTGGGGGCTGGGTTTGTTTAATCAAATCTTCTGGGGTTTCGGAAGCATCCTGCCAGATATGATCTATTCCGCCAATTACCGTGAATACGTGAGAGCGTTCTTTAAAGAATATCTCCTGGTTGTCATCACTAATTATCTCGCTGCTTTTTTCTTCGGCTGGCTTTTCTGCAGTATCTAGTGGTTTGGCTTGATACGAAAGTTTTCCGGAGAACCAGTTTTTGCTTTGAAATTGAGTTTCCTCTTCAGGCTTTGTGGCAGAAAGCTCCGGCTTTTCGCTTTGTGATGTTGGTTCCTGAGATCCTGGCTCATGTTGTTGGTTATTTTTTTGTTCCTGGGTTTGCTGTTCTTCTATGTTTTGCAGGGCGTTAAACGGTTGCTCACAAACACCGCAGCGCACGTAACCCTTGGCAATTTTTAGTTGCTCTTCAGTTACGCGAAATATTGTTTTGCAGTGGGTGCAGCGTGCGTACATTGGCTTCCATGTCTTTGTCATTATCTCTTAGTTTATTATAGATTATTATATAACAGCTTTTTATTGAGCGTAATTTATTGGCCTTATTTTCTCAGAGCAGATATTCTGAACCAGTCACCTTTTTGTGAAGTGGTAAAGTCTGCAAAATATGGAGAATATGATTCAATTACATCATCGATCTGCCCTTCAAGTATTCCAGACATCACCAGCTCGCCGCCGGTTTTGCATAAGGATGAGATGTTTTCAACCAGGGATATTAGTGGAATTGATAGGATATTGGCAATAACTATGTCAGCCTGAATCTGCGGGGTGTCTTCGGGAAGATGTGCGGAAACCGTCTCTTTGAGGTTATTTAGCTCGGCATTGCTGTCGCTGGCGATGATTGCCTGTGGGTCGTTGTCAATGCCATAACTTTTTTTGGCCCCAAGCAGCGCTGCAGCAATAGCAAGTATTCCCGATCCGCAACCAAAGTCTATCACGGTTTTTTGTTTAAGATCTGCCTGGTCCAGCCATTCAAGGCATAGTGCAGTAGTTGGGTGGGTGCCGGTTCCAAATGCTAGGCCAGGGTCAAGTCTTATAATTGTGTCACTGGTTTTCGGGATATCAACATTAGTTGGGTAGATCCAAAGTTTGTCACCGAATTTCATAGGATGGTAGTTGTCCATCCAGGCGCGTTCCCATTCCTGATCATCTACGGTTTCGATCTTTAATATGGTGACGTCTTCGCTCATTGTAGCCTTTATCGAAATGGCAATCGCATCTATGTTGGTATCGTTTTCAAATAATGCGGTAACCAGATTGTTGTCCCAGATTGGAGTGGTATTAAGTTCTGGTTCCAAGATTGGATGGTCTTCGGCATCCATTAAGGTTACCGATAGTGCGCCCATGGAAAGTAAGTGGTCTTCAAGTGGGTCTACGTGTTGTTTTGGGGTGTTAAAGGTTACTTGTTTCCAGGGCATTTTTGTTCTCGTTGTTGCGGTTGGTTTTGCGTTTATGCTGTGCTTGTTTAACCGAGATTAACTGATCAAGCTGAGTAATGATAGCTAAATCATGAACAGAATGAATAGCGCGCCCTGTTATGGTGCGATGATTGGTGAATACCAGTCGTTTCATGCTGTTGTAAACCCCTAGAAAAAATTGGGCAAAAGCTAAATAAAGTGAGAAAAAGTAAAAAATTTTTTTGTTTGCACTAGCAACTGTTACATGCGCAGTATATAATTCGCACCAACTGAAAGCGGTACTTTCTGGTATTGAATTAAGCTTTATGTTTAATTTTGCAGATTACCCAATCAATTACCTGAAAATACTGTTTTTATTTTGTTTAGTACTGTCATCGCTGACTAATCATTAATGGTTGGTTGGACGGTGGTTTTTATATTTAACTCATTTAAAATTTAAGGAGTTGATCCACAATGGAATCAGTAATTGATCTATTGCAGTTTAGCCCGTTTATCGGGATTGCAGGGTTTATTTTTGCCCTTGCTACGTATTTCTGGGTTGCGAAACAACCTGCTGGTAATGAAAAAATGACCAATATTGCCAGTATGATTGAATCAGGGTCTATGACATTCTTGAAAAAAGAATACACAATCCTGGTTGGCTTCCTAATCATTGTGGCAATTCTGCTTGCTGTAGGTTTGGGTAAACTTACTGCTGTTTGCTATATCGCTGGTGCGATCATCTCTATGCTTTGCGGCTTTATCGGTATGAAGGCTGCTACTAAAGCAAACGTAAGAACAACTGAGGCTGCTGCTAAGGACGGTCAAGGTGGTGCTCTTCTTGTTGCTTTCTTCGGTGGTTCTGTAATGGGTATGACTGTTGCTTCACTTGGTCTTATCGGTGTTGCTACTGCTTATCTTCTTCTAAAAGGTGATGCTACTGCTGTTTCTGCTATCAACGGTTTCGCAATGGGAGCATCTTCAATTGCTCTATTTGCTCGTGTTGGCGGCGGTATCTACACTAAAGCTGCTGACGTTGGTGCTGACCTTGTAGGTAAGGTTGAAGCTGG
>QZLE01000194.1 GCA_004796365.1 Gammaproteobacteria bacterium | reverse complement strand
TTTTTTGCTATTGCTGAAATGGTATCGCTTTGTTTTACTTTATATACCACGCCTATTTCCCCCCTCCTGATTTGCTCTTCGGCTTAGTTGTTAACCATTTATCTTTATCTATATTTGGAAAACAAACCTTGTATTCCCCTTTTTCAATCTGGGAAACATTCGCTTTGCCATAACTATTGAGATTACCCTGTTTAATTATCTCATCTCCGCGCTTAACTATATATTTTTCCCCGGCGCGCGGCTTTTCATTCTTATCTACCAGCTCAATATCAAACCATGTAAGTTGTGGAGGTGCGGCCTTATGAGCTTCGGGCTTCCTTATCGCACGTTTATCATTCGCGGCCACCTTGCTCGCTTCGGCTGTTAAAGCTTCTTCAGCATACTCGAAGTCATCACCATCGTTTTCAACAGGTATCTGGGAATATGCTTTGATTTGGCCAAGGGATAGCATTTCAGCAATGCGAGTTTCTACCTCTTTATCTGTCATTCTGAATATATGAAGTGCCTGATCGTCCATATCCTGAAGCAGATCACGCAAATAGTAGACACTATTGTCTTCCCAACGAAACTGTCGAACAAATTCCAAAGCCTGCTCATGATCAAAGACGAATTGAGCCTCGTACTGAAATGTGTCTATCTGATCTTCGTTATACCATTGCACGAACAGATATTCTGTCATGTTTATGTCGTGCATATGCGATGGCATTGATGTTCCCATACGGCTCTCTTATTGTTTCACTATTGCTTTCATTTTAGATTAAGTTTGCAAACATGTCCGCTTGTTTCAAAAGTTTATATAGTTGTTGCTATATAAGGCTTTAGAGTTCCTTGCTGACTGTTTTGCAATAATAAGTTTATGCTACCTGTTTTTGGTGATTTTTTCTAGTTTCACGTGTGCATTTATACAGCGCTAAAGCAAAACTCTTAACTAGTCATTGTCATCATCACCGTCGTCTTTATTCTCAGTATGCAAAGTTGAAGTTACACAATATGTATCTGCAGTAACATAATATTCATCTTCGGTAACATATGAATAAGCACTATCCTTATCAATGTCTATGGTCCACTTTTTGTATCTTTGCTGACTTATACTCCAATCTGCCCATTTAAGTTTTGCTACGTAAGAAATATAATCTGAAAAATCTTGAGCCAAATAATAATTTGGCCTGATTATTATTACTGGCTCATAATCTCCCCATACTCCATTGGCGTCTGGTTTATATTTACATTTAGGACGTTTAACCTTATCACCATCCTTTTTATTGGTGTGGTGTTTTATATGAATCCATTTACGCAATCCAGGTATCATTTCGCTCATGTATTTACCATCAGGGTTGATAGTTGTATCAACAATAGGATTGCCGGAAGCATCATAACCAGTTACAGCACCAATATCTCCCCTGAGGAAGACATCATTGGTTTTAATTGACCAGTCGGGGTTTCTCACATCACCAACAGAGCAATCGATAGTGTCCGGAAACAGATGGTTTGGATCACTGACAACTCCTGAATCACACAGATTCAAAGTGTAATCGCTATATCCCGGCAGTGCAGAATGAGGGGGGATTAAAGTCAGCCCGCCAAGTGTACTTGTATTGTCCGGATCAAGCTGAAAAATTGCCTTGGCTACTGTGCGATGGCCATGACGGCATGCACCGGATGAACGACGATCATCTTCTATACAACTGCCGACCTCAAAATCAACCAATCTTCCATTAATATTAAAGCCAGCATCTACTGTATTCAGGTTCATCTGTCCAGCAGTTTTGGTGACTTCAACCCGTTTCAGGTAATTTTCCATAGCAGCTAAACTGGACGAAGCAACAACAGTTGCAACGACAGTGTCGGAACCACTTTTTCTGGAAAGCGGTATCTTGATCAACATGCGTTCAAGATACTTCAAATCCTGATTATCCAGTTGCACAGAAACAGACATTGATGCGCCATTGGTGCAGGAAGTAGTATAGGATACTTTACCTGAAGGGCCATACCACGGTGAATATATGCCATTGACTGTTAGTGAGGCACCTGCTCCGGTAGTAGCAAGATTAAGACCAGCCAAAAGTTTATCGCCCATCTCCTCTGCAGCATCTGCGCAACCACCACTCTGATCTGGCCACTCTTTATTTCTGGCAAAATAGGTTAAGGCTGCCCGCTGAATTAACGCAATCTCATCTGCTGTCTGATCCACAGTCTGGGCATCAAGATCACGAAAGAAAAACTTTGAAGTTAATACCGCCAGAGATGCCATAATAATCAGCACCAGCGCTATTTCTATCAGTGTAAAACCAGAGCTTTTTACCATTGTTTTATTATTAAGCATCTTACCTCACGCAGTACACATTCGCATAAGCAGTAGAATAGGCATCGGCAACCGGTAGTGATGAATCTGTTTCGACAAATCCAGTACCATCATCCTGCTCTTCTCTTACTATCCATTGTATCGAAACTATGCCTGTATCAGACACAGTAAATGAATGCCTGTGATTACTGTACCTATAATCAACGTTTGCCACAACATCAGTATAATTAGCAGGTTTACCTTCAAGGCTTATCTTCTTAGGCCAAACCTCGTACTTTGGACTTCTACCATTAGTGCAATTATTATAGGTAATAACATTTGTTACCGGAACTTGTGTATAATGCTGCACCAAAATCCAATCCGGCTGAAATTCCTGATCTATTTCACTCGCCCATTTAGCAATTGATGCCAGATAAATATCGTTTGCCTTGATGGAACCACGCGGGTTGCCAGCTAGCTTAATGGCAGAACCAATGGGCAAATCATGCTCGTTGGTGTCATCCTCTTCATCAACATGCGTTTGGTAATCTTGCTCACAAACCTCCAGAGCAAACCCCCCGGGGGAACCGTGGCGGCAGTTATATTCAGAATAATTTGTAGCATCAACCTCAACTGGATAATCAAGAGAAGGAATCGTAGGGTGAGTTTGCGCTGTAGGGATCAGTATCAAACGGTTAAACACCGAAGTGCGCGGCATATTGAGGTTGTAGATGGCGGTGTTTTGGTCGAAATATTCATCTTCACTGCCATCATTAACAAAGTCGTAACCTCGTTCTGCATCAAAATCCACAACCTTTCTCTGCACATTAGTTGGATCTGTTTCTACATCAGTATTTATATTTATAACAGCCTCTAGATCATTAAGTGATGTTTGGCCATTACTATTCAGGGTCTGACGATCCGGGTCTGGTTTGCGTGACAAGTAATCACGCAGAGCAAACACACCTGAAGGGGGTGGCATAGTAAGGATGATTCTTGAACTATTGCCAGGATCAAGCTGAGCAAGCGGCAGTTTCTGCAGGATATATTGCGCCCACTCTTCTGCTGTCTGACCACCAGCAAAGGATGGCAGGGTTAATGCAACTACAAAGCCGGATTGTGGTGAGGTGTTTGAGCAACTGATATCATAAGTAACATAATCGGATGCAGAATCATTATACCAAGGAGATTCAATACCTGTTGTAACTAGCGGCGATCCCTGTTTCACCAGATTTAATCCCTGCAGTAAACCAGCGTCATCGGCCATGACTGCTTCAGCGCCAGCGCAGTTATTTACCTGATCCGGCCATATATTATTCTCGGCAATATATGCGACTGAATATTCAGCTACTGCCCACATCTCCGCCACGGTTTTATCTGCAATGGTGCGATCAAACTCGTCAAACATAAAGCGGGTAGAAACAACAGCTAAAGCCGCAAGTATCATTAAAACAATACTTAATTCAATCAGGGTCAAACCGCGCTGAAATTTATATTTAAGCCCCATCTGCAAACCTCTTGTATTTTAGATTAATCCATATAAATATCAGGCCGCTTTTAATCACAAACCCGATACGCTAATTCTAGCCTATTTTACAGTATAATTAAGAGAAATATTGGTTCGCACCGCCAGGCAGGTAACCATAGCGACGAAGGTCGGTATCCAGTTGCTTTATCAAGATTAAAATCAAATACTCTGTGATGTACGGAGTATAAATTAACCGTTCTTTATCAACTGGTCAATCGTTCAAAAAAACAGGGACATTATGGCCCCTGCTTCAACGTTATTTCCTATTGAATTTCACCCTGCTCATTAATTACAATTAACCCGGCACTACCAGTCTTTCCATTAACCAGTTTGAAATATCCAGCCATGTAAATTTTATCACCGACAACAAGTAAATCATTCATATCGCACCCATCATAATGACCATAATCACATTCAAAATCGATAGGCAATAAATTTCCCTGCTTATCAAAAAAAGCAAGGTGGTTTCGAGCGGTTTCCTCACCATTGATTCCGACTGTAATAAAGTTACCCGATACGACAATAGTATTATCTGTCATCGCAATCTGACGAGTAGTGTATTTAAACTCATCATTTTCGTCTAGCTGGTAAACATATTGCCCCCAATTAACTTCATTGCCACTTTTTGATGCCGAGATCAAGCCATAAGGACATTCCAGACCATTAAATTCAGAAATACCTCCAGCCAAAACCATATCATCACCATCAAAAGCAATCTCAGTCACCCAGCCTTCGATCGGAAACATAGTAACATCGTCATAATTATTATTAGCAACTTTTGCCAAATATCTATTATCTTTAGTATTCTCATATTCATCTTGATATCCAAAATATAAATATCCATTATCAATACTTAGAAAACCAGCGTTACAATGAGAACCATCTGGGCATAAATCAGGATCCCAACCTAAAAGCTCTCCTGTATTCTTATCAAAAGCTGCTACTCCATTACGGATCACTTCACCTTCACCAACTCGATTGAAATAACCAGTAACATAGAGAACTTCATCAATAACAGTTACACCATTTACAAATGGTGTTTGCCAAAACTCCCTATCATCATCCCATCTCTTAAGTTTAGTTGAAAATACTTCCTCACCAGTCTCTAGATTTATTGCTATAACACCCGTTGTTTTACGAGCATAATTGCCATCATCAATGTATAAAACACCATCAGAAACCACAAACTTGTCTGCATATTCACCAAAAAAGTCAGTGTTAAGACTTAATTGACTCAATGTACCATCAGGGTTAACTGCTGCAAATCGATTTCGCTCATAGCCACTTACGTTATTAAAATTTCCTAAAAAGTAAACACTACCGTCATCCCCAAGGAACATTTTTTCAACTTCAGCACCTCTATCATTATGGTAAAAACCCCACTCCTTCGGTGCGGCAATGGCTGTAAGTGATACATGAGATTTTTCTGTACCCTGCTCAATACCTTCTACGACCACTTCATAAGTTGTGTCATTTTTAAGATTTACGATGGTTGAAGGACTATTTACGCTTGCAATCTGCATACAATCATCGTCTGAAGCACAGCTCTCAGGTGTTAGACCAGGGTTGGGTGAATAGTATAGATTGTATTTACGCATTCCCTCTTTATCATCCCATTTTGCGATAACTGAGCGGGAATGATTTTCCACTTCAAGGGCGATTGGGGTGTAGCAATCAATTTCAATAGTGGTAATTGCCGCACCGGCGATGTCGCCCGATGCAGATGAAGGTGTACATATCTGAACCGGGTCGGTTGGATTTTGAATAACGGTTACATCATAAGCACTCATGTCATCCAGTCTGGTGGCTAAGGTAAAAGCGCCACTTGCGTTGATTTCTGTGTTATCACCACTATTGTTCTGGATGATAAGACCTGAGCCTTCAAGTCCGGTTACTGTTCCGCCGATTGAGTATTTATTGGTTACACAGTTAACTGCCACTGATGTTGTGTTACCACCGGCAAGGTTGCCTGATTCATTTGTTACAGTACAGGTTTGATTTGGTGTACTTGGGTTGGATATTACCGTTACTTCATACGCACTTAGATCATCAATTGCGGTTGCAAAGGTAAAGTCGCCATTTGCTGCTACTGCAAGGTCGTCACCAGCATTGTTTTGTAGCACTAGTCCATTACCTGCAACTCCAGTTGCTGTGCCGCCAACCGTATATTTATTGGTAGTACATACTACTACTACGTTGGTTACATCTGTATCTGCGATTGTGCCACTGCCATTGGTTACAATACAGGTTTGGTTTGGTACTGTTGGATTTATCTGTACTGTAACGGCATAGTCTGTTGCATCTATCTGAGCGGTTGCAAATGTAAAGTTACCATTTTCAGTAACAGAGATGTTGTCACCGCCATTGTTCTGAATAACCAGCCCGCTACCGGCAAGGCCGCTTATGGTGCCGCCAATGGTGTAGCTGTTAACACAGGTGATTTCGATATCGGTAACTGCGCTGTCTGCCACTGTTCCACTGGCGTTTGCTACGGTACAGATCTGATTAGGGGTAGTTGGCTGAGTTGCTACAGTAATTTCATAGTCAGCACCCTCTGCCACCTCTGCTCCAAACTCAATAGCTCCGCCTGCGGTTACAACAAGCTGATCGCCATTACTGTTTACAAGGCTTAGCGTTGCACCTTCTGCGAGTCCGGCAACTGTTCCACTTACCGGTTGACTGTCAGTGCAGGTAACTGCAATATTTGAAACGTCACCATTTACTGTACCGGTTCCGTTCTCAACCTCACACACCTGATTCTGCTCATCACCGGTTGGGTGTGAATTTACTGTGATTGTATATGTTGTTCCCTCTGGAACCTGAGCCGGGAAGGTAAATTCTCCATCTGCTTCAATCTCGTAGGTTTCACCGGTTGAGAGCTGCAATATCAAACCAGTACCAGTTAAACCTGAAACCGTTCCACTCATAGCATATGTCTGCTGAGGTGCTGTATCAGGTGATTGAGAATCACCACCACCTCCGCCTCCACCACAGGCATTAAGAAACAAAGCTGAACCCAATACAATAAAATACTTAACAACATTTTGAATAGAAAAAGGCACTATAAAATCCCCTTTGAATTATCTAGTTATGCTATCAGCTGCCATCCTGCAGCTTTTTGTGATACAGTTCACATATTTTAGTCATTGTTAATACAAATTGGAAGCTGTTTCTTGGGTTTTGGAAAAGGATATTTACTTAAAATTAAGGGTATTAAACTAGGTTTTTAAGGCGTAGCCTGATTTTATGCATTCCAAGGCAAAACCAGGAACTCAGGAAAATCAACCGTCGCGGTTTATCTTTTCAC
This sequence comes from Gammaproteobacteria bacterium, assembly GCA_004796365.1. Lineage (GTDB taxonomy): Bacteria > Pseudomonadota > Gammaproteobacteria > QZLD01 > QZLD01 > QZLE01. The sequence goes on along the minus strand of QZLE01000194.1, from coordinate 15,855 downwards.
CAAAAAACGTATTTTTTTCCAAAAGCGCTCTATTACTGAATTTTGAGGTTGGATTTGCTCTGAGGCTACCATAGATTGTTATATCTACGCCATTGCCGGATGGAGATGGAACAATTTGAGAACTGTGAATCTCGTCGTTTTTGTAATTTGCTATTGGTACATAGAACTCAACTTCTACATCTGTTGTAGTGATGGTTATATCATAATCGGTGCTGTAATCGAACGGTGTCTGATCGGGTATGTCGATGTTATATCCACAGGTCGAAAGCATGCCGGAAACATTATATGTCTGAGAGCTATTTATTGCATAAGAATCCACAAAAACACCGGTACTATCATCTCTAGAAGATATCTTATTTCTGCACTCTTCTGCCAGATAAGCAATTTTTTTAGCTTCAAATATTGCAGCCCGAGCAAGCCTTAAATCGCTGGATTTATTGGAGTTGGCATAGAAGATTACCAGTAGAGATATTAATACAAATAAAACCAGCGCAACTTCTATAAAAGTAAAACCTTGTTGTCTGGATGAGATGGATTTGTGGCTGCCGGTTAAATCCATAATGCAACCTTTTACAGACTGCCGATAGACATTGACATGATCGGAATATAGAAGCCCTGAGCTACGAGGTATATTCCTGTAAGAATGGTAACCAGACCAAGCATATTAAGGACGCGACCAATGCTTCTGGATATTGCGAGGCGGTCAAGGTTCAGGGATTCAAGCAGTTGATCAATTACCGGCACACGCTGTTTATGATCCAGCCCGGCAAAGCCCACAAACCCCTGCCTAATAACCAATGGCCAGTCGTCAGTATCAAGAACAGATGAAATATCTTCACCAGATATAATGCCTTTGTACATGCCATCGTAAATGTTATACATCTCACCTGAAGCACGATCTCGAAGGAGTTGTATTGCTCGTTCAGTTACCACACCAGCTTCATACAGCGGACGAAATGCCTGCAGAAAAGTTAGTCCGCGCGAGGTTCGCTGAAAATCATATACCAGCGAAATCACAGGCTGAGTTCTGATCAATAGCCATAGCTGATTTCTGAACACAAATATCACGGTCAATGCAATAATCAGCACCGGATACATGGTGGTATAGATGTCATAGAGTGAAAGCAGGATCTCGGTGACCTGATTAGAGGTAAAATTGGACTTGGGGTGGTTTATCAGGCGCTGCATCTGGGGAACGATATACAGCGGAAACACAGTTAACATAACGATGCCAACTACAAAATAGACCGCTCCCATCGCCATACCCTTGCGCATTTCACTACCGGCGCTGATACGTTTCATAATATTCTGTGCGGCCATTCCAAGCAGATCTGCAAGTCTTCCCGATTCCTCGCCAACCTGTGCCAGCACAATAGCACTTTGATCAAACTTTAGTGCTTCAAGAATCTTAGATACTTCCAGCTGATCAGAAAGATCCACCTTATTTACATTCACCTTATTACCCATGGATTTCATAAGGCTATGCACAGCTTCAATGGCTGGACGGCCGGAACTTAGAAGCCCGGCCAGTACCTGGAGAAATACAGCCTGGGTATCAAGATCAGGTGATCTGTTATTTATCAACCCTTTAATTCGAGCAAAGGCATCACGACGAGCAGACACGACACGGTCTTCAGAATAACCGCTTTTTTCAATTGCTTCTGCCTGCGATGATGCTGTTACCGAGATCTTCTTAACAGCACCATTGGCTTCAAGTATTGATAATTCGTAGATCATTGATTATCTAGTTCGAACGTAATAAAAAGCTTTCACAGTGCAAGTTGGGTTATTAGCAGTAAAGCTAACGCCACCAGAAGCTTGAGATGTAGTTTGACCTTGTAGAACAACAGCAGGTAAATTACTGGTAGCATCATCTCTAACAAGGGCTCCACCCTCTTTAGATGCATTGACAATATTTTTATTTAATGATGCAAGCGCATCCACAGATAAACCGGCTGTGCAATATTGTATTTCTAGAACGCCATCACCATACGCAGCTGTCCACTCTTCCCCCCACTCTGTGACTGTTGGAGCTCCATATTCCTGAAGTTTTTGTGTAATCGTTGGAGTTGTGCCCCCTACTGCAGCACATCCTGCGGACGTCAAACAATCACCATCACCTGAAAGCCTCATTGAAGCCATTGCCTGGGGTAATGTCTTTTGGAAAAACAAAATAGCTTGCTGATAACTCATTGCATCCTGCCTACTCCACAGGTTAGATGCCATAGTTGCAACCAGAGCAGCTAGTATAATCAGAACAATAGAGATCTCCATAAGGGTAAAACCCCTTTGCAGTGATCTTTTAGTTGAATTAAGGTTTGTAAACTTCATCTTATTTCCCCTTGAATAATATTCCTGAATAAGTATTTATTATGGTTCATAGGGCTCAAGGACCTGCTCCAGAGCCTCTATGGATGTAATGCCGTTTTTGACCAGCCTGATACCATCTTCCCACATCTCCTGAAAGCCTCTTTCATAGCCGGCAGCTAAAATTTCGGCTGATGTTGCACCATGACCAATCATCTCCTGAATCGTATTATCAATTCTAAGGATCTCGGTTACAACATGCCTGCCTTTATATCCATTAATACAGTCCGGGTCAGCGCATCCCGGGCGGTGGGCGACCTTGATAAAATCTATATCGGCTGGCGCATTTTGTAACTTTGAAAGTATATCATATTGCGGATGATCGCCAAATGGTATTTGCGTGGCGCAATTCGGGCACACCATGGGCGCCATACGCTGGGCGGTAATACTGACCACCGAGTCAGCAAGCAGGATCTTGTCCAGTCCCATTTCGAGCAGCCTTGGAATTGCTTTTACCGCTGAGTTGGCGTGCAATGTGGCCAAAACCAGGTGACCGGTCATACTTGCGCGCAGAGCCAGCTGCGCGGTATCTACATCACGAATCTCGCCAACCATGATCACATCAGGATCCGCACGCAGAAGACTTCTTAGCCCCTGGAAAAAAGAAAGGCCGGCGTCTTCATTTACCTGAATTTGCTGGAAACCACGTACCTCTTTTTCTACCGGGTCTTCAATGGTGTAGTAACTTCTGGTTGGGTAGGTTTCATTGAGATAAGTCATCCACGCATACAGTGTGGTACTTTTACCCGAGGCAGTCGGGCCGGTAACCAGAATCAACCCATGCGGGTTTTTAATAGCCACATCTTTATACAGCTCGTTGTTTCTTTCGGAAAAACCAAGATTATCCAGGCGGTTAAGGCTTATTTCCTGCCCCAGAATACGTAGTACAAATTTAGGCATCTCCGACTGCCCTACTTTTACCGGAAGCATCTCCAGACGCACACTGATTTCTGATCCCTGTTCGGACCAGCGGAACTGACCGCTTTGTGGAGCACGAAATGAACCAGGTTCACCCCTTGCCAGATTCAATAATACATTTGCCAGGTTTCTATAGGGTGAGACATCAAAAGATGCACCAATAGGAATGATAATATCTATTGCTACAAGTTGGCCGTCAACACGGATGCTAACACGCGCTTCAGTACGACTTGGTTCAATATGCACGTCTGTTGCTTTACGGCGCAGTGATTGCTCCATAATCCGTTTGAGCACAGCCTCGCCATCACTTGATTCCTGGCTGGTACCAAGCTCAACGTTTTTTATCCCTTCCGAGGTATTGCGCACAGCAATATAGTATTTGTTTCGTGAGATAACACCAAAAGATTTAAACTCAAGCCGGTTTTCACCGGAGGAGCGCCTTCTGTTTAACAGAATACTCTGGCTATCGCCGTTGGGGTGGATACAATAGGCAATGTCATCGTCACAGATTACCCAGTCAGCACCCATGGCCACGACCTTGAGTTCATCATGGTAAAGTGGCAGATCAAAATATTGCGACATCACTTCTGCAATAACATCGGCAGAAATAGCCTCATCCAATAGACGAGATACAAATCCGCCAATAGATGCAGGGGCAGCTATAGCACGCTTACGCAACGTAGTGATAACATCTCTCTCAATCAACAGATCGAGAATTGCATCAAAGTGTTCTGCGGTAGTGCTTGGTTTGGACATATATCTTATCGTGCCTGGGGGCTAGGTATTCCCGGAGTGAACCCGGGAATAGAAACAAAGTTACTTCTAAATACGCTAAGTACGTTTAAAAATTACCAGGAGATCTCGGATTCGTATCTGGCACCATCGAGTGTCAGTACAGCTCTGGTAAGTGAAAAGCTTTGCAAGACAAACCCGCCTGGTAAAGTATCACCTGCTCTGGCACTGACTTCACCTTCAGAAGTTTTGAAGACAACCTTTCCAGATACAACCCTAAGCATCTTTGGAACTCTGACACTCTTGCGATTTGCTTTGACTGGTTGGCTGGAAGTCCTGCTCTTTTTGGCCTTCATATCTTCAACTTCATTCTGCAATTTTTTCAGCAGTTCCATTGAAGCCGAACCTTCACCTGAATCTTCACCCGATGAATCAGTACGATTAAAGTAGCGCTGATCGGATGGTGATGGCGCAGAATAAGTTGAGCCGGAAGCCGCACCCATGTTGGCAATCAGCGCATCACATTCCTCGACCGCTACACCAGTGGAAATACACTGTTTGTATTGTCTTGCAATTTCCTGTTTGATTCTTGCTTCTTCTTGTGCGCGTTTCAGCAGTTCCATTTTCCTTTTATGCTCAAGATACTCACGCGCCATCTGATTGGCATCTGCCGAATAATCATCAGCAATAACCGATGTAGCAAACAGGGAAGAAAGTAATGCAAGCAGAATAATTTTTTTCATACAAACCTCTGTAAGTGTGTCTCTTTAGGTGCTTAGGTTTTGACCCTAAGACCCAACGATAGTAAATGTAGCCTGGGCAGAATGGCCGGATATCTTTAACGAATCAAACTCAATCGGGACAAGTTGCTGTGACATCTTGGCAAAAACCAGCACATCCCTGGTAGCGCCGTTAATTTCACCAGTCCAGCGCAGCGACTTTGCATATTCAAGATCACCAATTCTCCCTTTCTGGTGCGATTTCCGGAATTGTTTGTAATCACCAAGTTTAACAGCAACCCCAAAGCCTTCTGCCAGAACCTGTATCTCCTGCAGAGATCGCGTTAAATCAGGCAGCTCCTCACCTTCGATAAGCTCTTTTATCTTTTGCTTGGTTTTAACAATATTTTGCTCGATAGTATCGTAGTCAGAAGGAATTCGGCGTTTCTTTTGCTCATTAAAAATAAGGTAACCCAGTACCAGAGAAACAACCACGATAAGCAAAAAACTGGACTTCACTTCTTCTGCAAAATTAATTGAAGCAACTGTTTTACTCACTGTTTTTCTCCAGATTAGATGACCAGCTTATCTCCCAGCCCCCCGTAGGAATATGGTATGTTTCAAGCCATGGGTAAAGTGTTTTAGGGTCAAACGGCAGGTCTTCTTTAACATATAGTTCGCGCTTTGGCTCTGAAAAAGATTCAATTTCAGTTGTATATTCAGCCATTTTAGTCAATGCCAGAAGCCTGTCGATAGTATCACTCTGATCCGGCCATTTGGTAAGTTTTTCACTGACTAAAAGCGAATACTTGTTATATACATCGCGTCTTTCAGCATCTACCTTGTTGTAGTATTCCATTTTAGTCTTGTAATGGTAATCAAGCCCCTTATTGACACCAAAAGCTGTGAGTGCAGCCATAGCCAGAAGTGAGTAGCGTATTACTACTTTCTGAGTCTTGGCCTTGGATAGCTGCTTTCTCATCTCGTTCGCAGAATAACACTGAACTGATGGAAGCTTTAATTTGGTTATATCGACATCTATCTGTACGGCATCGGCAGGCAGCATTCCTACTACGTTGTCGCTACCCACAAACAATCCATCCAGAAACTCGCCGGTTTCAACTATCTGGCCATTGTCATCGCTATATACATAAAACCCGGACTTTCCCGACTCATATGCAATCTGTAGGCTATATGCTTCATTGATAAGTTTATTTGCTGAGATTAACTGCCAAAAACCATAGATTGGTATATCAGGGTAGGAGCTACGCATTGCTGCAATATCTTCATCAAGCACGTAAACCGCTGGATATTTTGCAGACCTTTCCTGAACCTGGGTATAATCACCAACAGACGGAGGGGTGTTGAGGTAATCGCGAATCAGGATTACCTCTTTTCCAGATACCTTTATCGGCTTATGTTCACTAACTATTTTGCCGATGTAGCCCATTTACCAGACTCCAGAATTGTTGGCACAACGGTGATTACAATCTCACGGCGCTCAAGGTCGTTCTCATCAGCTTCAAACATAAAACTCAACATCTCACCAGTTGCCTTGTTCTTAAATGGCAGTGTAGTAAGAGATTCCGAAACTTTCTTAGAAATCAGACCACCAAGCTGAATCGGCTGTCCATTACGGGTTATCACCTGTGTTGCAAGTTCCTGAAGAGCAATCACTGGTGTGGAAAATGAGAACCCACCAACTTCATACTGGTCACTACCCTGAATTGAACTAACAACAGGAATTACATCCAGAAGAATTCTTTCACCGTCAAGCACTCTTGGCGTGACCGATAGAGATACACCCACCTTAATACGGGCAAACTCAGGTGTTACAGTGGTATCACCATTATCGTCCTCTTCTTCTGAGATCGATGATATATATGAGAACTCATCTCCGCTGGATAGATATGCAGTTGAACCATTCAGAGTTGTAACATTAGGCTGATTAACCAGCTCTACCGAGCCATACTGTTCAAGAAATCGAACCATTGACTCCAGAGATCCTCTCTTCGCATCAGTAATAGTACCGCCAAACTCCCATGACGGCTTACCCGTCAGGTATGAGATGCCGCCATTAGCAATGTTTCCAGTAGTTGTGGGATCCTGACCAAAATACAGGTTAAATGGATTTCCACTTGTTGTGCCTTTTATTAATGCAGACCAATCAATACCTGATCCACGATTATCGTCCAGGCGCACATCAAATACCTTGACATCAATATTAATCTGTTTGGATGACATTCCCTCAAGGTTTTTGATGTATTGATCCAGAACATCAATACGAGCCGGTGCACCAGCAGCACTGAGAAGACCGATTGATCTGATACCGGTTACGTATGGTTTTAGCTGGTTTTCTTTGGCTCCACCACCTGAACCACCTTTCACGCCAAGAATAGCCTCAGCATTTTCAATTAGTGATTCCCAAGCATCCTCATCATTTTTTACATCCATATTGGCACTACTACCACCACCACCACCACCAGAACCTGCACTAAGCTGCTGCGATACTGATGTTGAGGATTTTCTTTGCGATGCAAGTGCTGCTAGATTCCATTTTTTGCTCTTAAGGCTTGATACTTTAAGCAGGTCATTTTCATAAACAATTGCATAACCTGTCATACCTTCGAGCATTTTAATGTACTCTGTAAGAGTCATGTTGTCAGCGATTACAGCTAAGCGCATTTTTAGATCCACTCCTGTATCCACAGGCACGATACTAGCATCTGGCACAGCCATTTTAAGGACTTGAAGAAGTGAACCATCAGGCACGCTAAGAAGTACGCGCTTTTCAACTTGCCACTCTTTCTGCTCGATTACACGAACATAGGTGCTTGAAGGTCTTTCACGCCATACTTTAGTTTCTGTAGCCAATGGTTTTGAGATATGCTCTGGATTAAGTTGAGTGTCAACAACTGAACTACAACCGGTAAATAATACTGAGCCACATACTAAAATTGCTGGAATAAATCTCATTTTCAACGTCTCCGATTGTTATTGTTGATGAATTAATAGGGTTGGAGTTGGTGTGCCGTCTTCAGATGTCAGGTCGAAAAACCACTGGTCAACGAGCTTAACGCCCGGAATGGTATTCGAAATTTGAATTAACAGCTTGCTCACCGCTTCTTTTCTTGGTGATGTTGAAAGGATTTTATACCTACTATTCAGTAGCTTTGGATTAGTTATATCCAGGTCCAGAATCCAGTTTTGTGGGAGAAGAACTGTAAGTGCCTCTTCAAGGGTGGCACTACCTAAAGCTACATTAACACGTTCGTTGAATACAAATTCTGCATCAAGGTATGGTGTTTCAACCATAGCTACCTGGTCAGACTGAATTATTTGCTCTACTGCGTTTGTCATTGATTCTACTTTGCTTTCAAGCATTTTTAGTTTTTTAACTTCTTCTGCCGAAGCCTGCTCAGACGCTTTGGCATCCCCATTAGCAAATACTGCTGATGACATCATCAGAGCCGCAGCCGATACTACTGCCAGAGATGTTTTCTTAAGAATATTGTTGTTCATACTACTATTGTCTCCATTTATATTGGCTAAGTGGCAATTAGTTTTGGGCTACTGCTTCAGATTTATAGCTAACAGATACCTTAACTGCAAGCCCATATTCATTATGCTCACGAGGGATAAGTGTAATTTTCTCAGGGGCAATACCGGAATTGATCAACGCTGCCTTAACAGCAAAAGCTCGCTCGGCTGCCAACCATTCGTTTCTCTCGTAGGTTCCATCCTGCGTTGCAAGGCCAGTTAATTTGTATTCTTGCGCGGAACTAGCAGCCTGGCTAAGATTTTTTACTGTTGTTCTTGCCTTTGGACCTAGAACTCTATACCCATGCGCAAACGGCACCTCAGTCACTCTCTCTTCATTTGTATAAACGTAAGTTGCTTTACGCTGGTTTGCTGCTGCTAGCTTTATTTCATTTTCAGGAGCAGATTCATCTGCTGGTTTATCAACTGCAGGTTTTTGCTCTACAGATGCTTGTTTTTGCTCTTGAGGAACAACTGTATTTTCACTTATATTCTCAACTTTATTATTTGCTGATTGAGTAGCTGTTTTACCTTGCTGCACTGCTACTTCTTCTCCATCTTCTTTAGACTTCATCGCCTTAGATTTTTCAGCAAGTTCTTTTTTTTCGCTTGGTGTCAGTGGTTTAGAATAGTAACCATCACGTTTAATCATTACATTCTCTTTACCTGAAGCTGAATCCTCAACCTTAACCATCTTCACCTGGGGTTTAATATAAACGACCGAATTGTTCTTTTTATTATCATTGGCCTGTACAGGCTGAGACCGAGATGAAGCAACTTGAGATCTTATATCTTTTTGGGTGCCTGGGTTTTCTGAAGTGCTTAGGTTCTCGGAGCTATTAGCTTCATTTAGTGAAGCAAGAAGCTGATTTGCCTTTGGGCTTTTGCTGGAAAATTTATCCAGAACATTTACCAGCCCGGATAGCTTATTTTCCAGCTGTTTAATTCTTTGCTGAACTGTAGCCTTGGTCATGGTCTCGGGGGCTGCTTTAATAGCGCTGTGCTGATTAGAAACCTGATTGACAACCGGGTGCTCTACACGCTGGGAAACAATATTATGGCCACCAGAAGTAAATACGATCCACTTCTTGCCTATTTCGTTTGCAGACCAATATGGCGTACCTTGTTTCACATCGATAACTTCGTACCCTGAGTCTGTTATTTTGTATGCCTTTTTGATGTAATCGCCTTGCGGAATCTTAAAATAAGTCTTTATACCATCATCAAAGACCATTTGATCTGCAGCCGGGCGGTGATCCATCACAACGTTATACGAGAAGTTATATTTGGCTAGCGATGCCTCATAAGCTGCTACTTCATCTTTTGCAGTAAAAACACTACAGCCGCCATATCCAATTATACCTATTGATAGAATTATCGTAGATGCTTTGCTAACTGTACGCATGTCCAATTCCTCTGACTTAATGCCTGGTAAAATTTGAGATTGAGTTCGCTAGTAATTAAGAAGGATGTCCAACAAACTAATATATTTCCCAAATGTTATAATTATGTTTCAAGTATAGCAGCAAAAAAAAACTATACTTAAAGTCCATATGTATATTGTATTAAATACATTATCCGATCAGCATGTTAATAAAAATATCTTTATTAGACAACCTTAATTAACGATTTTTTGTAGATTTTTTATTAACCTATACCAAAGTACTAATACTTTAGTACGAGTTAAGATTATAGCATTTAGACTTTTAGATTGATATTTTGTAAGATCATTTTAAGCATTAGGGATAATTTCGCACTTCTTTACCATGAACGACATTAAAATACCAGGATATACCATTATAAGTGAGCTTGGCCGTGGTGGCATGGCTTCTGTCTACCTTGCTAATCAAAATTGTGTTGATCGAGAGATCGCATTGAAGATTATGGATCCATCTTTTGCAAGCGACCCTTCTTTCGGAGAACGCTTTATTCGTGAGGCAAAGATTGTCGCGCAATTATCCCACTCCAATATAGTTTCAGTCATTGAGGTTGGTGTTCACGAAAACACCTATTATCTTGCGATGGACTACCACCCAGGTGGAGATCTTAAGAGCAAAATTGAACAGGGCCTTTCACCTGCTAAATCATTAGAGTATATGCAGCAGATCGCGAAGGCTTTGGAACATGCGCATGGCAAAGGCTATATTCATCGCGATATCAAACCGGAAAACATCCTATTTAATGAAAATGGCGAAGCAATTCTCTCCGACTTTGGAATTGCCAGGGCGCAAACAAATACCACAAATATGACAGCCGTTGGCTCAGTTGTCGGCACTCCACGCTATATGAGCCCTGAGCAAGCCAAAGGGGTTGAGGTCGATTACAAAGCCGACCTGTATTGCCTGGGCGTTGTATTCTTTGAGATGTTAACCGGAAATGTGCCTTATGATGCAGATACCGACGTCGCTATTGGCATAAAACATATCTCTGATCCTATCCCACAGCTTGTTTCACACAATTCTGAACTAGCTGTTTTCCAACCGATAATTGATACATTGATGGCAAAATCTCCTGATTACCGATGCCAGTCAGCCAACCAGTTATATCAAATTATTGAAACCATAAAATCCGGAAAGCAGCCTGTGATACCAGCTCATGCAGCAAGCAATCTGGATCATACTGTCATTTCATCACCTGTATCAGCTGCATCTCAATCAGCTCAGCGACATCAAAACATCTCACCAACTGGCACTACAAAAAGCAAAGCACCACTATTTGCGGTTCTGATTTTACTATTTTTTGCGATTGCAGGTGGGGCTGGTTATTTCTTAACCATGACAGATACAGCAGATACGGTTGAGGCTAAGTCCGCAGCACTAAACTTCACATCTATCCCTGATGGGGCCGCAGTTATCTTAAATGGCAATAGTATAGGTGTAACTCCGGTAAGCAATCACAGCATTACCCATGGTGCTCACAAACTTGAAATAACACACCCCCACTATATTAATATATCTAAGTCATTGGATGTTTCGAATACAACATCAACTGATCAGCATTTCATTCTGAAACGGGGCAAAAGTGCTATTTCAGTATTTTCTAACCCTGAAAATGCAACTATCTACCTCGATAGTAATAAAATTGATACCAAAACCCCATTCACAATAGATAATATTGAAACCGGAAATCATGTCATACGTGTTGAACACAAAGGATTTTTTGCTAAAGAGGTATCTATAGATCTGCAGACGGACAAAGTTGAAAAACTAGTTTTGGAATTAAAGCCGCAGGTTGACCACAACAAATATTTAACCCCGGAACAGAAAAAAATTCGCAAACTTCTCGCTGCTGCTGATAGAGATTTAAAAGAGAATCGCCTTGCCACCCCAAAAGGTGAAAATGCCTACGAAAGATATCTTCAGGTATTAAAGTTATCACCACAAAATCAGGATGCGCAAAAAGGAATACTGAAAGTGGCAGAGCGTTATGCTGATCTTGCAGAAAACTCACTATTACAAAAAAACTATGTAAAAGCTGAAAAATATCTGGAATCTGCCAAGCTTATTAACCCTAAATTAAAACGTTTTAAAAAGCTTAAATCAGCATTATTAGGCTCAAAGAAAAAGGGCTACTCCGTTAATGAAAAATTTCAGGACAGGCTAGCTGATGGATCACTTGGACCTGAGATGATAGTCATATCTGCAGGAACCTTCACAATGGGTGATATTGCCGGCAAAGGTATGAAACATGAAAAACCAATCCGCGAAGTTTCCATACCAAAAAACTTCGCTATTGGCACCAAAGAAGTAACCTTTGAAGAATATGACCGTTTTGCAAATGCCATGGGTGCACCGCTACCTAATGACAGCGGCTGGGGACGAGGCAATAACCCAGTAATTTATGTGGATTGGAATCTGGCTAAAGCTTATACACTTTGGCTTTCTAAACAAACTGGGTTCAAATACCGCCTGCCAACTGAGGCTGAGTGGGAATATGCTGCCAGAGCCGGAACTAAAACCACCTATATCTGGGGTAATGACCTTATTATGGATATGGCAAACTGCAAGAGCTGCAAAAGTGATAGATCACATAATAAGACCACACCAGTTGGTAGTTATAAACCAAATGATTTTGGCCTTTATGACACTTCTGGAAATGTTTGGGAATGGGTCGAAGATTGCTGGAATAACACTTATGAATACGCCCCAACCGATGGCTCTGCACGTCTTAAAGGCGATTGTTCACAAAGAGTTTTGCGAGGTGGTTCCTGGCTAAATCAGGCTAAGAGTATTCGATCTGCAAGTCGCAGCAGAGATAAAAAGACCGCCCACTTTTACTTTTTTGGTTTTAGGGTTGTTAGGGAATTATAAGAGAGTAATGTTCTTTCCGTTCACATCAATAATCCCATCCTGTGACAACTTTTTCAAGGTTCTGGAAAAACTTTCGGGCGTGGTTCCCAACAGCAATGACAAATCACCTTTCGGCACTGGTAATGTAATCGTATTCCCACCGCTTTCCTCAACGGCATGATTCAGGTAAGACATAAACCTGCTTTGCACGTCTGCAGTTGTAAGGTTTTCAACTAAATCTACAAAATATTTAAGCCGCTTAGTAATACTGGCAATATACTTCATCGTAAAACTTGGATTATGTTCAACTAATTTAAAAAAACCAGAAGCACTTATAGCTAATAAAGTGGAGTTTTGAACAGCCATTGAATTAACAGGATAGTTCACTCGCTCAGAAAAAAGTATCTCAGCAAATATTTCACCTGGGGCTACAAAACGAATAACGCATTCTTTGCCTTCCAGATTTGTGCGGAACAATCGTATTGACCCATCGAGTAGAAAATAAACAAACTTACCTGGTTCCCCTTCAGCAAATAATTCCTGTTTCTTGTCTATATTGATAATTGATGTAACAGTTACCAGGGACGAAGTTAATTCAGCATCAACTTGGCCAAGAATATTTTTTTGAAACTGTTCAACAGCATTTTTTTTATTCATTTTTGATCCAGATCAATTTCACATGCGACAAAGCAAATAAAATGCCTTTATCGAATTTTTAAACTTATTGGAGAATACAATGGGAATGTACTGCAATCAATGCTCAATGTCTGCTGCAGGCGGATGCGGAAGTAACCAACAATCAGTAGGAACCTGCGGCAAAGACGAAACCCTGGCAAATATTCAAGATATTATTGTCTACGGACTTAAAGGGGTTTCTGCATATAGAGTTCAAGCCGAGCATTATGGTGTTGATACCAAAGAGGTTGATGACCTGATAAATCGCGCTCTTTATTTCACCCTTACCAACGTTAACTTTAACTTTGATGAGCATGTAAATATGCTTATGGAAGTCGGCCAGGCAACATGCACAATGATGACTAAGCTGGATCAGGCTCATATTGACAGACTTGGCTCGCCTGCACCTGTAAGCGTATCCCAAAATAAGGTAGAAGGTAAAGCAATTCTGGTATCCGGCCACGATCACTACTCACTCTTTGAGCTGCTTAAGCAATCTGAAGGCAAGGGTGTCAATGTTTATACCCATTCTGAACAACTTCCTTCGCACTCCTACCCTGAACTAGCAAAATTTTCTCACTTAAAAGGCAATGTTGGCGGTGCTTGGTTTGATCAAAAACAGCTATTCAGCAAATTTAACGGTGCAATCTTTGTAAATACTAATTGCATCGTACCTACAAAAGGGAAAGACTATACAGATCGTCTTTTCTGTTACGCAGAAGTTGGCGCTGAAGGAGCAGCTCACATTGAAGACAATGATTTTACACCGCTTATCGATAAGGCACTTGAACTTCCAGAAACCAACTGGGAATCAGATGAAACCCTTGCGACCGGTCACCATCACTCCGTAATTCTTTCACTTGCTTCACAGATTGTTGAAGCGGTTAATGATGGAAAGATAAAACGATTTTTTGTTGTTGCTGGTTGCGACTCACCTGGCAAAGCGGGTAATTATTACCGCGAGCTGGTTGAGCAGATTCCGCAAGACTGCGTGGTAATCACTTCATCTTGTGGTAAATACCGATTTAACGATCTTGATCTTGGAACAATCCCTGGTACGGAAATACCACGTTATCTTGACCTTGGCCAATGTAATGACTCAGTCGGTGCGGTAGTTATAGCTCAGCAATTGGCTCAAGCATTTGGGTGTGAAGTAAATGATCTGCCGGTTAGTATTATTCTTTCCTGGATGGAGCAAAAAGCAGTTGCAATTTTGCTGGCTCTATTTAGCCTGGGTATAAAAGATATCCGATTAGGACCTAAGCCACCACAGTTTGTTAATGACAATATAGTAAACTTTTTGGTAGATACTTTTGACTTCAAATTAACAGCTACAGCCAAAGAAGATTTACAAACCATACTTCAATAGCATTATTCCTTTCATAACCAAGGCGCTAGTTTTTATGAACAGCGCCTTTTTTTGTTAATCAATCCCATTTTTGACCTTAATCTACTTTGCTGACTTATTGAAAAACAACTAATTTCTACTAAATTTTTAGTAGGACAATGCATGGAGCACGTTATGAGAATCAATAAGCCCATTATCAATAATGAAGTCGAAATCCCACTTGGGCAAACTCTAGTCACCAAGACCGATACCAAAGGCACAATTAACTACATAAACAATGCCTTTATGGATGTAGCCGGTTACTCAGAAGAAGAGTTAATGGGGCAACCACACAATGTAATTCGCCATCCCGAAGTTCCATCGGAGGCATTTAGAGATCTATGGGAAACAATTCAGAGCGGTAAAACCTGGTCGGCTCCGGTTAAGAATCGGTGTAAGGACGGAAGCTATTATTGGGTGATGTCTAATGTTTCCCCAATTTACAACGATAATGGTGAAATTATTGAGTATGTCTCTGTGCGACGTGGATTATCAAAAGAGGAGAAGCAAGGCGCACTTGCACTTTATGAGCGGTTACAGAACGATGAGGTAAGGCTTCATAACGGTCGCGTAATCGAGAATATCTTTTCCAGAATTAAAGAGAAAATTTTTAGTATCAATGTCGGGTTAAAGATTGGGTTTTCGGTACTGTGTTCTATTTTGATCTCAGTTATTCTTGGTTACATGGTTATTTCAGAAAAAAAACAACCAGCTAGACAAAATTGAAATACAGCAAGCTGAAATTCGGGAGTTGAATAGCATAAGAAAGTCATTAAACTCCAGTTTCATGCCCAATGGTACCGAATCAGGTAATAAGCAAATTCAGTCCGCTTTAAAAATATTGGATAAAATAGTCCCGGAATTTGAGAAAACGGCTCTAAACAACAAGCAAGAGATTGAAGCATCAAAATTGCAAATAGTTCTAATGGTTGGGTTGATACTACTATTTATTTTGGTTAGCTCAATTTTACTGATTAAACATATCTCATTCTCACTTGATAGCATCATTAATAACCTTGCTGAAATCGCACAAGGTAATTTCTTTACACGCATCAACTACAAAGGTGACGATGAACTTGGACAGGTTCTTTGCGCATTGAAGAAAATGCACTCAGAGATGTTGAAGGGTCACTATCAAGACTGGCGTCCGGAGATCTAACCCAAAAAGTAGATAAAGAATATGCAGGGATTTATTCATCTTTAATAACCAATATCAACACTACTGTTG
>QZLE01000138.1 GCA_004796365.1 Gammaproteobacteria bacterium | reverse complement strand
CTGTCGCCAATACACAGGCCAAATAAAGGGAAACTGGAATCAAAAATAGATCATTTAAAAGCAAAATCAGGCTTTTATATAAACGCGGCAATTCCTCTAGTTTTTGCAATAAATTCATTATTAAGCTCTTTCCATGGCTTAAATTTCACCCATAGTTATAAACGTTCAGTTAACTCAGAGACAATATACCACCTACCATTAATTTTTTATAGACTGGCACTTTACTTTTTAATTATGTTATATTCCTCCCGTCTGATATTTTCTTTATAGGGTAAGAACCCTAGGGCGGTAGCGTACCGCTTACATGCTCTATACGTAATAATTCATCAGATACTATCTGTATGGACGCCCCGTAAAGGACATAAAAGCCAAACATAATTAGATATACCTAAAAGGATTTTAAACACATGCTCACCAATTCATCGATTTTAATCACTGGCGGCACTGGATCGTTTGGCCATACATTCATCCCGATGACGCTTGCAAAATATAATCCTAGGCGACTAGTAATATATTCAAGAGATGAAATGAAGCAATGGGAAATGGCAAAGCTCTATAATAATGATGATAGAGTACGTTTTTTTATTGGCGATGTAAGAGACAAAGAACGCTTGTCTAGAGCACTCAGAGGAATTGACTACGTTGTACATGCTGCTGCAACAAAGATTGTTCCTACAGCTGAGTACAACCCTTTCGAATGCATTAAAACCAATATAAATGGCGCAATGAATCTTATTGATGCTTGCATTGACAGCGATGTCAAGCGGGTAGTAGCCCTTTCCACAGACAAAGCTAGTAGTCCTGCTAATTTATATGGCGCAACCAAGCTAGCCTCTGATAAATTATTCATCGCAGGCAATTCATACAGCGGATCTCAAGGCACCCAATTTGCCGTAGTTAGGTATGGAAATGTTATGGGATCTAGAGGGTCTGTTATTCCATATTTTTTATCCATAAAAGATAAAGACACCCTCCCAATAACTGACGAGCGAATGACCAGATTTATGATTACTCTTGAACAAGGAGTAGAGTTAGTATGGCACGCTTTTGATGACATGGTAGGAGGTGAAATTTACGTCAAAAAAATACCTTCAATGAAAATTACCGATGTAGCCAAAGCTATAGCGCCAGAAGCCAGCCATGAGATAGTTGGCATTCGTCCGGGCGAAAAGCTTCATGAGCAAATGATCGGTCCAGAAGATGCTATGTATACATTTGAATATGACGGGCATTATAAAATCTTACCCGCCATACATAACTGGAGCGAAGATCCACAACGAATCAACGGCGGGAAAAAAGTAAATCCGGACTTCACTTACTGCTCTGATAACAATGCAGAATGGATGCAAAAAGACGAACTACGCACATGGATTAACCAAAACTGCGATAAAATTGGGAAAATCTAAAATGATACCTTATGGCCGCCAGGAAATTACTCAAGATGATATCAACGCGGTTATTGAAGTTCTAAATTCAGACTTTTTAACCCAAGGCCCAGCACTACCTGCTTTTGAAAATGCTGTTGCAAAATATTGCAGTGCAAGTTTTGCTGTGACAGCAAATAGTGCAACAAGCGCTTTACATTTAGCCTGCCTTGCATTAGGTATTGGAAAAAATGATTATGTCTGGACATCTCCAATCACTTTTGTTGCAAGTGCAAATGCAGCCCTCTATTGCGGGGCGCACGTAGACTTTATAGACATCAATCCAATTACTTACAATATTTGCGTAAAGCAACTCGAAAAAAAACTCACCTTAGCACAAAAGGAAAACAAATTACCAAAAGCTGTAATTCCTGTTCACTTGTGTGGCCAGTCTTGCGAGATGGATCAAATTCATGCCCTATCTAAACGTTTTGGCTTCAAAATTATAGAAGACGCATCTCATGCCATAGGCGGAAAATATAAAAATGATCCGATTGGTAGTTGCAAATATTCCGATATCTCAATATTTAGCTTCCATCCGGTAAAAATAGTTACAACAGCTGAGGGAGGCATGGCTCTTACAAACAATTCTGATTATGCAAACAAAATGAAATTGCTCCGCAGTCATGGAATAACGAGAAATCCTGATCAAATGACCCACCAACCTCATGGTCCTTGGTATTATCAGCAAATAGATCTCGGTTTCAACTATAGAATGACAGATATTCAAGCAGCGTTAGGGCTTAGTCAATTGAACCGACTAGATGATTATGTTCGACGCAGGAACGAGCTAGCAACACGTTACGACCAAATATTACAAAGCATGCCAGTTATTGTTCCTTTTCAGAGTCCAGATAACTATTCTGCTAGGCATCTTTATGTCATTCGCCTTAAACTTGACCAAATTCAAAGAACCCACTTACAGGTTTTTGAGGCGCTTCGGGAGAAGGGAATCGGTGTAAACGTACACTACATTCCGGTACATACACAGCCTTACTATGCCCAATTGGAATACCAGTTTAATGACTGCCCTGAAGCTGAGCGCTATTACTCGGAAGCTATAAGCTTACCGCTATATCCAACCATGAGCGAAAAGCAACAGGATCTTGTGGCAAAAGCCTTAAAGGAGACTATAGAGGAATGAGGCTTGCTGTAATTCCTGCACGGGGCGGAAGTAAACGAATACCCAGAAAAAATATCAGACAATTTCATGGCAAACCAATGATTGGATGGTCAATTGAAGCAGCCCAAAAAGCAAACTGTTTTGATCAAATAATTGTATCGACAGATGATGACGAAATTGCTGAAATTTCAAGAGACTTTGGAGCAGAAGTCCCATTTATACGCCCCAAAGAATTAGCAGATGACCATACAGGAACTATCCCAGTAGTGGCTCAAGCAATTGATTGGTATAAGGACCAAGGACTTAATCCAAAATATATATGCTGCATATATGCTACCGCCCCTTTTATAAGAGAAACGGATATCCTTTCCGGACTGGAAAAGATAAAAGCCCCTGGTATCGACTATGCATTTTCTGTTACAAATTATGATTTCCCAATTCAACGCGCCATCACAATCACCCAGTCTGGAAGCATTGAAATGATTGATTCTGCATTCATGAATACTCGTTCTCAGGATCTTAAAGAAACGTATCATGATGCTGGGCAGTTCTATTGGGGATGTGCTGAAGCATGGACAAACGATATTCCGATATTTTCATCGACTGCGGTACCTATCGTATTGCCCAGACACAGGGTTCAAGATATTGATACAGAGGAAGATTGGATGCGAGCAGAAGTAATGTTTGATGCAATTTTACGTTTTGAATAAATGATTGGTAAAAAAGGAAAACTAATGAATGAACAGGAGAAAAAGCAGTTCCAAACAGACCAAGAAGAATTTTGGGCTGGTTCATTTGGAACTGAATATATAGAACGGAATCAAGGGGAAAAACTTCTAGCATCTAATCTTGATTTTTTTGCAAAAGCTTTTCGCGCAACTCGCGAAGTTAAGACATGCATTGAATTTGGAGCCAATATAGGCATGAATCTAAAAGCACTGCAATTGCTCTATCCAGAGCAGGAACAGTACGGCATTGAAATCAACCAAGACGCGGCAGCACAGTTAAAACAAACTATTGCTCCAGAGAATGTATTTACTTCATCAATTCTTGATTTTGAGCCCGAACAGAAATGGGATTTAGCTCTCATAAAAGGCGTGTTAATTCATCTAAATCCTGACATATTAGACTCTGTATATGACAAGCTGGTTGCGGCTACCTCTCGCTATCTGCTTGTTGCCGAATATTACAACCCTTCACCTGTAGCTATTCCGTATAGGGGGCACAGTGACCGTTTATTTAAGCGTGACTTTGCTGGTGAAATTATGGAACGCCATCCAGAGATGAAGCTTGTCGATTACGGCTTTGCCTATCGACGCGATCCAAGTTTTCCTCAAGATGACATAACCTGGTTTTTGATGGAAAAAGGTGCTTAATATGCTAACTTACTGTAAAAAATGTGTAATGCCTGATACAAAGCCTGATCTAATCCTTGATGAGGAGGGAGTGTGCAACGCATGCCGTAGTTATGAAAACCGTAAGCAAGTAGATTGGGATGTTCGTTATAACGAATTATTAAGCATCCTGGATAAATATCGCAACAATAATGGCAGCAATTGGGACTGTATTGTACCTGTAAGTGGTGGGAAGGACAGCACATATCAGGTTGTGCGCATGCTTCAGTTAGGTCTTAACCCTTTATGTGTCACTGCTACAACGTGTGATTTGTCTCCACTAGGCCGAAGTAATATCGAAGCAATCAAAAAACTCGGGGTTGATTATATTGAAGTCTCCCCAAACCCTCTTGTTCGAGCCAAGCTAAACCGTGTCGGATTAACTCAGGTTGGAGATATCTCATGGCCTGAACATGTTGGTATTTTCACTATCCCTGTTCGTGCTGCTGTTCAGTTCAACGTTCCCCTTATCGTTTGGGGTGAAAACTCTCAAAATGAATATGGCGGTCCAGCTGCGGCTGCCGGAAACAATGTGCTTAACCGCAGGTGGCTTGAAGAGTTTGGTGGCTTACTTGGGATGCGTGTAACTGACCTAATCGGAATGGAAGGAATAGAAGCTAAGCACCTAATCAACTACACCTACCCAAGTGACGATGAACTATCACGCGTTGGCGTAACTGGACTATTTCTTGGACACTATATCCCTTGGGACGGCCTCTCCAATACCTTAATCGCCCAAGCGAACGGTTTTAAAACCTATGACAAAGTGGTTGAAGGATCCATGGTTAGCTATGAAAACCTTGATAATCATCAGACTGGAATTCATGATTACTTTAAGTTCCTGAAATTCGGATTTGGACGTGCAACTGACCTTGCTTGCCTGCATATTCGCCGAGGCCGACTGACACGTCAAGATGGCTTAGAAATTGTCAAAAAGCACGATGGCAAATTTCCATGGGAATACTTAGGCAAATCACTAGAAGACATCTTGCGCCCAATGGATATGACGGTTGATGAATTCATTCGTATTTGTGATAAGTTCACCAACAAGAAAATCTTTAAGCGTGACGCAAGTAAGGCTCTCATAAAAGATAGCCAAGGCAACCTCTGCAAAATTAATTACGATAACGTATGAAAGTTGGGGTAATTGACTATGGCGTTGGCAATCTGGGTTCGGTAATACGAGCCCTTGAAGAGTTGCGAGTTTCGCCTATCTTGATCAACCGCGCTATTGACCTGCATATTGCGGACTGCTTGATTTTACCTGGGGTAGGAAACTTTTCTGATTGCATTCAGATCCTTGATTCTAATGACTGGAGTTCAGCTCTACGCGATGAAGTAATAGGTTATGAACGTCCTTTACTTGGAGTTTGCCTGGGAATGCAGCTTTTAGCTTCTGCAAGCATGGAAGGGGTAGACGGAAATCAACAAGAAGGAATATCTGGACTAGGATTTATCCCTGGAAAAGTGGTTCATTTACGATCTTTGGGCTGTACACAACGTGTACCACATGTAGGGTGGAACTCAATTAAATCCTGCAATAGTGATCACTTGTTTCGTAATATTCCTGATGGAACAGATTTCTATTTTGTACATAGTTATGCTTTTGTACCAGAAGATTCTAAGAACCTGCTTGCCACTACTGAATATGATGTGCAAGTTTCAGCAGCAGTTAGAAGTGGGCATGTATGGGGGACACAGTTTCACCCGGAAAAAAGCTCTCGAGCAGGTTTTCAATTGCTTCGCAACTTTATTGATGGTGAAGGATGCTAAAAGTACGCATAATTCCTACTTTGCTATGGAAGCAGTTTGGGCTTGTTAAAGGGGTCTCTTTTGACAGCTGGCGCCGAGTCGGACCAGTTCTTCCTGCTATTAAGGTATACAACCAGAGGGAAGTTGATGAACTAGTTCTTTTTGATATTCTGGCTCATAAATCTGAAGATGAACTGGATTATGAATCTATTGATGAGTTTGGACAGGATTGTTTTGTGCCACTAACCGTTGGTGGTGGTATCACCAGCATTTATCAAGTCCAACAACTTCTTCGAGCTGGGGCAGACAAAGTTAGTGTAAATACAAGTCTGTATACCAAACCTGAGTTGGTGACGGAAATAGCTAAGCGTCATGGCTCTCAATGCGTAATAGCTAGCGTTGATGTACGCCCTGATCCAGGTAAAGGGTGGCAGTGTTTCAGTCATGCTGGCATGACGCCAACAGGGCGCGATGTATGCTCCTGGGCAAAAGAGTTAGAAGATCGAGGCGCTGGTGAAATATTGATTACATCCATTGATCTGGATGGAACAATGCGGGGGTATGACCTAAAACTCATTGAGGCTGTTGTAAATGCAGTTGATATTCCTGTTATTGCCTCTGGAGGCGCAGGTACATATCAGCACATGGTCGATGCTGTGACTAAAGCTGGGGCATCAGCGGTGGCAGCCGCAAGCATTTTCCATTTTACCGAGCAAACACCTGCTGGGGCAAAAGAAGCACTGGCTGCTGCTGGCGTTCCTGTAAGAATGCCATATGTCACCCCTGTAACAGACTAAAATGAATTTTGCATTCAGGACAGATGCATCCATAGAGATCGGTACTGGCCACGTCATGCGATGTATGACATTGGCTAGAGCGCTTCGTGAAAAAGGAGCTAGCTGCTTTTTTATTTGCTCTGAGCATCCAGGCAACCTGATAGATAAAATTCGAGATGATGGTTTTGATGTTTATGCACTGCCTGTTTTGCAAAATTTCACTCTTTACACTCCAAAACAGCTTAACCATGATTCTAAATATACAGAGTGGCTTGGTCGTACATGGGAAGCTGATGCCAATAAAACATTAGAAATACTTGAAAAAAAAGATGCTGATTGGGCGGTTATCGACCATTATGCGCTCGATTATCGATGGGAGCGAATCATTCACGAAAACGGTCATTATATTGCAGCTATTGATGATCTTGCAGATCGTAGGCATGAATGCAATTTATTAATTGACCAAAATTTGGGACGTAATGATAAGGATTATTCTAGCCTCGTTCCTGATGGGTGCAATATCTTAACCGGGCCTATGCATGCTATGCTGCGCCCGGAATTTTCAAGTATCAGACCCTACAGCATTGAGCGGCGCACCAATCCACTAACGAAAAAAATCCTGATCACGCTAGGCGGTGTTGACAAGGACAATATAACCAGCCATGTTCTCAAGGCTTTGTCGGAGTGCCTTCTTCCTGAACAAATGAAAATTCAAGTCGTCATGGGTCCTCATTCGCCTTGGAAAGAAGAGGTGCAGCGAGCTGCAGATGAACTTCCATGGAAAACCGAATTACTAGTCAATGTAAGTAATATGGCTGATTTGATGGCAGAAGCCGATCTGGCAATAGGGGCTGCAGGTGTTACTGCCTGGGAACGCTGCTGCCTAGGATTACCAGCCTTGAATATCGTACTTGCGGACAATCAGAAAAACAATGCTCTTGCTTTGGAAGATGCAGGAGCCGCATTGTCTATTCAGAGAGTCGAAAAAATTACCAGCGAATTACCTGAGAAAATCTCACAATTACTAGATAAAAAAAAATTGGTGGCAATGCAGCAAGCTTGTCTGAATGTGACAGATGGAAATGGCATACAACGTTTGGTCAATTCTATCATGTGCAGTAATGGTAAATAAATATGTGCAGTAATGGCAAATAGTAATACAAACAAAGGGCAAATTCGCCCCATGAAAGCTCAAGATCTGGAGCAGGTTCTTGACTGGAGAAATCATCCATCTATTCGCCAATTCATGTTGACTCAACACAAAATATCATTTGAAGAGCACTGTGCATGGTTTGAACAAGCCTCAAAAGATCCAACCAGACACCTCTTAATATTTGAGTGGGATAACGTTCCTTCTGGCTTTACTCATTTCAACGGAGCAAGCAAGGGAGGGACTGCTGATTGGGGGTTTTATATGTCATCTAGCGCCCCTCAAGGAACTGGGTATGAAATGGGAAAGGCAGCTATACAGTATGCGTTCACTGTGATTGGATTACATAAGATTTGTGGACAGGTATTAGATGGAAACCAAGCTTCAATAGGATTTCATAACAAGCTCGGTTTCCAACAAGAGGGGATTCTCAGAGAGCAGCATTTAATAAATAATAAATATCATGATCTGATCTGCTTTGGGATTCTTGAAAATGAATGGTGTACAAAAAAGTCAGGACCAATGTGAATGCGCAAAGTAAATAGTTTTAAAATTGATGGGCGATCTATTGGGCCTAATCATCCACCTTATATCATTGCAGAGCTTTCTGCCAACCATAACGGAAGCATAGAAACAGCTTTTAAAATAATTGAAGGGGCGTCCAAAGCTGGAGCTGATGCGATTAAACTACAAACATACCGCCCGGACACCATAACGCTTGACTGCAATACAGAAGACTTCCGCATAGACAGTGGTTTATGGGCAGGAAAAACCCTATACGAACTGTACAGTGAGGCTTACATGCCATGGGATTGGCATGCTCCGCTGTTCGAACATGCCCGCAAAAATGGCATTACTATTTTTAGTTCTCCTTTCGATAATACTGCAGTTGATCTTCTTGAAGACCTGAATGCACCAGCATATAAAATCGCTTCTTTTGAAGCTGTTGACTTACCACTAATACGCTATGTTGCCAGCACAGGCAAGCCAATGATTATTTCAACAGGAATGGCTGATGCTGAAGAGATTCAAGCTGCAATTGAAGCAGCAAAATCTGCAGGTTGCAGTGACCTTGCAATTCTGCACTGTGTCAGTGGCTACCCAGCCCCTCCTTCTGACTACAACCTGCACACAATTCCCGACATGATCAAACGATTTGGGTTGGTTACAGGATTGTCTGATCATACTATAGATAATACCACTGCTATTACTAGTATTGCACTTGGTGCATCTATTATAGAAAAGCACTTTACGCTTAATCGAAATGGCGGTGGGCCAGATGATAGTTTTTCTATTGAGCCACAAGAGCTGACCACTTTATGCAGGGGGGCACAAATCACCTGGGAAGCTCTTGGAAAAGTAAACTATGAACGAAAACCAAGCGAGCTAGGGAACGTAAGATTTAGGCGATCTTTATATTTCGTAAATGACTTAAAGCCAGGAGAAATAATTACTGAACACTCGGTTAGGAGTGTCAGGCCTGGCTTTGGAATAGAACCTAAACATATGGATGACATAATTGGAAAGAAAGCAAAAGTACCTATATCTTTTGGAACCCCGGTCAAATGGGAGGTGATTGAATGAGCACTGAATCTAAGGCATTGAAAAAATGCATAATTTCAGGCTTTCAGCTTGAATATGTTGAAGAACTGATTCGTGAATGTAGAAATGAGCTAGATGTTAAACTAGTTATTGTGCACCCTGACCAATACCAATTAGCTGTGGAAAGGTTATCACCAATTCCAGTACTAAACCGTTTTGACTCCAGAAATGGAATTTTTGACACTTTAGACAGCACCGTAACCCCTAAAGTTGTTGATCGAAATATCAGAGAATACTACTCGGCTCATCTTGAGACCTCTTTGGTAATGTTTTCAAGGATGGATGGCGATGGCTGGACAATCAGCTGCGATGAGCGACTCAGAGTCTTCTGGGATACTGTTGTAACCTGGGAAGCATTTGTTGAGCAAAATGAGATAGAGCTGTTTATTTCCAGAGAGATACCTCATTTTCCCAGCGAATACCTTTTAGCAAGAGTTTGCGAAAGGTATTCTGCAAAAGTTATTATGAGCGAATTCATTGAGTATCTGGAACGGAGGCGGTTAGTAACTTCGATTGATGATCGATCCTACGATATACGTTCTGATGTGGAACCATCTAACCTTGAAGATGCTAGGAAACTGATAGAAAGAATAAACAAGCATTATAAAGAGGCCGTTTCAACATGGATATCAAGCTTTAATCTGAAAAATCGTGAAACAGGTTTTCTTAATTTTCTGCGTTCATCTATATATTTGCTAGCATATGGAGTATACAAGTTAGGAAAAGAGCGCTCGGGCATCAATATTGCCTTAAACCGGAAAAAGTGGACACAAGATCCATCTCGACTTGCTATAGCATGGTACTTCTTTAAAGCAAGAAGAAGGATTATGCATCTAAGACGCTTTTACAGAAATATGTGCTCTGAAGATTTAAGCTTACCTGAAAAGTATATTTATTTTGCGCCAAACTACCAACCAGAAATGACAACAGTGCCTGATGGCAATGGTTTTCATAATATGGTAGAAGTGTTAAAGCTTCTGCATGCATGTTTACCGCAAGGCTGGAAAATAATCTACAAGGAGCATCCGGCAACTTTTAAAGTACCATACAAAATTTTTTTCCGTGGGCATATGATGCGCTCAGAACAATTCTTCAAAGAGCTTGCCCTGGATAACGTATTGATCTTCCCTCCGGAATTTGATTCGTTTGAACTAATTGACAGATCGCAGTTTATAGTTTCGGTTAACGGAACGATTCTTCTGGAAAGTGTAGCACGTGGAAAAAATGCTATCATGTTTGGTAACGCATGGCATGAGGCTTTGCCAGGTGTTAAAAAGATTAGTATGAAAAGCGAATTGGATGATTATCTTCAAACAGAAGGCTGGAAACAGGAAATTGATCGTAACCGCCTTGCTTATGCATTGGCAACTCTGCAAGAAGATACAATTCCCTTGCTTATGCTGATGAAAAAGCGAGTTCAGAAACGGGATTTTGTTGCGTCGGAAATAGACATTTTCAGCGTGAAATTGAGAGAAATCATAAATGAGGATACCTAAGAGTTTTTTTGGTCAATTGTTGCAAATTACTCTCATGGAGGGACTAACAAAGTACGTGCCATTCGTTATTCATGGCTTTCCCAAACAACCTATGTTGGTAACAATGTTAATATGAATGGACTGCGCATTTTTGGGAAGGGTAAAGTAAATATAGGTAATAATTTTCATTCTGGTCGAGGTGTGAAGATATATACTCAGTCGCATAATCATAAGGGCGATAAAATTCCATACGATAGATCCACAAAGCTCTACGAGATCAACATCGGCGATAACGTTTGGTTAGGTGATGATGTAAAAATTGTAGG
>QZLE01000111.1 GCA_004796365.1 Gammaproteobacteria bacterium | reverse complement strand
GTGAAAAAATGACTGTAAATCGTATCAGATAACTTGTTCTCAAAATCTGATGCTAAACTGAGAATTTTAAATTTAAAGAACGATGAGGCTTATGTCGAAATTTCAATTGTTCTACAGCTTCGTTATGCGTAATCCCAAGCAACAACGATATCAATGATTGCATAGGCGCTAATTATAGTGATATCATATTCTTATATAAAGCGCACACCAGAGGTATGAAATTATGGGTAATTTAATCGTTCGAAATGTAGATGATGATATTGTAAAAGCTCTAAAAGCCAGGGCTGGAGAGCATGGCATAAGCGCTGAAGCTGAACACCGTCGCATATTAGAAGAAGTTTTAATTAAGCCTCGTAAAAAGCCAATTGCCCAAATTCTATGCTCCATGCCAAATGTCGGAGAGGATTCTGACTTTGAGAGATTCCAATCTAATGAGAGTCCTGATGTATTTAATTGATACCAATATAATCAGTGAGTCCAGAAAAAATACTAAAGCAAATTTTGGTGTGCAAAACTTTTTCAAAACTGCAGCTAAAAATAATACTGACCTATTCATTAGCGCTATAACCATCGGCGAGCTTAGGCGTGGGGTGGAACTTATACGTAGTCGTAACGACATAGAGCAAGCTTCTATCTTAGAAAGCTGGCTTAACACAATAGTCGAACAGTATTCAGAATATATTCTACCGTTCACACAAGATGAAGCCCAAGTTTGGGGAAAGTTAAGAGCACCTCATCCTGAAAACGCTTTGGATAAACAGATTGCTGCAACTGCACTAGTTTATGGATTAACCATAGTTACAAGAAATGAATCTGATTTTTTTAAAACTGGTGTTAAATTTCTCAACCCATTTTCTTAAAACCTATATGGACAACACGCATAACTTCGCCATCGACCATCGTGCCTTTGGTGCTGGACTCAAAACCGCTACGCGCTTTTTCTCGCTTGTTAATTCAAGCGTTAGGCTTTAGCTGCAATAAACTATAGAATGAAATCCATTACAAAAGCCCAGGAAATTAAAATGAACGAAATACTAGATAAACTTAAGAATGATCCTTTTGCTAATTTTCTTGGTGTAGTTCCTGAAGAAGTAAGCCACGGTTATGCTCGCTGCTCAATTGTGGTTTGCGAGAACCATTTAAACTTTGGCGGCTTCCCCCATGGAGGCTTAATTTTCTCTTTGGCTGACGTTGCTTTTTCAGGCGCAACTGCGTCTGTGCATATGCCTACAACTGCTCTTAACGTTTCGACTAACTTTTGTGGTACTGCAAAGGTTGGCTCTAAACTTACAGCTGAAGCAAGATTAACAAATGAATCACGCAGATTCAGTTATTTTGACATTGAAGTAAAAAGTGAAGATAAGCTTATTGCCTCATTCAATGGCACAGGATATAAAATCACCTGATTAAAGAGTTAAGCGTAATACTGTTTATCTATAAAGTCTTTTTTTCATAATTCGACTCGCTTTTCTATTATTATTTGCGAAGACTTTCATTTAATTAGCAAGAGGACAAGTACTTATGAGTAATATTGAGATAAACCTGGACTTTAGCGATTTTTCACTCCAAGCCACTTTATTAGATAATGCAATTGCAACAAAATTAGCAGAAATACTCCCGGTAACTGTTGTTTTACAGCAATGGGGGGATGAAGTATACGGCAGTATTGGAAAAGATCTTGGTGAAGCAAATCCGGTCCCTCAAATACCGCCAGGCGGGATCGCCTATACAAACAACGGTGATTACCTTTGTATTTTTTTCGGCCAGACCCCAGCATGGCCTGTCGAATACATTGGTCAAATCAAAGACGATAGCTGGAAACGGCTTCTAAAGCAACCAGCTTTCAATTCAGTTACGGTTTCAGCTAGGTAAGAACAGCGTCAAAAAAACTCGAAAATGCCAAGTGGTTAATATATCAGCAATTTTATTGTGATTCCCTTAACATATTAGCAAACAATAAATTGTATTTTTTCCACGATAAGTAATACTTAAAAACGTTGTGTTTTGAGTATGGTTTACCTTTGGGGATAGATTAAATGTCTACAAGTATTTTAGATGAACATTATAAAGTTCATATAGTTGATGATGAGAGCATATACCGAGAGATACTAAAAGATATCTTGAGTGATGGTAGATTCGAGCTTTCTGAGTCCAGCACAGGCAAGCAGTGCTTACAATATCTTGCAAATAACACCCCTGATATCATATTACTTGATATCAATATGCCGTGTATGGATGGTTATGAAGTGTGTAAAAAGATAAAAGAAGACTCCAGATTCAAAGACACCCCAGTACTTTTTTTGACTGCGCATGAAACCCCAGCTGCAATTGAAAAAGGATATGAGGTTGGTGCCTGCGATTACATCATCAAACCTTTTAAACCTTCTGTTGTAAAAGGCAGGGTTTATAACCGCGTATCTTCAAAAGCTGCTGCAAGTAGAAAAGCAGAGGTTTTAGAAATTGCTTCAGGTAAGCTATCGATATAATCATAATTTGCCAAACATTATGCTGGGAAATATGATTATCGACTTCGAATATAGAATGTATGCTGCCCCTCCTTTTTTATGGGGCATATAACTTTTAATTTAATACAAAATGCCCTAGGGCTACGTTAAGCTTTGCCTCTTCTTGTTCTAAATTTCTTGCAAGTCTTGAAATATTTCCAGCGCATTCAGAGCTTTTATTCGCAATATTTCCAATACGTGAAAGCCCCTCTTCTACCTTATTCATTTCATCTGACTGCCACTTTGAATCAGCTGCAATTTCCTTAACATAATTTGTTGTATTCTCGACAAAAGATACAATCTCATTCAAAGCTTCAGATGTCCTATTTGCAATATCGCTCCCAGCAGAAACATTACTAGCAGAGCTATCAATTAGCTTTGTTGTTTGGTGAGCAGCTTCTGCGCTCCTACCAGCAAGCTGCCTAACCTCATCAGCGACAACGGCAAAACCCCTTCCCTGCTCTCCAGCCCTAGCTGCTTCGATTGCAGCATTTAAAGCCAATAGGTTGGTTTGCTCTGCAATTTCATCAATTACGCGAATAATTTGTGAAATTTCTTGGCTCGAAGACCTAATATCATTCATAGCTAAAAGCATGCTATTCATCATTTCATTGCCACTTTTAGCAGATTCTCCTGCCTCAGTAATTAATGATAATGCATTAGCTGCATTATCTGCATTATCCTGAATCTTATTACTGATAAGACTTACATGCTCTGAAGTTTCACCCTGAGCTTCCTGCTGTTCTAACGATGCCTCAGTTAGTTGCTTTCCATGCTGAAAAATACCCTCTGTATTTGAAATTACTTGCTCAGATGACTCGTTAATAGTTTTGACAATATCAACAAGTCCAGCGGTCATTTTGTTTAATGACTCACCTAGAGAATCATTTTCTGATGCAACATCAACAGAATCACTTAAATCACCCGTAGCAATTTTAGAAGCAAACTTTGCCTTACTTTCTAAACTGTCAGCCATTTGATCTAGCATAGCCGCTAGCTCTCCAGCTTCATCAGAAGTATTAATCGTCAACCTTTGCGATAAGTCGCCCTCTGCAATCTTTTTTGCGAACAATGTAGCTTTTTGAAGCGGATCCGATATTTTCTTTGCTTCCAACCATAAAATTAAAATAGCAATAGCTAATGATATAAGGCCCGTTATTGCTAGATATAACAATATCGTGCCTAATTGTTCTTGAGATTCTTTTTGAGAAATATAAACCGTAAAGAAACTACCTGATGTAACATCATCTATGGGTAGAATTCCTAAGTAATAATCGACCCCACTAATTTCATCTGATGCAACTTTTACTTTTTTTGCCTTTTGCGACTTAGCCAGCTGCCTTATTGTTTTACTAACTCTATTAGATTTGAAAAATGTGCCTACTGAAAATTCATTTGATATAAATAGATTTATCTGTGAATCTGTTAGTTCAGCAACTCTGCTCAAAAAATCGCCACTCATCTCCCAGCTTACTGATGCCAACCCTTTTTTCTGCAACTCTTCTTCAAATGTTTCAGTATTTAACCCCATTACCATAATAGGAGAGGTTGCTGTTAATATAAGTTTATCTGACTGTATACTTTTGCTTAAGTCTTCATTTTTTTGATCTATTGCAATCGATTTTATGTTTTTACTAAGCTTGTCAACTTTTTTCCAATTGTTTGACTTAATCTCCTTTCCTGCTTCAATGGTTGCAAAGTAATAACCTGTTTCTCCTATAGCAGGAAAAGCTACACTGACAAAATTATTTATCATCCAAAATGCGCTAGACCACTGCCCAGAGTCATCATAAATTACAACCTCCTTTGCTCCTGCTGCGATAGCAAGAGAATAGAGATTATTTGTTAAATCTTTACTTTCTTGATTTAAGATGCTGCTTACACCACCATCTGCTTTTGAATCATATATGTATGATAACTTGCTTCCAAGTTCGGAGTCTGTAGCAATTTTCTTTGCTGTTATTTTTAGTGATTGCCCTGTTTTGACAAACTGCTCGGACAAAAGCTTAACCGATCTTTCTATTTGGCTACTTGCTCTTTTC
Organism: Gammaproteobacteria bacterium; assembly: GCA_004796365.1. Classification (GTDB taxonomy): domain Bacteria; phylum Pseudomonadota; class Gammaproteobacteria; order QZLD01; family QZLD01; genus QZLE01. The sequence continues at coordinate 10,055 of QZLE01000111.1, read as the reverse complement.
TCACTATCAGATAAAAGTAAACATGAAATAACTATTGATACTGACAGTATTGATAGCAAAATAACAGAAGCGCCACTTATTATTATTTTCGATTTTATTTTTAGTTTTAGGCCTTGCATACATACCTCAAAGCAACATGGGCTACATCTTTTAAAAAGATGTAGCCTGTACTTTTTATTACTTATAATTATTTATTTTCTTGCCTTAATAATCTCTGCTTCTGGTCTCCAAGACTCTTCACCAGAAACAATCACTGTATCTTTATAAACTGGGAATGGATAATCAGCAGAATCTGCAATGGTTCCCAAATATGATGGACAATTAAGTTGGTTATCAATTTTTCTAAATGCAAATGATCCTCTAGCAGTATCGATTGTCATGCCTTTCATAACATCTTTAACTTTTTCCGAATCAATGCTTCCAGCCTTTTCAATCCCTTGCTTAAGAGCATAAACAGCATCATATTCCATCACAGCCCAGTCACTTGGGTAGTTTCCATATTTGGTTTTATAGCTTTTGACAAAATCCTGCATCATTTGGTTATCCAAATGAGCAAAGAATGGAGCTCTTGCAAGACCAATCATTCCCCTTGGAATTGTGTCAGATTTCAACTGTAGCTCTGCTACTGAAACTAGAGACCCAGGATATGGGAATTTATCGAAAAACTTAGCTTTTCCTGCAACTTGAAGCCACTTAACATTATCCTTAGAAGCAACGGCACCATAGATAAAGTCAGGTTTAGCTTTAGCTAACTGAGCAATTTGAGAAGTAAATTTAGACTCGCCAAGTTTAGGCCAAACTTCTTTTACCAATTGAATATCTGGTGCAATTTCTTTTAGCAGAGCAACAAAATTTGCCTGAGTTGACTTGCCCCACTCATAATCTGAAGCAATAGTTGCATATTTTGTCCAACCATTCTTTTTCGCCATTTTAGCCACACCGACAGCAACAGATTTTGCTTGCATGTAGCTGTTTGGACCAACAGCAAATGTATATGGGCTTGGGTCTACTTTTGTTATATTCTCTGAATTACTAATTGCTGCAATATGAAGAACTTTATTCTCTTTAGCAACAGGCTTAATTGCAATAGAGCATGCGCTTGAATATGTTCCAAGGATTGTTCTTACTTTATCTTTTTTAATTAGAGCAGTTGCTTCTTTTACAGCAACATCTGGCTTAGTTTGCGAATCTTTAACAAATAAATTGATTTTGTGCTTGCCTAGAAATCCACCTTTAGCATTAATCTCTTCAACAGCTAGTTTGATAGCATTGACCCCATCACCACTATAGACTGCACCCGCACCACTGATAGCTAATACAACACCTAGATTGTATTCTTCTTCTGCAGCTTGTGCTGGTATGATCCCAGTGATAAATACCGCCATTGCTATGAAGACAGCTTTAGCTGTTTTAAAAAAACTCCGTTTCATACAACTCTCCATTATTAGGTTAATCCATGTTAACAAATAGACTATATTCTCACTTGTTTCAACTTAATATAACTAATGAGTTAAAAATCTAACTCTCTTTTATGTATGTTGTATGTGGAATGATGTGTATATTAATAATCCTTGGATTTCTATTTGGTTTCAACCTCATCAGCCTTGTGCTTGTAGGCAGCAACCATCTCTGGTACCGAACCTGGCGCACTTAGTTCCCCAATCTCATGTAGGGTAAAACCTACTGACTGCAACATCTTGATATTTTCAGTTTGAAAAGTTGCTCCTGAACATAAAAGCGGTATCCGGTTTCACCATCAGTACAATTAGTTTTTAATACGCCGATTTTGTCATTATGACGCAGCACCTGAACAGATACGTCAGCTATTTTTGCAAAATCACCGATTGAATATAGTTTGGTCATTATATATAACTCTTAATTTTTGCAATAATAGCATCTGCCAGCTGTTCACCTTTGACACCTCTGGCAACACACACCCTTTCACCTCTGTCGCCAAAGGCCTCAATCTTATAATATGCCACCGGAGTCTTACCTTGATTCCCCATTTGCATAGATCTGCTCTTTTTAACTTTACGAATTTCGTGTACCGCAATTTCACTAATTTTAATCGGAAACAGAACCCTACTGACAGAAATCAATTTTCCCCCCTCGATAGAAACCATGAGTGTATGCAACAGCTGATAAATACTGAATCCTATTCCAAGCGCAACAATCAAACCAAATATCGCCACAAAGAACATAATAAACAGCGAAACCTCTTCGACACGACTGGCTGCAGAAAAACCTATCCACGATAAAAACCCGACAAATGCCAACCCGGTTACCAATTTAAAAATATAGAGGGCACCACCTTTTAACGGTGGATAATAAAACTGTATCCCGTCAAGAGTATCGGAAATTTGTAAAAAACTCTCCGAAATTTCTTGTTCAGCAGCATCTAAAACTACCTGGGCATCCTGAATATTTACACTTGATTTGCGTACCCCTTTTTCAACCGGAATAATGAACTCGCGCTCCAGATCAATCCCCGGTAGGTCTGCTGTCAATTCAAGCTTCCATTCATGGTAATCACTACCTTCACTTGATTCCGGAAGGTTATCTGGAATATCAAAACAAAACTCTAGTTTTGTGGCCCCTCTTTTTGCATAAGAATCTAAAGATTCTGATTTGGCAAAACCTTCTCTTTGCCATACCAGCTCTTCATGCTTGGTTCTGCTGTTATTTCTGCCACCAGAGGTGTAATAAATATGCACGCAGCTAAGTACCAATTTATATTTTATCGAAGGATCGAATTCTTCATTCAGTTTGATCGTTCCACCAACATTCCCACCAAGCGAACCCGGATATGGGTCTGGTATCAGTTCCAATCTGCCGAACTTAACAAATTCAAACGTTGAACGGATGGCATAAAACAATAACCAGATACCAGCAGCAATAAAAATTAACATCAACAATAAAAGTGGCTCATCCTTCTCTAGATACTGCTGATAGGCAAAATAGCTCGCCGGTGCAGCAATAGCATTCCAGATAATTGAAAACAGCCACGCCCCAATGAACTTGCCCATGGCATTGGAGCGAATCTTTGGTGTCTCACCATTCATGATCCGTTGATAGTTTTTATCCTTTTTGCCGGAAAAGATCGCAACTATCATTATGACAAGTCCAATTCCTCCAAACAAAAATACAAACAATCCCATAAAGGCGAACATCCCCCAACGCATATCACGATCTATTACTGAGTTCTTTGGGCTTGCGGAATCCAGCCAAATACGAATCGGCTCCTCATCGTCGTACTGCTTTTTCAACCTACGGTACATTTTATGATGGTAGTCACCTAGGTTATCAGAGCCACCAGTTATGGTTACGCGGTTATTTTGAAATTTTTTGCCCTCAAAAGTATATACGTAGGTAGCTCGCACAGAATAGGTAGTACTGTCATCCCCTCGGCTTTCATCTAATCTGACATTAATGATATTTGCCTGGTGTGGAATCCATTCTTTCATCTGCTGCCAGTCGCGCAGATCCGGAAGCACAACAAAGATCCCGATACCCGTACCGACACAAAAAAACACCGATCCAAACAGAAATAGAAAAGTAGAAAATCCTTTTTGTGTTTTTGGCATCCTGCCCTCCTGTGTTAGCTCGCCCTCTGCCTTTTTGCCTCAAATAACACCACACCAGTAGCAACCGAAACATTCAGGCTTTCAACCACACCTTCCATCGAAATCTTCACCAGAAAATCACAGGCCTCTTTGGTAAGGCGCCGCATTCCCTCACCTTCTGCCCCCATTACCACAGCGACAGAACCTTTGAAATCGACATCAAGATAGGACTGCTCGGTTTCCCCAGCAGTACCAATTATCCACACACCTTCTTTTTGCAATGATTTCATGGTACGCGCCAGATTAGTTATCTGAAATACTGGTATAACATGCGAGGCACCACACGATACCTTGTGCACTACAGAAGTCATTCCTACAGCCTTATCCTTGGGAATAATCACCGCATCAACACCAGCAGCATTGGCGGTTCGCAGACAGGCACCAAGGTTATGCGGATCCTGTACTCCATCTAAGATCAAAAGAAATGGATTATGTTCCAACTGCTGAATGAAGTCAGTTAGCTCTTTGTCACCCTTGGGTTTTGAACCAGCAGAAACAGCAATCACTCCCTGGTGATTTTCTCCATCAGCAAGTTTATCCAGCTCCTTCTTATCGCGACGACTTACTGTTACTCCAGCCTTTTTTGCTGCACCGATAATAGCATTAGACTTATCATCGCTGCGGCGCTTATCCACCACTATTTCCTGAATGGTAGTCGGGTCATATTTCAGTGCAGATTTAACTGCGTGTATTCCGTGTATGTATTGTGTTTTCATTTTTCACTAACAAGATCAAAATCAATCTGTTTCTCTTCAATGTCGACCCTGACAACCTGAATATGAACCTTATCCCCCAAACGATAAACCTTACCGGTGCGTTCACCCCGCATGGTATGCACCACCGGATCAAAGTGGAAATAATCATTCCCCATCGCAGTTACATGCACCAACCCTTCAACGTAAACATCAGTGATCTCAACAAACATTCCAAAAGATGTCACTCCTGTTATCAGACCATCGTACTCCTCACCGATCTTATCGTGCATATACTGACACTTCAGGCTTAACATCACATCACGAGTAGCATCATCAGCACGTCTTTCCGCCATCGAGCACTGCTTGCCCAGATCTTCCATCTCATTAAAGCTATAGAGATATGACTTTGCATCTCCACCTTTAATAATATGTTTTATCGCCCGATGCAGTAATAAATCAGGGTAACGACGAATCGGCGAGGTAAAGTGCGCATAGTGTTCCAGAGCCAAACCAAAATGGCCAATATTCTCCGGACGGTAATCCGCCTGTGACAATGAACGCAAAAGCACAGTCTGAATCATATTAAAATCTAGACGATCCTTGATCTTCTCAACCAGCTCGGCGTAGTCCTTTGAAGTAGGACCGTCACCAGTTCCAAGTTGAAAGCCAAGCTGCCCCAGAAACTGATACAACATCTCCAGTTTGGTTTCTTTGGGAGTATCATGATCGCGGAACAGAGCCGGAACCTTAAACTTCTCAACAAATTTAGCTGCACACACATTGGCAGCAACCATACACTCTTCGATTAATAGATGTGCCTCATTTCGAGTGGTCGGAACTATCTTCTCAATCTTGCGTTCTTCATTGAAGATAATCTGAGTTTCTACGGTATCAAAATCGATCGCGCCACGCTGTCTGCGTGCCTTGCGCAGAGCCTTATACACATCCCACAGATTGCGCAGATGCGGTACCACATATTCCCATTTTTTATAGGCGTCTTTATCTCCATCAACCAAAATCGCAGCCACTTCGGTATAGGTAAGGCGCGCCTTAGAACGCATAACTGCTTCGTAAAATTTAGAGCGCTGTACCTTGCCATTCTTACTGATTACCATTTCACAAACCATGCACAGACGATCTACTTTGGGGTTGATGGAGCAAAGGCCATTGGAAAGTTTTTCCGGTAACATCGGAATAACTGAATCAGGAAAATAAACAGAAGTACCACGATTTTGCGCCTCTGCATCCAGTTCCATTCCCGGCTTAACATAATGAGCCACATCGGCAATCGCAACAATCAGCTTCCAGCCGTTGGAAACCGGTTCGCAATACACCGCATCATCAAAATCCCGCGCGTCTTCGCCATCGATAGTAACCAATGATAAATCTCGCAGATCTACTCGGTCTTTTTTTGCTGTCGTTGGAACCGTGGTTTTAAATTTAGCAGTCTCTTGCTCTACCCCTTCTGGCCATACCACTGGGATACCATAAACCCGCGAAGCAATATCAATCTCCATCCCCGGCGCCATATGTTCGCCAAGGATCTCAATAATCTTGCCTATAGGTTGATGATGCGGAGCAGGCTGCTGAGTGATCTCAGCAACAACGATCTGCCCCTCTTGCGCCTTATTAATATTCTCTTGGGGGATCAGGATATCCTGGTTGATTCTACGGTTTTCCGGTACCACGAAACCTATACCAGATTCAAGGTGGAAGCGACCAACAATGGTATGATTGCCGCGTGATACCAGCTCGACAATCGCGCCTTCACGGTCACCTTTGCGATCTAGGCCGGTAATACGCACTACCACAGTGTCGTTATGTAACACTGCTCGCATCTCGCGCGGTGGAAGGAAGATCTTATCACTGCCATCGTCCGGCTTTAAATGCCCAAAACCATCCGGGTGGCCAGTTATAACGCCTCGTATCAAATCAGTATTATTTACCAGAACATAATAACCAGTGCGATTTTTTATCACCTGGCCATCACGAATCATCGCCTTCATGCGACGGCGAAACGCCTCCTGTTCCACCTCGTTATCACTGTGAATTCCGATTGCATCACCAATCTCTATCCGCTTTAACGGCCTGCCAGCCCTTTGCATAAATTCAAGAATATGTTCACGACTGGGAATTGGCTTACCGTATTTTTTCTTCTCACGCTCGTAATGCGGATCAGCACTCTTCCTTTTGCCCTTGCCCTTCTTGCCTGCTTTGGAGCTGGGTAGCTTCTTACTTGGTGGTTTTTTCGCCATTTAATTTCTCAGTTTGGAGTATATAGGTTAAATTATAACTCATTAATGACTTTAAAGAACTTAAATACGAAGGACATATGGGAAACCTAGCCTTATTAAAAAAACTTGCTGATCTTGCTTCTAAAAATAACAGCATCCAAAGCAACCAAAGCAAAAGCTCAAAGACGAAGGTAAGTAATATTTTGCGCCCAAAAACCAAGGCGGAAATTAATGATGGAAGCAAGTATAAAAAACAGCTAGGCGAGCTAGATACCATAGTTGGTAAGAACACCAGACTCAGAGCCTTAAGCAATTGGGCGTTGAACTTTTTTGATGATGAACCAGATATTGAAAATGTTGCCAAATTTGTCAGCAAAAAAGTAGATCAAGCCTTAATAGCGCCAAACCACCCTCGCGAAATGTTTAAGGGTTTTAACTTCCTAGATGCTAAAACCTGGGATTATCTCCCCGCAATAAGATCAACATATTCTTTTTTTAAAAAAATGGTGCCATATAAATCCTTCAAATCTTATATGATGGGAGGAATTCTTAGCGGAGTAAAACTACCTTCCACATTTTCAAAGAAAATATTCACCCAACGCTTAATTCATTTTGTAAAGAACAAGTGGTCTTATAGGACCAAAATTGACAAAAAAACCAAGGGATTTAGAAATACCTCTTCTCAAGACTCTTTAAAATATAGAATTCCAATGACACTAGCATCATCTTTAATTTCAACCGATAGCTTAGCTGGCAAGTGTGAAGAGCATACTTTTTTAAGCCTTTACCTTTTAAGCGTTGGGCAAATGGTCCAAAACATGCCTCACGGGCAACTTAAAAACGATATTTTCTTCACTGGAGCAGCAACCAAAACTCATGCGATGGTTCTTCTTGCAAAAGGCAAAGAGTTAAAAAAATCCATAATAAAAGCTAAGACTGATACGAAAGGAAAAAAAGGATCAGAAATTACACGTATCTTAAACTGGTTAATTACACATACAGATGAATGGGGGGCCAATGCATGGATCATTGATGGATGGGATAGGAAAAATGTTAAAGCTTTATCAAAGAGAAGTAAAAAGCTAGTTCCGCACTATGGAATGACTCAAGGCTTCCGAAGGGATACCAGCGCAGCCCTACCATCTAAGTGGGACTTTACAATAAGGCAGATGATTTACCGAGTTGCAAAAGCGCAAGGGATTACTATTAAGTAGGTTTTCTGGATTAGGTGTAATTAGCGCTTCGCGCTGCAATTTTACAATCGCTGGATTGCCCGATCAAGTCGGGCAATGACAGATTTTTTGCAATAGCTTTAAGCTTCAAACGGATCTCTTAACACAATTGTGTCTCTACGATCCGGCCCGGTAGAAATAATATCCACCGGAATACCTGTAATCTCTTCGATCTTCTTCAGATATGCCTTGGCGTTTTCCGGCAAGTTATCGTAGTTGTCGATCCCTACGGTTGATTCCTGCCAACCAGGAATCTCTACATAAACAGGTTCACATGATTCCAGCAGGCTGGCGCCATTTGGTGAGATCTTGAATTCTTCTCCGGTCTTATTGCATTGATAGGCTACGCAGATCTTGACCACATCCATGCCATCAAGTACATCTAACTTGGTTATGCAGTAACCGGATACGCCATTGATTTGCGCTGAACGCTTTAGTGAGATGGCATCGAACCAACCGCAACGACGCGGACGACCTGTAGTAGAGCCAAATTCGTTCCCCACCTTCGCCAAATGTTCACCTGTTTCGTCGAACAGCTCGGTTGGAAAAGGGCCTGCACCAACTCTGGTGGTGTATGCCTTGGTGATTCCCAGTACATAATGCATCATTCCCGGACCTACACCACTGCCTACGGTTGCTGCACCCGCTGTGGTATTGGATGAGGTTACGAACGGAAAGGTGCCGTGATCAATATCCAAAAGGGCACCTTGAGCACCTTCGAACATGATGTTTTCATCTTTCTGGTTAGCTTCGTAGACCAGCGAAGATACGTCTGCTACCAGGTCTTTAAAGTCTTCTGCATACTTCAGCAGCTCTTCCAGCGTTTCGTCATAACTTATCGGGTCTTCTTTGAAATATTCGGTTAACTGAAAGTTGTGGAACTTAATCAGCTCCTGCAGTCTTGACTCCAGGAATTCGCGATTATATAGATCGGAGATACGGATGCCGCGACGCGATACCTTATCTTCATATGCTGGGCCAATGCCGCGACCAGTTGTACCAATTGCCTTGCTACCACGCGCCTTCTCACGTGCCTGATCTAGAGCGATATGTGATGGCAGAATCACTGGGCATGAGTCACTGATAAGCAGACGCTCACGCACTGGCACGTCATTTTCTTCCAGCATTGCGATCTCTTTTGCCAACGCAGGAAGTGAAACAACCACGCCGTTACCGACCAGGCACTTAACATCTTCACGCAAAATTCCTGATGGAATCAAGTGTAATACTGTCTTTTTACCATCGATTACCAGTGTGTGCCCCGCATTGTGCCCGCCCTGAAAGCGTACTACCGCAGAGACTCTGTCTGTTAGCAAGTCTACAACCTTGCCTTTACCTTCATCACCCCACTGGGTACCAATTACAACAATATTTTTTGCCATCTTGTTTTCCAAATAACGGTTGGCTTTATGGTTTGTACTAACCGCTTTGCTCTAAGTTACTCTTGCCGGAACGGCTATTCCAAAAGCAATTTTTCAATGCTCAGGATATAGCTTCTACCACCCAATTATCATCCTGTTTAACAATTACGCGGTCACATCCCATTGCCGCAGCATCACCTTGTTGACCTTCAAGCTCAAAGATCACTCTTTCGCCAGAGCCCCTGAGTTCAGTTACAAACTCAAACAGATCAGACTTTTGTGCGCTTGATGCATAGCATAAACACGGCGCAAATATTGCGCCTTTGGCTTCATTCTGCTCTAGCTCTGCCGACTGCAGCACCGCCTTCAGATCAGAGCTAAACCCTGTTGCCGGACGGGACTTGCCAAACACCTCTCCAATCTCATCATAACGCCCACCGCGCGCAATCTCCTGACCTTTGCCTGGGACAAAGGCTGCAAATACGACGCCGGTTTGATAATGGTAACCTCGTAGTTCTGCAAGGTCGAAATGGATATCAACATCAGGCACCTGCTCTTTCAAGCTCATATAGATTGCACCTAAGTTGTCCAGCGCAGATTTTACATCATTATTAGCTTTTTCTAAAACGGAAACTGCCTCAATCAGCACCTCGTCTCCACCATTAAGCATTGCCAGAGCAGATAACATCTCTTTTTCTGGAGATTTAACCGCAAATTCTTGCAGCAACTGCTCTATCTCTGGAATTGCCTTACGCTGCATGGCATCGAATAGATAATATTCTTGATCTGCCGTCAGTCCAGCCTGCTGAGCAAGCCCACGATAAATACCAACATGCCCCAAATCAAGATAAAAACTATTCACTCCAGCCATGCTTAGCGTGCTACACATTAACGCCATAACCTCGGCATC
>QZLE01000048.1 GCA_004796365.1 Gammaproteobacteria bacterium | reverse complement strand
CACTGCCCTGGAGATGTTTCTACAAGAGTAGCAGTACCACCGATGTATGTAGAACCTAGGTACTCACCAGAGCCAACTACGTAGTAGCTAGATAGATATAGTATTTCAGCTCTGCCAGCAGCTTCGTGGTCAGCGAATGACGCTGTAACACATGTTTGTGCTGGTGGCTCAATTACTTCTTCTTCTACAACAACTGTTCTGGTTACAGAATCGCTTAGACCACCTACATCAGTAGCTGAATAAGTACATGTGTATGTACCAGCAACTTGTGTATCAACTGGGCAGTCAACTACAGGAGTAATTGCACCGTCTTCTGCGTCAGTAGCTGAAGCACCTGGGTCAGCCCAAGCTGCGCCAAACTCAAGAGTTACGCTTGCGTCACCGTTTAGGGTAACAACTGGAGCAGTGTTAGTTGGTTGAACTTCTTCTTCCACAATCACTGTTCTAGTAGCTGTGTCAGTAAGAGCGCCAGAGTCAGTAGCTGTGTAAGTACAGGTGTATGTGCCTGCTACAGTAGTAGATACATTACAATCAGCTGTAGGTGTGATTGCACCATCTTCAGCGTCAGTTGCAGTAGCACCCGGATCTGTGAAGGTATCACCAACAGTTAGAGTCATCTCAGCATTACCGTTCATTGTAACAACAGGAGCGGTGTTAGTTGGAGCTGGAGGCTCTGTACCCTGTTCCATAGTTTTAGCTTCAAGAATCGCAAAGCTGATTAGCATAGCTTCTTGGTCAACTTGAGTAGAGATTGGGTTGTCACCCTCTACGTGGATCAAGGTGTTTACAGCGTTGTCTACGTCATTTTCGATACCAATCTCAACGATGTTGAAGTTTAGACCGTTAGATACAGTTTTAACTTCGCTGTACGCTGGGAACGAAGTGCCTACGTCAGGAGCGTGAGGACCTTCGTAGATGTTTTCGTAGTATTGAACGTTGCCAGTACCATTTTTAACCCAGGTGTAGTCTTTTCCTGTGTCATGAGGGTATGAGCTTGAACCACATTGTGGAACATTTGAGTGACCATACTCATCACCATCTAGAGCAGCTAGGTATAGTTTGGTATCACCAGTTGCGTCGATAGCATCATGCAGGATCTGGATGTCAGTTACAGCTTTGTGTGGAATAACTTGGCTAGCAAATGCCTTTGAGGTGCTGGTAGCAAAGTCATTGTTCCAGCCCCATGCGATACCGTCGTAGATAGAGATAGTCTTATCTTCACCAGTAGGCATAGAGTAAACCACAATCACTGAGTAAGATGCATTTGCCAGGCAGTCATTTGCAACATCGCCATTGTCATTTGCACCACTTGGTGGAGCCATGGCAAAGCCCATTGCACTTTCTGAAGCACCAGTGAAGTCAGCACGCTGTAGTCTAGTAACAGTTACTGGGATAGAGCCTGTTAGACCTGCGAATGCATCAGTCAGATCTAGACGGTTATTCCACATAACTACCTTACTATTTTGTAGTGTGCCTGCAGATGGGAACATCTTCCACCATGATGGCATTGACTCACTTTGGGCGCCTACAGCAGCAGACGAAGGAGTAAGAGCACCAAGGTCATTGGTATCTACAGTGATATTGATTTCATTGTTCTCAATATCTGCAATGCTATCAATACCTAGCTCACTGCCACTAACCGTATCATCAGTGTCATCTTTTGCATTTGTTTCATCTGTAACGTATGCAGAACCGTAGTAGTTCACATATGCTGCTTCAATAGTTGCACCTGCTGGAATATCAACGTATACAGTGCGCGGCAAGCTAAGTTTGTCAGCTTGCATATCTCCACCGATATCTTCCACAAGGTCAGAACCAGCAACAGCTACGTGGTAGTTCTTGCCAGAAAACTCTGCAACCTTTTTAAGGGTATTTTCAGCGTTTTTAGCAGCTACATTACCAAGATCTTCATGTACAACATCTCCACCACTAGTTGGAGGATCGATTGGATCGTCTCCGCCACCAGTAGGGCAAGAAGATGTTTTTTGGAAGTAACCAGCAGAAGTTTCCTGAAGCATTGTTGTACCTGATGACATACCTAAGTATTCACCAGAACCAATGGCGTTAACATTAATGCCGTAAAGAAGTTCTGCCCTTCCTGCATTAATATGATTTTGGTTTGAATCTGAACCGCAATAAAGTGCGAAGGCCGAAGAGGCGGCTAGTAGCATTGGTGCTACCGATAGAGTTGTTGCAATATTTTTAAGCTTCATCTTATTAAAAATTGGTGACCTTACTCGTTTTCAGTCACCAGCTCCCTAAGCTGCGTTAATATTAAATCCATACCCATAAAGATATGGCTATAAACGCCTTCCTTAGTTTGAGATCTACAAAAAAACGCTTCCGTTAGATCTCGCTGTTTCATCCTTGAATAACATCGGTTAATAACCAATGTATGCAGCTAGTATTGCTGATAATATGAAGTATTGGTAGTGAACTGGTTCGCAATTAATTATATTCTAAAATAAACATATATGTGGTGTGACTTGGATCAATTTCTAAAGTGTGGAAAATGTGAAATCGTCGTGCTTTTTTGCGTATTCTGACGGGGAAAATCTACCGTTTGTCGTTAGAGTGATGCAAAAAGTGACCGTTGGTCGCTTAGCTTAATAAGAAAGAAAAAGATTAAGTAGTAATTATAAATAAGCGGGTATTGGGTCGATTGGGGCTGTTTAGATAGTTGAAAATCAATATTTTTTGAGAAAAAACAGCCTTGAGCAAAGGCTGGTTTGCATGGTAGTATTTATGCATTGAAAATTAATTTGGTTTGTTTTTGGTACGCATGTAATAATGTGACTTGAAGCAATGTGAGTAAATAAAAAATGACATTTATTAAATTCTTAATAAATAAAGAGGTGTTCTATGGGTAAACCCGGTGCTCGTATAGGAGATATGCATACATGTCCAATGGTTGACCCTGGGCCAAAACCACATGTTGGCGGGCCGGTTTCTAAAGGTAATCCTACAGTGCTGAGTGGTGGGATTCCTCTTGCGACTATTGGGGATATGTGTGTTTGTTGTGGTCCTCCTGATACTATAGCTCAAGGTGAGCCCACTGTATTAGCTGGGAAAAAACCTGTTGCGACGATTAGTAATTCAATGTCTCATGGTGGGGTGATTGCAGCAGGACTTCCAACAGTACTTTTTGGAAGTGATAATGCAGTAGCGGCTGCTTCAGTTGCTGCGGTAGCTTTAGGTCCAACATGCAAGTACTGTAAAAAACCAGTTAAGAAAAAAGATGAACATTTGGTAAAGCCAAAAGGTGACGCAAAAGGTGAATCTGATACGCTAACTGATAATATCGTAGCAGCGTCTGGGATTGGAAAAATAGAAAACCATCCTTGGTTTTATAGGCCTGTTGGTAAAAAGAGAAGATCAATACAAGCTCATCATCTGATTTGTAGCAAAGTGCTAGATAAAGAAGATAATAGTGAGTGGGCGACAACAGCTGAAGATTTTGGATATGATATCAATTGCGCAGAGAATGGCACTATGATTCCTGCATATTGGGACTTGGCGTGCTGTTTAAGTGTTCCCGTGCATAACACAAAACATGATAAAGGTCATGGTGATACTGAAGATATTAGTTATCCTGACGCAGTTAGGGATTTGATAAAGCCCCTTATGACGAGGGCAAAGAGAGGGAAGTTTTGTGGTACTAACGCTTTTGCTAAACTAATGAACACAAAAAGTTTAGAAATTTTTCAACTTATAAGCGATTTTACATGGACAATATCAGAAAATGGAAAAGATTTTCAACCTAATGATAATGGTAAGGTAGGTTGTCGTGGATTTAGGCAGAAGACGACAAATGGGAAAAATAATGAATTGCTCGCTAAATGCCCATTTAATGGAAAACACACAACCGAAAACCTTGTGGGTGAAGACGATATGGATGAAATAAAGGCTAAGTATAAGGAAATTTCAATAAGTGGAAAGTTAACATATAGAGGATAGAAGTTAATGTTTGAAAATGAGTATTATGTAATTCAAAGAGAGCACAATAAGCACTATCCTTTGCTTGGGTGGAAAGAGGGTGTTGATATTCACCCTGATATGCCGATTGTTTATAGTGATGCGTTTAAATTGAAGCTAGGGAAACCAATACCTGAAAAGTATGAGTTAGTTGATTTTCATAAACTTCCTGAGCCAGTTGTTAGTCAAAAAATATTCGATATTTTATTTCAAGAACGCTTAATAAATGTGCAGTTTGTTCCTGCATTTATTGAGCATAATGAGAATGTAGAGTACGGTTATTATTACTGCCATGTGTTTAATTATGTTCCGGCAATTGATATGGAAAAGTCCAATTATAAACTTGATATGTTGGGAGATATCTCGATACTTAACAGCTTTAGCCTTTCTGTTGAAAAGTTAAAAAAAATAAAGCTTAGGAATAGGTTGCTTTTTATTGCTGAAGAATATGAGTCATTGTATATAATTCATGAGTCATTAGTTGAGAAGATAAATAAGGCGAAACCAAAGGGGGTTAGGTTTATACCTGTTGATGAGTGGTCGATTGGGAGTGCATTCCAAGATTAGTTTTTTACGGCGTCATTTATTTTATGCAACTATTGCGCATGATCTGAGTGGGCCGTCAGACCCAGTACAGATAATTGTAGCTCCGTACGTAAACCCATTTTCAATGCTGTCTGCTGCATAACATAAGGAAAAAAGTGAGAAAGCAGAGCCCATATCGCCAATTAAAAATGCAGGGACTTGAACCGGTGTTTCTGGGGCTAAAATCTCTCTAATTTCACTCATGCATTGCCCCCACTCAAATATCCATTTGTCTTCACCATTAAACGGTGGGTATAGGCAATTTATTTCGACTCCATCTATTGGAAGCATTTGCTTGATCATTTCTGCAAATTGGTCATTGGGCTGTTCTTGTTTATCTGAAGATTGAATATCAAGAACCGATGGTTTTGAGTCTGGCCCCTGTTTGCTTATAGCTATAAAAACTGCGCCCTCTGAAGGGATCATGCCATCATGGTTATCTGGAGAGTAAGCTATACGCTCTTCATACAAGTAATTTAGTAGTCTTATATCCTGGTAACTATCGACAGCGCCCACCAGAACAAATGGAACATCGAATTGATTGAGGTGATTTACCCCTTCATGTAATGCCATTAAGCCAGATGCTCTGCCAAAAGGCAGTATCTTGCTTTGCTGAGTATCTATTAGATTTCCTGTGAGCTTATTTAACCACGGTATTAACGTAGCCTGCTCCTCTTTTGCTGCAATTGATTCTTCATCAGGAAGCCCTAAAAAAAGGGGGGTAGGAGTTTCAATGCGAATTTTTTGCGCATTATCATAGAAAGCCATGGCTGCTATTTTAAGCATGCGTTGGTATTTTGGGTGCATGCCTAGTTCTTGTATTTTTTCAGGAAGGTTTATTAATATTTCATCGCTTATTTTATTAATTAGAAGAGAGTTATCTTCATCAACCATAAACCTTTCTGGCGCCACCATGGAACTTTGTAGCTTGGCAAAGCTGATTTCAGCTGTTTCTCCTAAAGGAGTAGTTGCTCCACAAGAAATAATTTTTGCTTGATATGTTGCTTGGTTTGTCATTGGCGAAATCCAGGGGCCCGGTGTTCAAAAACAGGTGATTGTGGTGATAGTATTGCTAGTTCTAAAGCCGCTCTTTCTCTTTGTGTCTGGCTGCCTTCTTTCAGGATAAAGTTTAAGTTTTTCTCATGCATATCTTTTGCTAAGAAGTATCTTTGATCTGCTAGGAAATTATTTTGGTGTTGTTTCCACCATTCATTGATAGATTCAAAAGGTATTTGAGAGATAATATCTTCAAATTCATCTGTCTCGTATGCTGAATGGTCTGCCAGAAGGGGGAGAATATCTCCGTAATTATCAAGTGAAAGTGTCATGCCAGTTATAGTGCAAAAAGCATGTGTCGCAAAAGCGGAAGTTTCTTTTGATTTAATTAGGCTTATTAGCCAGGGAAGGTATTTAGTTGTGCCCAGCACTTCAAAGGCTTTAATAATAAACTCTGGATCGCATTTATTGCTGCTGAGGTGGTTAATCCATGATATAGCGTGGGTGTAATCCATAGCAGGGAAAACAGTGTTTATTGCTAAGTAACGTTTATCATTATCTGGGTTTATCGCTTCAATTAAATTACTAAGAGCCTTTGGGTTACCTAGTAAAACAGATGAATAGCAGGCCCAAAAGCGTACTTGGTTGTCTGGTGAGGCAAGTTTTCCTTCAATTAAGTAAACAAAATCTTGTAGTCCTAAATCACCAGCTAATCTAATCGCGGCGCAGCTAAGATTAATATCTTCAGAATCAATGGGGGCGCTTAGGTCAAATGGTGGCTTGACTCTATGGAAGCGCCAGCCCTCGATAGCTATTGCCTTAAGCATATTAGAATCTGATTCCCACAATTCGAATAGTAATGGCTCGGCAATTTCGAAAGAAATCCAGCCAATGGTTGATACTATATCTTTTATATCTGCGCCATTTGAAACTGCATCTGCTACTTTTGGGGTTATATCGATTTTTTTATTGGATGCTGCAGCTATAAGTAAACAGAAAAAGTCATCTTTGTTGTCTATGTCAAACTCTTTATTTAATTCATCTTCAAAGTTTTCATATGATGGAAGGAGGCGAAAAAGTCCTGCTAGGCGCCTGTCTAGTTGAATTAAGTTGGTGAGGTTAAAGAATGGTGATTCTGCTGCATGGTTTCTTTGAAACCAAAAAAAAGATGCCTCGTCCAGAATTTGATGAAATAGTTCTGTTTTCACTTCTTATCCGGTTTGCAGAAACAGTGGAGTCAAACAATTATAGCTTTAGCACTTGGTGAAAGTATAATTTTTTAGTTAAGCGTTACAATTCCGCCTTTTATTCCAACTTTTGCACTTCCATTAAGATCAACTGTAGTGCCTTGGATTTTTAATTGCATTCCTTTGAGTGCAATTTCCCCAGATGAAGACAATTTAATTTCAGCTGAACCTGCTTTGATAGTTATGCTTTGGCCTGCTTCTATTGTTAAGTTTTGACCTGCCTTGGCAGTTAAGTTTTGCCCAGCATCAATGGTTTCGTTTTTGCCAATATTTGAACTTCTATTGCCACTAATATTATTGCTTTCATCTTTGTTTACAGAAAGTGTATTATTTTTGTTTATAGTTAAGGTGTTATTTCCATCAACGTTCGTTGTGCAATCACCTTTAACACTATGAACTTCATTTTTACCAACAGTAGTAGTTCGGTTTTCTTTGATGCTTAATAAATCATCTTTGCCTATGGTAGTCGTTCTATTTTTTTTGACTTGACGAGTTTCATTGTTTCCTACAGAAGTTGATAAATCATGGTCTATTGTTATTGTAGAATCGTTCTCAACTTTTTGGGTATAATTCTTTTCTGCATGGAAGTAGATCTCTTCAGATCCTTTTTTATCCTCAAAACGTAGTTCGTTGAAGTTAGAAGTTCCGCCGCTTTTGGATGATCTTGTTTTTACACCGCTTTGGGTTTTATTTGTTGGGCAATCATAAGGAAGGCCTTGTTCACCATTGTAAACTCGCCCAGTAACAATTGGGCGGTCAGGATCACCTTCAATAAAGTCGATAATTACTTCCTGTCCTACGCGAGGGTGAAAAACTATACCCCAGTTTTTACCGGCCCAGTTTTGCGCAACTCTGATCCAACAGGAGCTGTTTTCATCCTTTTTGCCTTCGCGATCCCAATGGAATTGAACTTTAATTCTTCCATATTCATCGACATAAATTTCATCTGATGATGGGCCTGTTACTATTGCGGTTTGTACGCCATTAATGTGTGGCTTTTTTGCGGTTCTTTTTTGACGGAAAGGAACGCTTTTGGGAATACAAGTGAATGTGTTGCTGAAATCCTGAATCGCAAATTCAGCATTGGTTTGTGAGCGATCTTCAGCATATATTTCCATGCTGGTTATCAAAAATTCTTTTTTAGCTTCTTCTTTAACAATGTACTTGTCTAGCTTAAATGTTCCCCCGGCAAAGAAACTGCGGCAGTGACTAGAGCCAATGAAAGTATTTTCATCAACCTCCATTTCTTCCATTCTAATCTTAGTTTCTGTTTTACCATCAGCGCTTTCGAAATATTCGCCAGGATAGTCATAGACTTCGTAATTGCTGGTTTCAGAAACTTTGGATAATCCATTGGCCTTGGTGGTTAAATCAGTGCTTGGCTTGGTAAAGTTAAAGGCTCGTTGAGTGTATTTGCCGGATGGGAATCTTGCTGATTTTTCCCAAGCAAAAATGTGGTCATTTGCTCTTGAACCACTGTGAAACTCAACTGAACTTTCAGCGCATGGTTGGTAATCAGACTTGTCATCGCACAGGTGAAGAATATGTTCGTTATCTTTATGCTCACAGAAATATGAAATTCCTGCTTTCTGCATAAGTCTTGTAACAAAGTTTAAGTCGGTTTCTCTATATTGAACGCAGTACTCATGTTTAGGGTAGTTGTTGGAGAGTTTGTTTTTCGTGAACTTTGAAACGCCATATTCACTGAATATCTGCTCAATTATCTCTGGAAGGGTTTTATTTTGAAAAATTCTGCAATCAGTTGTTTTACCTAAAAACCAGATCCAGGGAACAATGGTGGCTTTATATTCTCTGATTTCACCTTTGTCTGTGCCGACTTTTTGAGGAGAACTAGCCCAAAATCTGCTGACATAGCCATTGAACGGTCTCCATTCACCCTTTCCTTGGAGCTCAAACTTAAAAGTTATGCTTTTCCCTACAATTTTATTGGGATCAAGATTGACATCTTCTGAAATCATTGTGAGTTGATATTGGAATGGTTGTCCTAGGGTTTCTCTACCCCGGAACTGAACTAGTTGTAAAACATCTTTACCAAAAGGTGTCTCAACGTGTAATAGTCTGTTTTCCTGTTTGATCTGTTCAGACATTTAGCGCGTGGCCCTTATTATAAATCAACTCTTGTCAGTATAGTGGTTAACCAAGGTTAGGCCCAGAAATACTGAGGTATTAATAATTATACTTTCAATTAAAACTGAATTTGTAGCTCAGCTTTGTAGTGAAAGCCTTTTTGCAAAGAATCCGTGGACTTGTTGGCTGGAGGCTTTGCAGAAAAGCCTTTGGTTTTTACCTTTTTCAGCATCATGCTGCAGCAAAGTTAGAAGAGAAGGGCCGCAGTAGCGCGGCCCATCTTCTATTCTCTTGGATAGAGAATTAAACCATTTTACCCAAAGATACGTCGTAAATTTGAGAAACTGGAGTAGCAACGTTGTTTT
>QZLE01000162.1 GCA_004796365.1 Gammaproteobacteria bacterium | reverse complement strand
TCAATAATTGCAGTTTTTTGTTCTGCCATGGCGGTCTCCGAGATGTTGTTAATGAAATATTTTGTCTATTTTGACTACACAAAATGCAGTCCGACCGCCGATTATACGTAAGTGATTTTCTAAAGGCCAGTTTGAATCCCCATTTCTTAGGATTTGTCAGATAATTAGATACTTATGTTAGTCTGATTGCGTTTATGCCAGTAAAAGTTAGCCATCCCAAAAGCTGAAAAAAATGGTTTTTACAGTAAAAGGTTACGAGATATATTTGATTGTGCATTGCAAATAAAGAGAGTTTGTTTTTTAAACCTGGTTTCAGTGTATTTATTGATTAAACTACTAGGTATTCACTTACACTTTTTGACAAAAATTGCACATTTTTCAGTTTGTTTAAGTTATTTTTTTATCATTAAAACCAAATTTTCAGCAAATCTTTGAATCGAATTTTGGTATTATTAGAATACATTTAGAATTTTGGGTTTTCGGAAAGTGTTATTGAGTTAAAGGCGTTTGTTGTGATTTTTAATATTGTTTTCAGCGGTAGATTTGTCTTCCTTCTGGTTATTTGGGCATTTCTTAGTTCATTGATTATTTTTAGAGGTACTTATACTGGTTTTGTTCAGTTTAAGCCTATGCCGGGCTGGGATATTGCACCGATTGTAACCGTCACGGTTAGACCAGACTTTTCTCAGATAGAAGATGTAGGTCGCAAGAAACAGGCGTTTTTTGAATATCTAGCTCCGTTTATTGAGCAAGCAAATGACCAAGTGTTACAGGTCAGGTTGAATATTATTCAAATTCATAATAAGGCAAAAGCTGGTGAGTTATCGCCAAAAGAGAAGCAATATATTCAAACATTAGCTGGAGTTTATCGCTGTCCCCAAGTTAATGGAAATGATATTGATCTAGTAAATGAGCTATTAAAAAGGGTGGATGTAGTTCCGGCTTCACTTGCATTGGCACAGGCTGCTAATGAAACTGCCTGGGGAACATCCAGATTTGCCGTTGATGGTAATAATTATTTCGGTATCTGGTGTTTTTCCAAAGGGTGTGGGCTTGTGCCTAATGGTCGTAGCGGAAATGCAATACATGAGGTTGCTAAATTTTCATCACCAGCCGATTCGGTGTCGTACTACATTAAACAATTGAATTCTAATAGTAATTATCAGTTATTACGTGATATTAGAGAACAGGCTAGACAAAACGGGGCAGGTCGGATTTTAGGGGCAGATCTTGCTAATGGTTTGGAGAAATATTCTGCGATTGGGTTGAAATATGTCGCATCAATCAAGTCTATTATTAGGGTGAATAAACTGGATCAGTTTGATTTTGTTATCCGGTAAGGAGATAAAATGTCGCCATTTAAGGCCTTAAGAGTATTTATCCTTTTATTTATCCTACTCATGGTTGCAGGTGGGGTTTACCTTGATCGCGCAAGAACAACAGACTGGAATGACCCATTATGGGTTGTTGTATATCCTATAAATGGTGATGGGTCTAATGAAAGTAAAAAATTTATTGAAAACCTTGATGAAGAACGCTTTGACCCGGTAGAAGATTTTTTTAAACGGGAAGCAGAAAAATACAATCTGGGGATTTCTTTGCCGGTAAAGATATTTCTGGCGCCTGAATTACAAAGCATTCCTCCGGAACCACCAGAGCACGGATCAATACTTTCTACAATCTGGTGGAGCCTGGAAATGCGATACTGGATTTATTCCAATAATAGTTATGATAAACCAGCAGATATTAAAATTTTCTTACAATATTTTGATAAGGAAGATAATGAGATGGTCCCAGATTCTCTGGGAATACAAAATGGACTCTATGCGGTGGTAAATGGTTTTGCCAGTAAAGATATGAACGCCAAGAATAATGTGGTATTGGCTCATGAATTACTACACACAGTTGGGGCAAGTGATAAATACGATATGAATACGGTGCAGCCTATATACCCTATTGGCTATGCAGAGCCGCAACGATCACCCGTATTGCCACAGAGGTATGCAGAGATAATGGCTGGTAGAATTCCATTAACCCAGGATAAGGCCAAAATGCCAAGGGGGCTGAAGACGGTTGTCGTGGGGGAATTGACAGCGAATGAGATTCGCTGGATTGAATAGAATAATATGCTATTTTGTAATGACACTGGATCAAAAATGGATTTTATATGGTTGCTAGATACCACATTCACGTCGTAGATGACGAACTCACTAATATCATTTTCATGGAAAAAATGCTCAAGTCCGATGGATTCAAAGTTTCAGTTTCCAGATCAGGTACAGAGTGCCTGGAAAATATTCGTGAATCGGTACCAGATCTTATTCTTTTAGATGTAATGATGCCAGAAATGAGTGGATATGAAACCTGCTGCTTAATGAGGCAGAATCCAGGTTTATGTCGTATCCCGGTTATATTTGTTACAGCACTTGATGACAGGGAAGCAATAACCAAGGCTTATAAATCAGGTGCTACTGACTATGTAGTTAAGCCTGTCAGGCTAGAGGAGCTCAGGGAAAAAATTAGAGCTGTTTTGCATAATCAAAACCTTATAAAAGATAAAGAAAGGTTGCTGCAGATCAATGCTGAGGCCGTAATTATGGTGCGCCATATTCTTGAAAGCCTTTCAGTTGTAAAGAGGATTGATGCACTAAAGAGTAAAGTTCAGCAAAATAATGATACCGTTTGTGACTTGCTGCAACATGCAAAGCTTGCTTTGGCAAATGATGATGGAGTTGGCGCTGAGTCTGCAATTAATCAGTCGCTGAATATGCTTGAATTCACAGATGAAACTGGTGGGCACTTGTCAGCATTTGCTGAAGCACTTGAGTTAATTAGCGAACTAATGGAAAGCCTGCATCCAAGTGAGAGCTTTGATCCATCACTAAAAAAGTCAGATTACGATAAGATTGATGAACTAATCTCCCGTCTTTCTAAGCTATTAAATGGCGAGGATTATTAAAACAAATCTACATTTGAACCAAGATCTTCTGCAGGTTGAGCTTTTTCTTTCTCTTTTTCGGATGACTCATCATTTGAATCACTCGTCATTTCCCTATTATCTATAATAGAAGCATGGCTCTGTGGTTTTGGAGTTTCGGAATTCAATACAGCTTCAATCTGGTCTGAAAAGTCGGTTAACTCATCGCCAAAGGCGGCTGCAAACGCTGAGTTTTCAGGTTTGTCCTCAGAAGTAATTTTCGGTTGTTTATAAGGTAGAGTCACTGCAAGGGTGCTGCCTTCAGCGCCGGTGTCAGCAATTTCAATGCTACCATTATGCTTCGTAACAATTTCATGGCATATGGAAAGCCCTAGTCCCGCATCAGGAGCCATTTTATCCCTGGTTTCCGGTATGTTATATCTTTCAAAAACCTTATCTAGCGGCACTTGAAAACCATTACCATTATCCTTGACCAGAATTTTAAGTGCGGGCTGGTTATCGCTGGTTGTGCTTTCTTCAAATTGAATCTTGATAAGCTTATCAGGATCGGAGTAGAGCGCAGCATTGCTGATCAAATTGTCAAATAGCCTGATGATCATCTCTTTATCGAATTCGATACGCTGGTTTTCCAGGAGCATTTCGATTTCTATTTTAACGTTCTTTTCATTAATAAGATCATTCTGGTTGTCTACTGACTGTTTGATTGCTTTATAAATATTGTGCCCGTCAATTTCTTGGTCAATACGGTCACATTCAAGTTTGGATAGGTATACTAGTTCTTCAAGAATATGTTCCAGTTTGTGTCCGCTATCAGAAATGTATCTGAAAAACTCTTTCATTTTTTCCGGAGCAGCAGAGTCGCACTTCATTTCACCTATAGTTGCAAAGCTTAAAATACCATGCAGGATATTGCGTAGGGCATGAGACTTGCTGGCAATATAAGCAGATTTTTGCATGCATTGCTGTGCCAACTCAATTTTTCCCGCTTCAATTTCATCAATTTTGTCAGAAATTAGGCTTTCATTGTTTGTTTGCAAAAAAATTAGTTTTTGCTGAGCTTCATTGCGCTCTTTTTTGATATGGTTATTTTCTATTCTCAAATTGTAAAGTTCAGAAGCATTTTCCAACAGCGGCGCGAAATTATTATCTATGCAATTAGTAAAAGTTTGTAATATTCTGCAGTTGTTATCGATTTCTACTTCTATTTGCTCATTTGCTGGAGATATTCCGAAAATAGTTGGAATTTGATCATTAGTAGCTATATGAGCTTTGATTGCTGCTTGAACCTCGTTTCGTTTAAGAAAACAATCTTCAATAATAATCGCAGAGAATTTTTCGGTGTTAAAGGCGGTAAGAATATCTTCAAGTTCGGCTTTATTAACTATTTCTAAGCTGTTGCCGCTAAAACTAGAATTTATTGCAGTACTTGTAGCCGGGTCATGTATAGCCGCTAGTACTCTATTATTTCTTTGTTCCATAAAACTCAAAGCCCCAATGCTCTTAAAAAGTACATGAATATAATTCTTACAACTATATATATTAGTTCATAAAAACCTTAATTTATGTTTTTTTAGGTGTCATTATTATGGTTGTACAGAAATTATTGATAGTAATGCGATCTATCTGACATTTTTTTGAATTTTTAGTTGACGATGACATCTTTTTGAAACATAATCTGCCACCTCAATGACATGCGCCCGTAGCTCAGCTGGATAGAGTACCTGGCTACGAACCAGGCGGTCGGAGGTTCGACTCCTTCCGGGCGCGCCAAATTCTAAAAGCCGATTAGTTTATACTAATCGGCTTTTTTATTGGTATCCAACTATTGTGCTTTGACAAGCTGTGGCTTTAATAATTATATTTTTGCATATTCCTAAAAAGAAACTAATCTTAAAATAAGCCTAAAAAATTACAAGGAGCTGATTGCATGGCTAATTCGTTTATAGAACAAATGGCAAATATTAACTCTACATCGTTCGATCTGATTGAGTCTTTAACTGATTACCAAATCAAGCGCATGAAAAAATATACTGAGCTTATGGCTGGCAGAGTGTCTGATTTTTCCGATATCAAAGATACAAATGGATTGCGTGATTACCTGGTTGACCAGAATGACTTTGTAAGGCAGATTCTGCACAATGTTAATCAGGATAATAAAGAGCTTGCTCAAATCATTCAGGATTATTCAGATAAGATAAGAGATAAAAAGTAAGATAATAATCCCATACTTTTGGCACCAGATGTCCCTGAGAAGAAAAAGGCCACGAAGATGTTTTTCGTGGCCTTTTTAAATCGTTTTATTGCCTAACTATAAAAGCTATTTGTAATACGTTTGGGTTTGGCAACCAGAAATCCAAAAGCCCCACCTACTAAGCCGCCAATTATATGCGCCATTTGTGAAATATTATCATCGTGAAATATTGCAGTTATTTCTTTTCCTATGAAAATAATAGCAACCAATATAAATGTTAGTGGTATTTCGCCCTGGCGGATGTCAGTGATAGATCCTAACAGTATCAGCATAAATACAATTCCGCTGGCGCCCAGCAGCCCGCTGGAGAAAAGCACCATATTTGCCAGTCCGGTGACTATAGCTGTTATGATAATCATCACCAATAAGTTTTTTGATCCATATTTTTCTTCCAGTAGAGGTCCTAGCAGAAGGATAAATATTATGTTGTTAAGTAGATGGGGCCATCCTGAGTGACCTAATACATGGGATGATAGGCGGAAATACCAGATTGGATTTCCAAGATCAAAGCTGCTACCGATAGAAAAATAATTAATTGATATGGCAGGCATAAATGTTGAGGCTACTATCTGAATCGCAACAGTTATAAAAGAAAAAGTAAGAATTGTTGGTGAGTTATACGTAATTTTCATGGGCGATCCGTCTTTAGAAATAATAGTAATTTCAGGATATATAACTGGTATATTCTGAAATAGTTCTTATTTTGACTATATTTATAGAATCAATGAAAGTAAAGGGTGTCAAAGGGTCTATGCGTAAGATACTAGCTGTTTTTTTGATTATTTTTTCTTCTAACCTGTTTGCTGCGGACTATGCAGAGGGGATGGATTATTATAAGGCGGGAAACTATCCCAAAGCCTTCCGTGTTTTTTTTAAGTTAGCTAAAACCGGTGATGTAGAATCCCAATTTCAGCTTGGGTATATGTACATGCATGCCGAGGCGGTACCGAAAAATATGGTAAAAGCTGTTAAGTGGTTTGAAAAGGCTGCTGAACAAAATCATTCCGCGGCGCAAATTAATCTTGCCGTTATCTACCATAATGGGAAACAGGGTGTTCCCCAGAACTATAAACTTGCATTTGAATGGTATAAAAAATCTGCTGAATCCGGGAATGTCACAGCCATGCGCAACCTTGGTGAGATGTATGAAAAAGGTACAGCGGTTAAACAAAGTTATTCAAAAGCGGCGCGTTGGTATAAAAGGGCAGCCAAACAAGGGGATGCGGTTTCTCATCACTATTTAGCTATCTTATATCTCAATGGTTATGGTGTGCGCCACAGTGATAAAAGGGCAATGATGCTGTTTACCAAGGCTATCGAGCTTGGGAATATTGGCTCACATAGATATCTTGGTGCAATGTACTTTGAAGGGTGGGGAGTCGATAAAGACATTGAAAAGGCCTTGGACCATTATCAGCAGGCTGCGGATAATGGAGATGGTGTATCACAATACCGCATTGGATATGCTTATGAAAATGCTCTATTAAGCAAAGAGCCTGATATGCGCAATGCTCTTAAGTGGTATGAAAAGGCAGCTGACAACAATGACCCAGATGGACAATATAATGTTGGTCGCTTTTATAAAGAGGGGATTGTAGTATCGCAAAATGATCAAAGAGCATTCGGTTGGTTTTATCGTGCCGCAGAAAAAGAACAGCCAGATGCTTGCTATGAATTAGGGATGATGTATCTAAATGGTATCGGTGTTGACCGTGATTTTATGCGTTCGGTTAATTGGATAACTAAGGGGGCGGATCTGAATCACGTCCAGGCCAGCTATAAACTCGCTAATATGTATAAAAAGGGCGAGGGTGTTATTAAAAATATGAGCAAGGCATATAAATACTATCTTGTCGCAGCAGAGGCGGGGATAGCAGATGCCCAATATAATGTTGGAAGAATTTTCCACAGGGGGCTTGGTGGAGTTAATCGTGATGTGGTTGAGGCGGTTAACTGGTGGACTAAAGCCGCTGACCAAGGGCACAAAATGGCGCTTAAAAAACTGCGCAAGATTGATGTAATAACTAGCCAGCAGTATATGAAAAAGAGTAAGAAAACCAAGTAAAAACAAGCGGATTAAGAATATCGGATAAAAATTGCCTCTAACAGGTGATTTTTATCCATTTTTTTTAGATAATACCTGACCTTAATTGATTTGGCAGAACTTATTTCGTTGCCAGATATTTTTTAATGTTTCAACTAAAATCAAGGAAGCAGCCAGTAGCATGAGCATAATAAACTCCTTATCAGCAATTTCACCAATCGATGGCAGATATCACAGCAAAACTTCAAAACTCAGCCCATTTACAAGTGAGTTTGGGCTTATACATTTCCGTGTATTGGTTGAGGTGCGTTGGCTTCAGGCTTTGGCTGAAAATGAGAAAATTACTGAAGTTTCATCGTTATCAGAAGCTGCAAATCAGTTTCTAAATGATATTGTAGAAAATTTCTCCATTGATGATGCCGAGCGCGTTAAAGAGATAGAAAAGACTACAAATCACGATGTAAAAGCTGTGGAGTATTTTCTAAAGGAAGAGATTGCCGATAACCCAGAACTAGTTGCAATCACTGAGTTTATCCATTTTGCCTGTACTTCAGAAGATATCAATAACCTTTCTTATGCGCTTATGCTAAAAGCAGTTAGAGACCAGGTTATAATTGATGATATTGATCTGGTAAATGGCGCTATCAAAGATATGGCCGTTAACTATGCTTCTATCCCAATGCTTTCGCGCACCCATGGCCAGACAGCCTCGCCGACAACTCTTGGTAAAGAGATGGCAAATGTGGTTTACCGTTTGGAACGTCAAAAAGAATACATAAAGAACACTCCTATTCTCGGTAAGATCAATGGAGCGGTTGGCAACTATAATGCGCACATGATTTCATACCCGGAAGTAGACTGGGCTGCTCATGCTGAAAAATTTGTTACCAGCCTTGGCTTGCAATGGAATCCGTACACTACTCAGATCGAACCACACGATTATTTGGCTGAACTGTTTGATGCAGTTGCCCGTTACAATACAATTTTGATTGATTTCAGCCGCGATATCTGGAGTTATATTTCTCTGGGCTATTTCAAGCAGCGCGTTATTGCAGGCGAGGTTGGTTCATCTGCAATGCCACACAAGGTAAATCCAATCGATTTTGAAAACGCTGAAGGTAACCTTGGTATTGCTAATGCAATGTTTACTCATCTTGGTTCTAAACTGCCAATATCAAGATGGCAGCGTGATTTGACTGACTCTACTGTTTTAAGAAATGTTGGTGTTGGGTTTGCTCACACTGAGATTGCTCTACAGGCGCTTCTGAAAGGTATTGGCAAACTGGAAGTAAACGAAGCGGTTATTAGAGAAGACCTGGATAATAGCTGGGAAGTTCTGGCAGAAGCAATACAGACTGTTATGCGTCGCCATGGTATTGAAAAGCCTTATGAGAAACTTAAAGAGCTAACCCGTGGTAAGGCGATAACCAAAGAGGTGGTTGCAGAGTTTCTTGATGGTATAGATCTACCGGCAGAAGCAAAGCAAAGTCTTATTGAACTGACTCCGTGGACTTATATTGGCAGCGCGATAGGTCAGGCGAAAAAAATATCTGCGTAAATTTTGACAATCAGTTTATGTTGGTTTTTTGTAGGGGTAGACCTATGTGTCTGCCCTTATTTGGACGAACGCACAGGTTCGTCCCTATATCATACTTATTTTAGTTCTATAAACTCTATATTAATTATTTTAACCCTTCTGAAAAACCCTTCAAAAATGTTGCAACCGCAAATAATTATTCTATATTTAAAATGAGGCTTACAAAAGGCATTGTTATAGGTTCAGCTGGGCTTCGAAAAATGCCTGATAATTCATATTGCTATGCAGCAATTTTTCTCAAACATGCATGGCTGTAATCTTTTTGTCACACAAAATGTAAACACAAAAACCCCTTTAAAACCAATTAGATAAATCATTAAAATTGTGAACTAGTCGATGTTTTTTTTGAGTTATGTGAACTGGGTTGTAATTTTTCTGTAATATTTCTTCCGTACAGTTCACCACATCAATTGTATATTTAAAGAGGAAACTTTGATGAATAAATTCTTACCTGTTGTTATTGGTACTGGTCTTTTAGTTACTGGTTCAGCTTTCGCTGCTGATATTCCAGCTCCTACATTATATGGACGTGTACATGTATCAGTTGGCATGATTGATAACGATGATGGAAGTGCTACCCAGGTTAAAAGTAACGCTTCTCGTTTTGGTATGAAAGGCAAGTATGACATTGATGCAGGCCTGGCCGCTACTTATAAGCTTGAGTTTGAGGTAGACACTACAGATGATACTGCAACAAGCATTAAAAAAGGTCGTACACAATATGCAGGCCTTAAAGGAAGCTTTGGTGAAATTCGTGTAGGTCGTCACGACACAGCTTACAAATGGTCTACTGCAAAGTTTGATCCATGGGGTGATACCTATGCTGATTACAACAACATCCTTGATAAAGATGAGCATGATGCAAGAGAGAACAACTCCATTGTTTACGTAAACAAGTTCGACGCATTCAGCCTGGCCGCTTCTTACAGTGCTGGTAGTGATGATATCGCTGGTGACAACGATGGTTCAAGAGTTAGTATTGGTGGTATGTACAAAGCTGGTGGTCTAATGATCGGTGGTGGTTTTGAAGATGTTGATGCTGCGAGCTCTGCATTCAAATTAGGTGCAAGCTATAGCTTCGATGCTTTCAAACTTGGCGGTGTTGTTGAATCAGTTGATAAAGAAACAGCTGGTACCGACGAGCTTAACCTGTTCATTACTGGTGAGTTCAAGCTTAGTAAAGAAGGTTCTATCAAAGCTGTATTCGGTCAGACAGACATCGACGCTTCTTCAGCAGAAGACCCAACAATGTTCGCAATTGGCTATAACCACAAGTTCAACAAGAAGGCTTCGGCGTATGTGCTATTCGTATCTGGCGATGATGAAGGTATGGACGAAGCTGGTGGTGTTGATGGTGATGCAACAGCATTTGCACTTGGTTTGAAATACAATTTCTAATTTGTATTAGCAAACAAACTCCCTTATTAAAAAGCCCGGGTTATCCCGGGCTTTTTTTTATTATCCGGGAGCAGGTTTTGTGATTGCATTGCAGGAACGCAAGCTATCTTAGATAGAATCAGCTGCAGTATTAGGTTATTCTATAGCAACTAACAGACCAAAATGATATGGAATATGTTGTGGTGCAAGATGATAGTCTTCAGCTTGGTACATCAACAGATGCTATTTTAGAAAGTATCTCAGATGGTGTTTTTACTGTTGATCTTGATTGGCGGATCACCTCCTTTAATAGGGCGGCAGCCGAGATAACCGGTGTCTCAAAAGATGAGGCGATTGGCAGGCTATGTTCGGAGGTGTTCTGCTCTGACATGTGTGAATCCGCATGTGCTTTGCGTAAAACATTTAGAACTCAAAAGCCGGTAATAAACCAGTCGGGTTATATTATTGATTCATCTGGTATTCAGGTTCCTATAAGTGTTTCAACTGCTCTTTTACGCAACTCAGATGGGGATGTGATAGGTGGGGCTGAAACCTTTAGAGATCTGAGCGAGGTTGAAACGCTAAAGTCAGAATTAAAAGAATCTTATAGTTTTGGCAGCTTTGTCACCCATAGCCCGGTTATGCGTAATGTGATTGAAACTGCTAAAGCAGTTGCAGATAGCCCAACTACAGTTTTGGTTACCGGTGAAACAGGTTCTGGAAAAGAACTGCTTGCAAAATCTATACATGAAAGCAGCCCAAATTCATCAGAGCCATTTGTCGCTGTTAACTGTGGTGCTTTACTTGATTCGCTACTTGAATCGGAGTTGTTTGGTTATAAAAAGGGCGCCTTTACTGGCGCTTATACCAATAAATTAGGCAGATTTGCGGCTGCAGGCAAGGGAACACTATTTCTGGATGAGATTGGTGAGATCAGCCCGGCAATGCAGGTTAAACTGCTCAGGGTTTTGCAGGAGGGTACTTTTGAGCCCTTAGGTTCAAATAAGACCGAAAAGTCAAAGGCAAGAATTATTGCTGCAACCCACAGAGATCTGGCGCAGATGGTGAGAGATGGTAAGTTCAGGCAAGACCTTTATTACAGAATTAATGTAATAACCCTGAATATCCCCCCTTTAAGGGAAAGGAAGGAGGATATTCCTCATCTTGCAGATCACTTTTTGAATAAATTTAATCAGATTCAAAATAAGAAAATCAGGGTTATCAGCCCGGAGGTGTACTCGGTTTTTCTGGAGCATAACTGGGAGGGTAATATTCGTGAGCTGGAAAATGTAATAGAGCGTGCGGTTGTGTTATCTGGTGATGATGAAATCAATAAATCGCATATCCCGCATGATCTTATTAGTGCTGTTGGATCTGGCGCGGATATAAGTAGCCACGGTATAGTTAATATTAAATCTGCAGTTGAATCTAATGAGAAAGAGATGATATTAAAATCTCTGCAGGATAATAAATACAACCGTAATAAAACGGCTGAATCCCTTGGTATTCATAAGACCACACTTTATCGTAAAATGATCAAATACAGCATTGAGGTCTAGCTGCTGATTTTTGCAATGACTGCAGATGTGCAGTCATTTATTGCAATAAAAGGTTGCAGTTGTGCAATTAGTTCTCTTTTTCCTCCATATAGATGTACTAGTTTAACTAGTATTAAGTCCTTTATATTCAATCTTCTATAATGAAAATTGCTGCCGTATAAAGTTTTGGCATGAATATTTCTATCTATAAACAGAGGAAATCTTTATGAAAATGTTATTACCAGCTTGGAATTTTAAGGTTGCACCAGTATTTGATGTTTCCAGGTCGGCTTTTTTAGTAGAGCCGGATGAGCTTGGTAGTGCCAACTTTAAACAGGTAGATATTCAGGCTAATTGCCTTAATGACAAGTTTGAAATTATCAAACAGCTTGGTGTAACCAATATCGTGTGTGGAGCGATATCACGCAAAGCGCATCACGTTGCCTGCCTGAATAATATTCATGTGATCTCATTTATATGTGGTGATGTATCCAAAGTTGGTAATGCATGGGTTAGTAATACATTGGAGCAAAGTGAAGAGTTTTTAATGCCGGCGCGTAAATGTTGCCGCCAAAGTGAAGCGCATAACAGTGAAGCCAAAAGGTGTAAAAGCCGAGGAGATTGTAATGATTATAGCAGTAACAGCTGATAGTGGTGATTTGGATTCAAGGGTAAACCCAAGATTTGGCAGAGCTCCGATGTTTATCTTATTCGACACAGAAAAGGATAACTTTAATGTGGTTGATAATGCTGTCAACCTAAATGCAGCTCAGGGCGCAGGTGTTCAGGCTGCAAAGACTGTTATAAACAGCGGGGCAGATGTGCTTATATCAGGAAGATTCGGCCCCAAAGCATTTAATTTGCTGGAAGGCTCATCTGTCGAGATGTTTGTAAGTGATGAAATTACGGTTAAAGAGGCGATTAGCCAGCAGCTGCTTGGCAATCTGGAAAAAATTACAAGGGAGCAGGCTCTTTAGTCTGGTTGGAGAAAAAAGTAGGCAGAGGATAGTACATTGATTTTATCTATAGCATCAGGAAAGGGCGGAACAGGGAAAACCACAATCTCAACGGCGCTTGCGGTTGCTGCCAATACAAATGTCAGCTATTACGACTGCGATGTTGAAGAACCAAACGGCCTGATTTTCTTGAAGCCTAAATTTACTGTAACCAATGACTTTTTTACAGAAGTGCCACGGATAGAGAGTGAGCAATGTATTGGCTGCGGTGCTTGCGAAAAGTTTTGTCAGTTTAATGCACTGATGAGAATTGCAGACACAACAGTGGTTATGGATGAGATGTGTCATGACTGTGGCGGATGTTATTTTGTTTGCCCTAATGAGGCTATTACATCTGCGCCATTTCAAATCGGGCGTATTAATAAAGGAAAGCACTTAACAAAAACCGGTAATGTGATAAAGGTCGTATCTGGAACTCTGGAGATAGGCAGAACCATGTCCCCCCCGTTAATTAAAGAGGTGAAAAAAGGGATAAAGGATAGCAGGGTAAATATTATTGATTGCCCGCCAGGGGCATCGTGTCCAATGATCACAGCGGTTGACGGTTCTGACTTTGTGATACTTGTTACAGAACCAACGCCATTTGGATTAAATGACCTGAAGATAGCGGTCGATACCTTACGCAAGCTTGGTTTGCCATTTGGAGTGATCATTAATAAAGCCAATATCGGGAATAGCGATGTCGCTGATTACTGTAACTATGAGCAGATAGAAATTCTTACACAGATAGATTCAATGCCGGAAATTGCACAGCAATACTCAGAGGGGAAAAACATACTAAATGAAATCCCAGAGATTCAGGCGCAGCTAAAGATGGCTTTGCAGAAAATATTCTTCCGCCACTGCGGTCAGGCTGTATAAGCAGTATCAGGCATAAAAGGTGAGTTTAAAAGATCTTGAAATGAAAGAGATGATTAAGTCATGAAAGAGATAGTAATTATCAGTGGTAAGGGTGGAACTGGAAAGACCAGTATAACTGCCTCCCTTACAGCACTTGCGCAAAACAGCGTTATAGTTGATTGTGATGTAGATGCTGCAGACCTGCATATACTGCTAAGCCCAGAGGTTGAAAAGAGAGAACGCTTTATAAGCGGAAAACTTGCTGCAATAAAACAGGATCAATGTAAAAACTGTGGTATTTGCGTTAAGCACTGCAAATTTGGGGCAATTCGCTCAGTTGATGGTACATGGAAGGTTGACAGTGCCATGTGTGAGGGGTGTGGATTATGTGATTTTTTATGCCCAGCTGGTGCAATAGACTTTCAGCCTCGGGACTGTGGAGAGTGGTTCAAATCAAAAACAAAATATGGACCAATGATCCACGCAAAGCTTGGAATAGCGGCTGAGAATTCAGGGCGCCTGGTTTCATTAATTAAAGAAGAAGCCAAAAAATGTGCGCAGGAAAATGGTAAAAATCTGATTCTGGTAGATGGTCCTCCCGGGATCGGGTGCCCTGTTATTGCATCAATAAGTGGGGCAGATTGTGTATTAGTTATTACCGAACCAACCATGTCAGGCATACACGATCTTAACCGAGCTCTGGAGTTAACAGACCATTTCGGTATCGAAACATTGGTAGCGGTGAATCGGTACGATATAAATCCGGATAATGCACGCAAGATAAAAAAGATCTGCTTTGGTTCAAAAGCTAAATATGTTGGAAAAATATCCAGCGACCAGAGCATGGTAGATGCGCAGATTCAGGGTAAATCAATAGTCGAATATGGTAACAGTAAATGTATTAAAGAGATTGAGAATATCTGGTTTAACGTAAAGAACTGGGTTGAACAATAAACACATGACTAAATAATCAAAGGAGATAACATGAAAGTAGCTATACCTGTAAGAGAAGAGAAACTATGTATCCACTTTGGGCATTGTGATCAATTTGTCCTTGTAGAGGTTAATACTGAAGACAAAAGTATAATTGGTGAAGAGATCATTGATGCTCCTCCGCATGAACCTGGTTTATTACCGCGCTGGTTAAATGAAAAAAATGTGGCGATCATTATTGCCGGAGGTATGGGGTCAAGAGCACAGCAGCTGTTTCAGGACAAAAATATTGAAGTGATTGTAGGTGCTCCGGTTGAGACTCCGCAGAATCTTGTAAAGTCACTGCTGGATAAAACATTAGTATCAGGGGCTAATACATGTGATCACTGATAGCTTGATGAGAGAATTGATTATGCTTGATAACGGTATAAGTCTGAAAATCGTAGTTGATAATAACGCCAGTGATGGATATTTGTCAGAGCATGGTTTCTCGGTATTGATAGATGACGGTAATCAAAAGATACTGTTTGACTGCGGTCAGGGTGATGCCTTTAAGCACAACCTGGCTAAATTCAAAGTGCCTCTATCTCAAATCAATAAACTTATATTAAGCCATGGTCATTATGACCATACAGGTTCCATAGATGAGATAGTTTCACAATCAAAAGCGATAGATATATATGCCCACCCGGATATCTTTGAAACAAGATATTCGATACACCCGGGAGTTGAAGCAAGAGATATATCTATCAAACAGCAGCAGCTTGAAGCTATCCATTCACTGCCGGATGAGCAGAAAATAATATCAACAGATATGGTGCAGGTATCTGAAAAAGTATTTATTACCGGTGAGATACCAAGAAATAACACCTATGAGGATACTGGCGGACCATTTTATTTAGACAAGCAAAAGGAAGCTGTAGATATTATCTATGATGATCAGTCTGTATGTATGGATACAGATAAAGGGCTGGTGATT
Organism: Gammaproteobacteria bacterium; assembly: GCA_004796365.1. Lineage (GTDB taxonomy): Bacteria > Pseudomonadota > Gammaproteobacteria > QZLD01 > QZLD01 > QZLE01. Next base: position 38,762 of record QZLE01000162.1, on the reverse strand, counting down.
TTAACCGGCTGCTGCCATTCAGGCATAGTGAATACCATGGATCATGTAAAGGCACTGTTTAGTAAAAATATATACATGGTTATTGGTGGGCTTCATCTGGTTAATGCCACACAGGAAAGGATCAGTCGGACTATTGAGGTATTTGGTAACTTTGGGGTTGCAAAGATAGTTCCCTGTCACTGCACGGGTGATAATGCTATCAGATTGATGCAGCTGGAGATGGGGGAGATGCTACAGCTAGGTTACGCTGGTATGGAGATAAATATTTAGAGATTAGTAATAAAGCGGTATTGGGGGCAGATAGCCCCCAAGAAAGTTAGCGTTAATGAACACCCTTGCTATTCAGGTATTTTCCAGCCTTCATGTCTGAATCCATGATATGTTCAGTAAGCCAGTTTTTCAGGAAAGTCATTACCTCGATACTAAGAGAAATACTTCCCGAGTTGAACTCATCATTAAGGGACTTTACTTGAGCAGTTAATTCATCGTGTTCACGCTTGTGCGAGTCATAATCAGGGTAGTTATTTGTTTTAAATAATCCCTCTTCGTATTCGAAGTGTTTTTCGGTATATACAATTAATGCATGTAAAATCTTGGCAAGTACTTCTTTGGTTTCCCCTTTTAGCATCGCCTCATGTAAAGAGTTAACCATGCTGACAAGTTTTTTGTGGTGAATATCTGCAGTTTCCAGACCCACGCTCATATTGTCGTTCCATTCCATCAAAGCCATATTTTTCTCCCTAAAGATTGACTATAGATAGAATTTAGCACAAAGAGTTAAAAAATCTTTTCCATAACATAATCGTCCATCACAAACCCGTTACCTATATCTTTTTTTATCTCGTTAATAACAGAAAAGCCCTGTTTTTTGTACCAGTCTATTGAAGTTGTATTAAAACGATTAACAGTTAGCCATATCTTTGTATGGTTATTTCTTTTGCATTCGCTTTCCGCTAGCTCAATAAATTTTTGCCCAATACCATTTTTTCTTATCTTGCTTTTTACATAAATCTTACTAATCATGACTTCATGCTTGGTGTTATCTATGATTAGTGTGATATAGCCGACAGGATCGCCATTAATGTAAGCAAGATAATAATTGCAGCCATCGTCAATTTGTGCAGAAATAGCTTTATTGCTTTGAAACTTATCTACCATGTATCTGACTTGGTCTGATCCGATGATAGATGTGTAGTGTTCAGTCCATATTTCATCAGCAAGTATTGCTACAGATTCGATCTGCGAAAGTTCTTTTACTTCTTTGATTTCGATGTTCATAGAAAAATATCTGGGTATCATTTGATTGAAAGTAAATACATTAATCTATAGTAACCTACAAGTTAAGAATATTTTGAATAAATGGATACATATCTGTAAATCTGCCTATGGTGAATAGAGATTGATCTCTTAATTGTGTATAGTTCCCCGTTTCAAATTATTTGGTTGAATCATTGGAAAACGCACCTGCGCAACTACAGGCCCTAAAAAAAGAGATACAGAAATGTATCTTTGCAGATCGTTTTGGCTTTAAAAAACGACTTCATGGCTTGGAGCGAAGGTTAAAAGAGAATAAACCAATTGATCAAGGTTTTGAAAAACTTAGTTTTGAAATTGAGCTTTCTAAAGAGTCTCTAGAGAAACGCACAAAGTCTGTTCCAGAGATTAGCTATGATGAATCTCTTCCTGTAAGTGACAAAAGATCTGAAATATCTGAGCTAATTAAAGGCAATCAGGTGGTGATTATTTGTGGTGAAACTGGATCTGGTAAAACCACGCAGCTTCCAAAGATCTGCCTTGAGATTGGCAGAGGCATTAACGGCAAGATAGGTCACACTCAGCCGCGTAGAATTGCTGCACGCAGTGTTTCCAAACGCATTGCGGAAGAGCTTAATGTTGAACTTGGAAATCAGATTGGTTTTAAGGTGCGCTTTTCCGATCAAGTAAAAAAGGAGAGCCTGGTCAAACTGATGACAGACGGTATCCTTTTGGCAGAGACTCAGACCGACCGTTTTTTGAATGAATACGACACCATTATTATCGACGAGGCGCATGAGCGCAGCTTGAATATCGATTTTCTTCTGGGGTATCTGAAACAGTTACTACCGAAGCGCCCCGATCTTAAGGTAATAATAACCTCGGCTACCATTGATCCAGAGAGCTTTTCCAAACACTTTGATGATGCACCGATTATCGAAGTATCCGGCAGAACCTATCCGGTTGAGACCCGTTATCGTCCACTATATCATGAAGATCCGGATATGGATGACAAAGATCAGCTGCAGGGGATTGATGATGCCGTGAGCGAGCTTGGTAGAATTAGTAGCGGTGATATCCTGGTATTCCTTCCGGGCGAACGCGATATCCGCGAAGCTGCCGATTTCTTAAGAAAATCACAACCGACAGCAGAGATAGTACCGCTATTTGCACGCCTTTCCCCGGCAGAACAGATGAAGGTATTTGCCCCTCATGGTGGCAGAAGAATTGTACTTGCAACTAATGTTGCCGAGACGTCTTTGACCGTTCCTGGTATAAAATATGTGATTGATACCGGTAGGGCGCGGATTTCCCGCTATAGTTACCGTACCAAGGTGCAACGCTTGCCGATAGAACAGGTTTCACAGGCTAGTGCCAATCAAAGAATGGGGCGCTGTGGACGTGTAAGCTCCGGTGTATGTATCCGCCTATATTCTGAGGATGATTTTCTAAACCAGTCTGAGTTTACTCAGCCGGAGATACTGCGTACCAATCTGGCTTCGGTTATTCTACAGATGAAGTTTCTGCGTTTAGGTAATATTGAGGACTTCCCATTCGTTGAGCCGCCAGATAGTCGATATATTAATGATGGATATCGACTGCTGCAGGAACTTGGTGCAGTTGATATTAACAACGAGATAACAAAAGTAGGGCGCATACTAGCTACCTTTCCGGTAGATCCGCGCATCTCCAGAATTCTTTTGGCGGCGGCTGAGAACAACTGCCTGCATGAACTTCTGATAATTGGCAGTGCCTTGGGAACTCAGGATCCGCGTGACCGTCCCTTTGAAAGGCAGGGAGCTGCCGATGAAGCACATCGCCAGTTTAATACAGAACTTTCAGATTTTCAGTTCTATCAAAATCTGTGGAACGAGTATCATAAACAGAACAAGCAGCTCTCGCAGAACAAATTACGCAAATGGTGTAAGGAAAACTTTATTTCCTATTTACGTATGCGTGAATGGATCGATGTCTATAAGCAGTTAAAGCAACAGGTATGTGATCATAAATTCAAGATCAATGAGCAGCCTGCAGAATATGAGTCAATACATCGGTCATTATTGGCAGGTTTGCTAGGCAATGTTGCGGTTGTCACCGACAGAAACGAATATACCGGTGCCAGAAATAACAAACTGCGTATCTTCCCCGGCTCAACCCTGGTAAAAAAACAACCCAAATGGATAATGGCTTCAGAGCTTATCGAAACCTCAAATCTTTTTGCCAGCACCGTAGCTAAAATTGAACCGCAATGGATCGAGCAGGTTGGTGCTCACCTTTGTAAGCACCATTATTTCGAACCGCATTGGGAAAAGAAGCGTGGGCAGGTAATCGCCTTTGACAGGGTTACTCTTTACGGTCTGACTATTAATCCGAAGAAAAAGGTCAACTTTGGTCAGTTGGATCCTGTGACTGCGCGTGAGGTGTTTATCCGTAGCGCGCTTGTTAATCAGGATATTGATTTGCGTGCAGTTTTTTTTCGCAAGAATCGTGAGACTTTGGAAGAGATAAACCTGCTTGAATCCAAATCGCGCCGCAAGGATATTCTGGTTGATGAAGACAGAATATTTGATTTCTACGACGAGCGAATTCCTTCGCAAATCAACAGTAAGGCGGCACTGGAAAAGTGGCTGAAAAAGGCTGATGATAAGACTTTGAACTCCCTGGTAATGACCAAAGATGAGTTAATGAAACATGCTGCTGAAGATGTTACCGAGGAGCAATTTCCAGACCGAATTATCCTTGATGATATCCCGTTTATGCTCGACTACCATTTTGAGCCAGGGCACCCTCGGGATGGCGTAACCATAACTGCCCCATTAGTAACACTGAATCAGATTTCGCAGGAACAGTTAAACTGGCTGGTACCGGGAATGCTGGAGGAAAAACTAATCCATCTCATCAAGGCGCTTCCTAAGAAAGCGCGCAAAAATTTTGTACCGGTTCCAGAATTTGCCAAGGCGCTAATGGAGTGTGCTTTGCCGCAGGATAAACAGGGTGCGATGCTGTCGTTTATATCTCGTGAACTGAAACGGATGACAGGAGTGGAAGTAAGTCGTGATATGTGGCAAGAGGTACAGATTCCTCCCCATCTGTTGATGAATATCCGTGTGGTGGATGAAAATGGTAAACTACTTGGAGCAGGGCGCGATCTAATAAAACTGCAGCGTGACTTTGCTATGCAGATCAAGCTCGCGTTGAATGCAGAAGTAGATTCGCCATTCGAGCGCGATGACATAAAAGGGTGGGATTTTGATGAATTGCCAAAGGAACTGGAGGTGAATCGTGGCGGCGTATTAATTAATGCGTTTCCGGCAATCGTAGTTCATGGTGATATTATTTCGCTTAAGCTTATGTTTGATCGTGAACATGCGATACAGCGTAGCAAAGAAGGGTTGTTACGATTGCTGCAAATTCGCTTTAAAGAGCAGGCCAGGTATATAAATAAAAACATCCCAAACTTTGAGCGTATGGCACTGTATTATACTGCAATTGGCAAAAAAGAAGAGCTACGAAATGATATAACCGATGCAGTATTTGAAAAGGTATTTATCAGCGATAAAGAACTACCGCGCAGCAAATGTGAATATGAGCTGCTGTGTGAAAATAACAAGGCAGAGCTAATTCCGGTTTTGAACCGCATCGCAGCTGTGGCAGAAAAAGCGCTCGCATCTGCTCACAAATTGCGCAAGTCTCTAAAAGGCTGTGTTAATTTATCGTTTGTAAAGATCTATCAGGAAATAGACGCACAACTCACATCTTTGATTTATTCAGGATTTATTAGTGCAACACCAATTGAATGGCTAGAACACCTTCCTCGCTTTATTAATGCTTTAGAAGTCAGGGCAGAAAAGTTGGAATACGACCCAAAACGCGACGCCCAGTGGATGAATGAGGTGTTTCCTTTTGCAGAGCAGTATCAAAAGTTGCTACAGGAATATGGCGATATAAAAGAAGTGGTGCAACTACGATGGATGCTGGAAGAATTCAGAGTCTCGGTATTCGCTCAGGAGCTAAAGACATCAATACCAGTCTCAGCCAAGCGTATTGAAAAGCAGATAGGCATTATTAAAAAGATATAACCCTTTGGCTTGATCTTGTTATGTGAACGTATTATTAAATTTCCCAAAGTGTGTTGTACGTCACGTTTTTTTGTGGTTAAAATTCGCTTGTGGCTAAATGGACTAGTCCCTTAGATGGGTTTATTTTTGTTTCCCTGCTCAAAAACTGAATCAGTCTAAATGTTTCTGTTTTCCCGGTTTAAGGCTGAAAGCAGATTAACTTATAACCTCATTGGAAAGGAATCTAATAGGTTTTGGACACTAACTTATTGGACAATGATTATGAAACGTATATTAGCTTTCGCATTATTTGCTGCACATGCAACTGCATCCTTTGCAGGACAGGCTGGTCCGATTGAACATGACCAGACAACCCCTGCGTTACTTTCAAATATTAAACCTGCCAAAATTGATCCAAACTGGAAGCCTGATTTCGACAAGATGATCAAAACAGGGCAAATGAAGGCAAATGAGCTTTTGGTTAAATTCAAACCTTCAATTCAGCAACCAGCATCGGTTCTGCAAACTTTTTCTGGTTTTAAATCTGTAAAGGATATTTTTAATCCGGCGGCCAAACTTGCAGGTATCAAAGAAAAGATCTCCAGCTGGAAAGTTGTGACTTTTGATAGTGGTGATGGCATTTCCAATAAGTTTGTCGCGCTAAGAAATGACCCTAATGTAGAATATGTCGCGCCTAACCTTCGCTTGAAGGTACAGAGTACACCAAATGATATGGGTGGAGAGCTGTGGGGGCTTGATAACCAGGGGGGTACAATCACATATGATGACGGCAATGGCTACTCCTTTTCTTTTGAAGCAACTGCAGATGTTGATATTGATGCCCCTGAAGCCTGGGATATCCGCACCGAGGCCAGCGATGTTGTTGTAGCAGTTATAGATACAGGTGTTGACTATAACCACCCAGACCTTAGTTCTAATATATGGATCAACCCTGGTGAGATTGCTGGTAATGGCATTGATGACGATGGCAATGGTTATATTGATGATGTTAACGGATATGACTTTGCATATCATGATAGTGACCCGATGGATGTCCATGGTCATGGATCTCACTGTGCCGGAACCATTGCTGCAGAAGGCAACAACGGAACTGGTATTACCGGTGTTGCCTGGAGTGCACAGTTGATGGCTGTAAAGGTCCTTAATGACGAAGGCTGGGGTTATACATCAGATATTATTGAAGGGATTCTTTACGCAGCTGATAACGGTGCCATGGTTTCCAATAATAGTTATGGAATGCTTTTGCCGGATTCAATGTACGCAGAACTAGCCCTAAAACCATATCATGACGCTATTCAAGCTGCTGGTGAAGCGGACATGCTTTTTGTAGCTGCTGCAGGAAACGAAAAAGCTAACCTTGATGAAGACAAATATCCGGTTCCATCAGGAATGAATCTACCGAATGTTGTTAGTGTTGTTGCCATGGATCCAAATGGTGAAATACCTTCATTTAGCAACTACGGTTTTCACAGCACTGATATTGCTGCGCCAGGTGTTCTGGTTAGAAGTACCATTCCTGGGAACCAGTATGATTTTTATAACGGTACCTCAATGGCGGCACCACATGTAGCAGGTGTTGCTACACTAATGAAAGCGGAAACACCTTCTTTGTCTGCAGCTGCATCCAAGGCAATCCTTATGAATACCTCTAAACCAATGTCTCAGCTTGCGGGTAAAGTAAGAAGTGGTGGATTGGTAAATGCTAAAGCTGCACTTGAGGGTGCAAGATCTAACTGCCCAGAGTTCACATCTACAGCTTCACAGCATGAGACTGCTGGTAGAGCTTATAGTGAGACAACAACTGAAGGCGGCACCTGTTGGGGGACTTTCTGCTGGGGGGGTACTACGGTTACAAGATGGTATGCTCAGGGATCTTCACATGATCTTGGCACAAATGGTAGCGCTTTAGTTACCCTTACAGAAAAATCACCTGGATATTTTGTAAATGACGGATCTTGTGATGCAGCTTTGGACGTTCCACCTGTAATCACACTTGAAGGTTTGGTTGAAGAATTTGTAAGAGTTGGCGCTGCCTATAATGCACCAGGCTTTACAGCCACAGATGCTGAAGATGGTGATTTAACTGCTCAGGTTCAGATTCAGGGTGAGGTAGATACCTCTGTTGCTGGCGATTATATTATTAAATATTCGGTAACTGATGCATCAGGTAACTCAGCAATTGAAACCAGACTGATTCATGTTCGCGCCAGCTCCACGCCAAGCATTGTGCTTAATGATCCTTACTGTCTGTTTATTGGTCCTTGTTGGCCAATGACAGTTGTTGTCAACACTGAGTTTGCTGAGCCTGGTTATATCGCTTATGACATACTTCAAGGTGATCTTACTGATCGTGTTACTACAACAGGTGATGTTCTGAATAAGTTGGACGCAATTGGCAACAGAGGTATGGTTCACTATGAACTAATTGATCTTGAAGGCACATATTATAAAGAAGAAGGATACTTCAGATATGTCTATGTAGTACACCATGATAACCCGCTAATCACAAGCGTTGAGGGTGGTGAATATTATCACACATTTCAAACTTATCGCCGTGATAATGGCTCTGTAAATCCTGGAGGTGACCACCCAGAGTACTTTGCAAATGCTCCAGACGCAGTTGATCATGTTGATGGTACTTTGAGCGAAGATAACTTCACTATTGATAATCCCGTTGATTATTCTGTAGCTGGAGATTATCTGGTTACATTTACTGCAACAGACAGTGATGGTTATACTGATCAGGTTTACTCTCTGGTTCAGGTTATTGAAGATATAACACCACCTGAAATCAAACCTCAGTGTGATCAGCACAAGATTGTCGAACTGAATTCTGATTGGGAAGCAACCAAATTCTGCATTATTGCAGACGATGAATTGGATCCATATCCAACCAGAGAATTTGTAAGCAATGTTGATATTACAACACCAGGTGAATATCAAGTTGTGTACACAGTTACTGACTTTTCTGGTAACTCAGATACCTGGACAATGGATGTGACTGTAGTTGATGGATCAACCCCATCTCTTACCAGCATGGTTGCTGAAGGTGGTCCGCGATCCATAACTATCTCAGGAACTGCTTATGATCCTGACAACAATATTGAAAAGGTTGAGGTTCTCGTTCATCGAGTTGAAGGTTGGAATGATTGGGTAGAAGTTGACGGTACCGAAGAGTGGTCAGTTACAATTAATGACGTTGAGCCGGATGTCTATGGTTATACCGCAAGAGCGCGTGTTACTGATTCTACAGGCCTGGTTTCAAACCCATATAAAGGTATCGGGACAGTCCGTGAAATTCTAGTTTGGGATCCTAAGATTGAAACCGTAAATGTTGAAATAGTAGGTAAAGATATCATAGTTTCTGGAACAGCTAGTGATGCAACTGGTGATCTTGATAGGGTACAGCTCTCAATTGTAATTGATGGCATTATGCATCAAGATATTGTAGCTGATGGCACCTATAACTGGACATATACTTTCGAGGATATGGGTAAGGGTTCTTACGATATTAATGTGTATGCATATGATGCTGCAGGAAATATCAGCCCCAAGGAAACTATTACTGCAAGAGTTGGATTTAACCAGCCAGTGATTGACGCCTTTGATGTTGTAGGTGGTGAGCTATCAGTAACGGTTACTGGTAGTGCTTCAGATCCTGATGGCGATCTTGCCAGAATCCTTATCGGTATCGGTGATAGTCCGGAATGGCACATTGCTAATGGCACCGAAAACTTCAGTCTAACCGTAACAGGTATTGCACCAGGAACTAAGCAGGTAAGAATCTGGGCGCTGGATGCTGAAGATAACGGAACTGTAGAAGAAACTACAGTTGAAGTATTACCTGCTTCATGTGCCGAGTTTACAGCTACACTTGCGCAACACGAATCTGCTGGAAGAGCTTATTCTGAAACCACAATTGAGGGGCAAACTTGCTGGGGTACCTTCTGCTACGGCGGTACTGAAGTAACAACATGGTACGCGCAAGGATCAGGTGAAGAGCTTGGCAAAGATGGTAGCACCGTTGTGACTCTAATAGAAAATCCAGTTGGATCAGGTAACTATGAGCAAGGAGAATGCCCGGATCTGCCAATGCCTCCGGTAATTGAGTCGTACCAGATTGTTGAAAATAGCTACTACCAGGCTGTAGTAACTGGTGTTGCTTCAGACCCGAATAATGATATCGATTATGTGGTTCTTGGTCTTGGTGCCGTTAGTGGAGTTCTGTGTGAAGGGAAAGAAAGCTTTACTTGTACCCTAGATTATGAAGAGTTTGGCTTTGAGGTAGGTGCAGAACTTTCAGTGCATGTATCAGCACGCGATCTGCGTGGTGAATACTCAAATATTGAACATTTCACCCTTGTTCGTCCGGAGCAACAGGCATCTGTGCCACCGGTAATAAGCAATATTCAGCAAGTAAGAGAAGGAACAGTTGAGGTTGTTACCGTAACTGTCTCTGATGTTGATGATGATCTTGACAGGGTATTCCTATACAGAATTGATGACATCGGTGTGGTTGAATGTAATAACACTGGAGGTGATCAGTTCAGATGCGATATGCAGCTTCAGGGAACCGACTACGCAACAATGACTTGGAAGGTTCGTGCAATTGACCTTGCTGAAAATGTAGCTGACTCTGCTGAGTTCACAGTAGTATGGGAAGAAGTTATTCAAACCTGCTTTACAGCTACTAACAGTGAGCATGTTAGTGCTGGCCGTGCAGAGATGAGATACAATGTTCTTGTGTATGCTCTTGGTTCTGGTGACTACCTTGGAATGGATGGGGATACAACATCTTTGGAGCAGCAAGGTCAACCTGGAAACTGGGTAAAGGTATCCAGCTGCCCATAGATAAATAAAGCTATTGTGGTCTTGGGTAGGTAATAAACCAAGCTAATAACAGGGTTGCTTTGCAGCCCTGTTTTTTTATGCGCCTTAAATAGATAGAATTTCTCTAACTGGCTTGTAAAAATATATTAAATTTCAGTTAAAAAACCGATAGATATGTTGACAAAAGATTATTCGTCATTAGAATTCGATACAGTAAAAATGTGATGCAGTTCACATTGTGCTGTGGTTTACTTTTTGCAGTTTCCAGGACTTGGACATGCCTGGAGGTTGATTTTAAAGTTGCTAATAAATGGTCAATCCATTAAGAACGGACACTTTTTGGTTTATTTGGACACGAACTTTTTCAGGACATAACCCCTGTCTTGATATAATACATAATCTGGAGACAAACATGAGACGTATACTCGTTTTATTCCTTTTTGCTTTTTACCTGAGCAATGTTTTCGCAGGACAACCAGGAAATATCACCAAACCTGTAATCCCTACTAACCCTTCTATGGCTGAAATAAATAAATTCAAACTTGATTTGGATGAGCTTGCTAAAAAAGGTGATATTAAAGCTAATCAGCTTTTGGTTAAATTCAAAGAAGTATCAGCAAACTTTGCTGTGCCAACCATGCAATCTAACGTAATTGAAAATATCAAGTCTTTCTTTAAGCCAATGAAAAAGTTGGCGGCGCAAGCCCAGCTTTTCTCGCAATGGAAGGTTGTTAGTTTTGAAAAGGGGCAAAGCTTAAGCGATATGTTTTCTCTATTGCAACAGGATCCAAATGTAGAGTATGTAGTTCCAAATCTTAGATTAAAGGCTCAGGCTACTACCTCAAGCGAATTAAATGATCAGCTTTGGGGGCTTAATAATACAGGCCAATCATTCGATATCACTGACGAAAATGGAAATGTAATTGAAACTGTTGAGCCTGTTGCAGGAATTGATATTAACGCACCAGAAGCATGGGATATTCGAACTGATGCAAGTGAGATTGTGGTTGCTGTTATCGACTCAGGTATTGATTATAACCACTCCGATCTAAGTAAAAATATCTGGACTAACCCGGGGGAGATTGCAGGTAACGGTATTGATGATGATGGTAATGGATATATTGATGATGTTCACGGTTATGACTTTGTTAACCGTGATGGTGATCCAATGGATGATTTAGGTCATGGAACCCACTGCGCCGGTACAATCGCAGCTTCCGCAAATGATGGTGGCATTGTTGGTGTCGCCTGGTCAGCTCAGCTAATGGGGGTAAAGATCCTTGATGAGAATGGTGGTGGTTTTACCTCAGATATTATTGAGGGCATTCTCTATGCTGCTGATAATGGTGCTGCTGTTTCAAATAATAGCTATGGAATGAACTTATCTGATGCGGTTATTGCAGAACTTATAACCGCTGCATACAGTGATGCTATTGAGGCAGCTGGTAATTCCGGAATGGTATTTGCCGCAGCAGCAGGTAATGAATATACCAACCTGGATGAGTACAGTTTTGCTGTTCCGGCAAGCCTTAACCTCCCAAATATTATCAGCGTAGCTGCAATTAACCATCAGGGCGTGTTGGCTGACTTCTCCAACCGCGGCTATCACCACACCGATATTGCAGCACCTGGGGTACATACCAAAAGCACGCTTCCTGGAGAACAATATGGATTTTACGGGGGCACTTCAATGGCGACACCTCATGTAGCTGGTGTAGCGGCTTTAATGAAAGCAGAGGCTCCGCAACTAGACCATGTGGCGATAAAGTCTATTCTTATGAATACTGCAACTCCTAATGACAATCTTGTTGGTCTTGTAAGATCTAATGGAATGCTTAATGCATTTGATGCACTAAACAGCCTGAAAGCATCTTGCGATAGCTTTACTGCAACTCCTGCGCAACACCGTGATGCAGGTCGTGCCCATACTTGTAATGCCTGGTATATTTGTGCCAATGGCTCCAATGAGCAGATTGGTTATTCATTTACAGCTACAAATGTAACTCTTACTGAGAAAACTCCAGACTATTTCGTAACCGATGGCTCTTGTGATGGCGCGTTGGATATTCCTCCAGCAATCACATTGCAAGGTAAGGTGGAAGAATATGTTCGTCTGGGTGGTTCATATACTCCTGAGAATGCAACTGCAAATGATGTAGAAGACGGTGACCTTACTTCCAGTATTCAGGTGACTAATGCTGTTAATACCAGTGCTGTAGGTAACTATATCGTTGAATACCGAGTAACTGATTCAGCAGGAAATGAAACTATCGAAACGCGGTTGGTGCATGTTGTTGAAGATCCACAACCTAAGCTAATCCTTCTTGGTCATGCATGTAATTTCTTATATGGTTGTTCCGGATATTCTACTACTGTAGTTAACCAGCCATATGTTGACCCTGGATATATCGGGTGGGATGTTCTTGACGGTGATATCAGCGATAGAGTTACCTATTATGGAACAGTTTTGGACAATCTGGATCAGATAGGTAACAGAAGTGATGTATTCTATGAGGTTACAGACCTTGACGGAAATCTCTATGAGTCATCTTATGCAATGTATAGGCATGTGGTGGTTCTTGACCAGAATTCTCCGTTGTTCTTGACCGACAATGAGGCAAGTGAAGATTATTTCCGCATTTTCAAAACCTATCGCCGTGATGAGAAAGAAGGTCATCCGGTATATACACCTTATAACCCAATAGCAATCGACCATGTAGATGGGCACTTATGGGAAGATAGCATTTCAGTTGAAAACCCAGCTGATTATAGTATTGCTGGTGATTATGAGGTTATCTTCACTGTTACCGATAGCGAAGGTTACACTGATGAGGTTAAAGCCCTGGTTAAGGTTATCGAAGATGTTACCCCTCCTGATGCCAGACTATATTGTGACCAGAATGTATCTGTGGAGCTTAATTCCGATCCTGGGGATGTAAGAATGGATTGTGCATACCCTGTTGATGATCTAGATCCGAATCCAATTCGCGAAGTGTCTGGCACTGTTGATACATCAACTGTTGGTGATTATGAAATAACCTATCGTCTTTATGATATATCTGGAAACGAGACCATTTGGGTACAAACTGTAACGGTTGTTGATGGTGCTACACCGGTCATTACCAGCAAAACTGCTATCCCAGGCCCAAGAACTTTGACAGTTTCAGGTACAGCATATGACGCCGATAGTAATATAGAAAAGATCGAGATAAAACTTCATCACAACGAAACCGAATGGGTTGTAGTCGATGGTACTGAAGAGTGGTCATATACCTATGAAGACATTGGTCCTGCAAACTACAACGTTTATATCCGCATAACTGATTCAACTGGCTTGCAGTCTGATCGACATGGCAATAAATATAGTATTTCAGGTGCAAGAGTTTGGGATACCAAGATTGAATCAATTAACATAAATGTAAATGGTAACAGTGCGACAGTTTATGGAACAGCATCTGATGCTAATGGTGATCTAGAAATAATTAATCTTTCACTTGAAACTGGAAATACGGTGTACTCAGGCATAATTGCTGAAGGTACCTACGATTGGACATATACCTTTCCTGATCTGGAGAAGGGTGATTATATTGTTAGAGCATATGCAATTGATGCAGAATACAATTGGAGTGAGTATAAATCTCTTTCATTTTCAATTGGTATGAACCCTCCTGTTATCGACACTATTAATGCTGTTGGTGGTGAGCAAACCGTTACAGTAACAGGCACAGCATCCGATATTGATGGTGATCTTTCCAGGATTATGATTGGCATAGGTGGTCATGGAGAATGGAAATTAGCAAACGGCACTGAAAACTTTAGCCTTACTGTAAATAACGTTCAGCCAGGCCTTCAACAAGTTAGAGTTTGGGCTCTTGATTCAGAAGAAAACGGGGTAGTACAAGTAACAACAGTTGAAGTACTACCTGCAGCGTGTTCTGATTTCTCAGCAACTCTTACTGGGCACGAATCAGCTGGCAGAGCTTACTCTGAGACCAATATGGAAGGCGAAACCTGCTGGGGCACTTTCTGCTACGGCGGTACTGAGGTAACAACTTGGTACGCACAGGGTTCTGGAGAAGAACTGGGTAAAGATGGCAGCATTGTAGTTAGTCTGAAAGAAGATCCGGTAGGTTCAGGTAACTATGTTCAGGGATCATGCCCAGTTGATCCACAGCCACCAGTGATTGAGTCGTATGAGATTTCAGAGCTTAATTACAACCGTGCAGTGGTTACAGGTGTAGCATCTGATGTTAATGATGATATTGATCGTGTAGTACTTGGGCTAGGAGCTTTAACTGGAATTGTATGCGAAGGTACAACCAACTTTACTTGTGTATTGGATTACTCAGTGCATGGCATCTCAGTAGGGTCTCCGTTTGGCGTATCGTTGGTTGCATATGACTCGCAAGAAGCTAAGTCGAATATTGAGCAGTTTACGATTACTCGCCCAGAACAGCAGGAAGAACTATGCTTTACTGATACCAATGCTAATCATGAAGCAGCTGGTAGAGCTTATCTGCAGTACAATGTGCTTTACTATGCAAGTGGTAGTGATGATTACTTGGGGCAGGCAGCTGATACTACGTCTGTGATGCAAGAGGGGCAGCCTGGAAACTGGGTCAAGGTTTCCAGCTGTCAGTAAATATATGTTAATTGTGTTATAACCTTAAAAAATAAAGGGGCCTTACGGCCCCTTTATTTTTCTCTTATCATAAATCACATTATGTATTATTATGGGCTTTCAATATGGGTGTAAGTTTATAGAAATACGAATAGGTCTAATCACAATTAATGCTCACGGCTAAAAAGGTAAAAAAGAGATTCAGGCTTTTGCTGGTACAGCTGCTGCTAGTGCTATCCTTTTCCTTTTCTCGAACCGCTTTTGCTGTCGACTATATCTTTAACCATCATACCCAACAACAGGCCATATCACAGTTTAACCTGCGCGCTATCTTCACCAGCAGAATGCGCCGATGGCCAGATGGTACTCCCGTAAAACTAGTTACTTATAACTATGACAACACAATATTTATTGATGTGTGTTCCCAAATGAATATTTACCCGATTAATTTTAAGCGGGTATGGGATATGGTGATCTATTCAGGTGGTGGAGAAGGTCCAATATTCGTAAATAACAGAGAGGAGATGATAAAAGCAGTTAGTTCAACACCGGGGGCCATTGGCTATCTTGAATCAGTTAAAAAAGGAGATGAGATAAATGTTCTCCAGATTAACTAATATCATGACGGTGATGAGCTTGAGAGTACTTGCAGTGCTGCTTCTTGTAATCATCTCTACAAGCGCTTCGTCAGTTGATTTGGGGCAAGTTAAGGTACACGGCTTCCTAAGTCAGGGCTTCTCCATATCGTCCGGCAATAACTTCCTGGGCGATAGTACCAGCGGTAGTTTTGATTCCAGTATGGGAGCGGTTAACTTCCTTTGGTCCCCTGACCCTGGTATCTACTTCTCAACACAGCTTATTTCACGTAACTACGGTGATTTGTATGTTAACGAGGAGGATTTAGCCCTTGATTATGCCTTGGTTGGAGTAGATCTGTTTGCCAATGGATCAACCGAGCTAGATTTGAGAGCAGGTTTTCTAAAAATCCCAATGGGAATCTATAATGAAACAAGAGATATTCCTTCTACCTACTCTGGTGTGGTTCTTCCGCAGGTAATTTATCCAGAACGGATTAGAAACAGCTTAATGCGCTCCAAAGGTGCGGCACTTGAATTCAACCATTTAAATCCATTGGGATCGGTTAATGCAAAGGCACAGGTAGGCAAGGTAAGAATGTCAGTCAATAAGCTATTAGATACAGATGACTCATATGTGCCTGACCTTAATTTTATTGCGTGGAAGGTGATGTATAACTCCCCTGAAAACATGTTCTTTGCTGGCATGTCTAGGTTAAAGGTTGATTATGAAACCTACCGTCCTAACTCTGTGAACAAAGGTCCACGTTCTTATGATATATTCTCAGCAGGCTTAAATCTTAATACATGGACTGTTACAGCGGAATATCAACGCAGGAATTATAGTGGCAAAAATACCTCGTCAGGATTATTTGAAAATGTATTTGAATATGAAAACATTTCCGATGCTTATTACGTTCAGTTAGAAAAGATGTTTAATGCCAGATTCAGTGCGTTTATCAGAAATGACCATAAATACGATATCACTTCTAATGGTAAAACAGACAATAATTACACTAATTCCCATGTAATTGGTGCTAACTGGCGTCCAACACATAGTATTTTAATCAAAGCTGAATATCACAACATCGAAGGTGGTTCTGCCGATATGATAGAGCAAGCAGATAATCCGGATAAAGGAAATAGTTTTGATAGATACTGGGATATGTTTATGCTGCAGTTTATTTATAGCTTCTAAAAACTATTATGCTTGCCTATTCATTGCTGCAAACTGTAAAAAAATTAGTCGCTTATTGTGTGTAAGCTCAACATCTTTTTAGCTTATTGCGCTTAGAGTAAGCTGCGCTCATTACGTTTTAAGTAATATTAAATTGTCTACCTGTGTGTTCTATATTTAAAATAGATTACTTAGGAGAAAACTATGGCCAATTACCTGATTTTGACTATCAATCCCGGCTCAACTTCAACAAAATTTGCGGTATTTAGCGGTGAAGATATTGTTTTGTTGGAGAATATTAATCATAACAATGAAGAGCTGGCAGTTTTTGAAAAGCTTATTGATCAGTTTGATATGCGCAAGTTATTGATACTTGAAGCACTTAATGCAAGAAACATTGATATAATTGATTTAGATGCAGTAGTTGGGCGCGGAGGGTTATTAAAACCGATCCCAGGCGGAACCTACAAAGTAAATCAAGCCATGATAAATGATCTGTATGCAGCGGAGATGGGTGAACATGCCAGTAACCTTGGGGCATTGATTGCAGATGCTATTGCACAAGAAGCTGATTGTGAAAGTTATATAGTAGACCCGGTCGTGGTTGATGAACTAAATAATATAGCCAGATACTCAGGTAATCCGCTACTTCCAAGAGTAAGTATTTTTCATGCATTAAATCAAAAACGTACGGCAAGAATAGTTTCTGAACAGATTGGTAAGGAATATTTAAATTCTACAATTATTGTTGCGCACATGGGGGGCGGGATATCGGTTGGTCTGCATGAAAATGGTAAGGTAATCGATGTAAATAATGCTCTTGATGGTGATGGACCTTTTACACCAGAGCGCAGCGGTGGTATTCCGGCAGGGAGTCTGGTTGGATTGTGTTTTAGTGGTAAGTACGATCAGAAGCAAATTAAAAAGATGATAAAAGGTGAGGGAGGGCTTGTTGCATACCTTGGGACCAATGACCTGCGCGAAGTAGAGGATAGAATTGAGCAAGGTGATAGGTTGGCAAAACAGGTATACGAGGCAATGGCATACCAGATAGCTAAAGAGATCGGATCTCTGGCAGCGGTAGTTAATGGAATTGTTGACGCAATCGCTCTTACCGGGGGGGTAGCGCATAGCGAAAACTTTACTAAGTTAATAACTCAAAGAGTAGGCTTTATAGCTGATGTTATAGTTATGCCTGGTGAGAATGAGCTGGAATCTCTTCGAGATGGTGCTGCAAGAGTACTTAGTGGTGAAGACCTTGCAAAAGAGTATTAAAATTAATTATCTACTCTTTAAAAATCGATAATAGGTTTTGCTTAGTATATTATTAATATAAAGCATTTAATAAATGTAATTTATGGATAATCTGGATTCGCGTTGAGGGAAGTAGAGAAATTTAATGTACAGTGGTTTTAAGCTCGTTGAAAAACTACATAAGAGTAATAGGACTCAAGTCTATCGTGGGATTAGAGAGTCTGATAACGCCACTGTTATTATTAAATCTCGTGAAAGAGCAATATATGGAAGCTCTCGAAAAGATCTTCAGCGCGAGTTTGAAATTGGAAAGCTTGTATCAAATTCACAAGTAGTGAATTATATTAGTTTTGAAGAAACTGCCGATGCGGCGTTTATCGTTATGCATGACGATAAGATGGTTGCATTATCATCCCGCATTCCTGTAACCGGGTTTGATGTTAAAACATTCTTAGATTTAGCAATTGATATATCATCTGCTTTGTTGCAAATTCATAATGCAGGTGTCGTTCACAAAGATATTAACCCTGAAAATATTATTATTAATGGGACGCTAAATAATATTAAAATAATTGATTTTGGATTAGCTAGTCGCTTTGTGGAAGAAAGGGCTGACTTTGCTGCCCCAAATATTCTCCAAGGAAGGCTTTCTTACATTTCTCCTGAGCAAACAGGTAGGGTCAATAAACCAGTGGATCATAGATCGGATCTATACTCATTGGGTATTACATTTTATCAGTTACTAATCGGCAAGCTGCCATTTGATGACGATGATCAGGGAAAGCTCATATATGACCATATAGCAACCTTACCGAGTTTTGTCAGCGACATAAATAGTGAAATACATGGTTCAATCGGAAAGGTTATTGGGAAGTTATTAAACAAATCACCCTCTGAAAGATACCAAACTTGCTCAACCCTAATTGAAGACTTACGTTATATTCAGTCGTGCCTTTCTAAGAAGAAAAGTCTGGATGATTTTGATCCGGGAAGTGCTGATATTGAAGAGATAATTTCAATGTCTGGTCATATCTATGGGCGTGGCAAAGAGATTAGTACATTAATAACCAGTCTGGAATGTTGTTCAGAATCAACACAACTAATTACAGTATCTGGAAATAGCGGGGTTGGGAAAACATCGTTAATTCGTGAGCTATATGTTCCAATAACGAAAAAAGATGGCTTCTTTTTAAGTGGAAAATTCGATCAGTTTAGTAGTAAGCTGAGCTACACAGTTATCTTCGATATTTTAAAAGACTTCTTGATTCAGATTGAGACAGATAACTCTAATGACTGGAAAGGTATTATCAATTCATCGATTGGTGATTTTGGGCAAATCTTTTTAGACATTATCCCAGAGTTGAGTGAAATATTGGGCGAGCAAGAAAAACATACTCTTCCAGATTTATCACCACAGGAACTGTTATTTCATAGAAATAGAATATTTGCTCGAATAATATGTAATTTATCTATTGTAGGTAGGCCAATTGTATTATTTATTGATGACCTACAGTGGGCTGATTCTGAGTCAATTGCTCTGATTGAAGAAATAATTGGTTTTGGCCCTAAGAATCTATTAATGATTCTTTCATATAGAAATGATGAGATCACTTCGGTTTCGCCAATAAATTCTTTCCTAGAGTGCCCAGCTAGAGTAGGGGTTACATGTAATGATATTGCACTTTCCAACCTGAATCAGCTGTCAATTCAGGATTGGATTAAAGACCTGGTCCCCTGTGCTGATGAAAAAGTGAAAACTGTTGCTGAACTTGTTTATGCCAAAACAGAAGGTAATCCGC
The DNA here is from genome assembly GCA_004796365.1 of Gammaproteobacteria bacterium. Lineage (GTDB taxonomy): Bacteria > Pseudomonadota > Gammaproteobacteria > QZLD01 > QZLD01 > QZLE01. The sequence continues at coordinate 19,173 of QZLE01000162.1, read as the reverse complement.
TTTATTTAACTTCAATTTTCCAACAGATTTTTGAAAACAAATTTATATATAAAGGTGAAGGCGGTGAAATTTTTGTTGACCTGGATGCAATTGCCGATTTACCGGCAGATTCCGATGTGGTTTTTTTCCTAATCGGAAGAATAAATAGTCTTGATGAAATAACTAGAGAGTTTTTAATAGAGCTTTCTATTCTCGGCAGATCATTTACAGTAAGTACTATTGAGCAAATCTTTTCTTCAAGCAGAGACAATCTGCGTCAGTTGATTATTAGCTTAATCGAGCTCCACCTTATCGTAAGAGTTGGCGATAAATTTAAATTTGTTCACGACAGGGTGCTTCAAGCTGTAAGAGGGCAGATATCCTCAGAAAGATTTAGCAATCTCAATCTTAAATTCGGCAAAATTATAAAAGCCAATTTGGTTTTAAAAGGGATGCAGAATGAATATATTGAAGAGTACATCGACTACTTCAATAATGCGTTATCTTGCATAAAAGATGAAACCGATAGAATTGAATTACATCGCTTAAATATATCTTTGGGGCAAAGGTTAAAAGCTAATGCTGCATTTCAAGCTGCAGAAAATTATTATCAGTACGCCATCTCATTTTTACCAGATAATTCCTCTGCCGAAGATAATGATAGCTTGGCATTTCTTCTGATGGAATATGGAGAAATATTGTTTTTAACTCATAAGTATGATCGAGGTGAAGTCCAGTTCAAAAAAGCTGTTGAGTTAACGCAATATCCACAAATAAAAGGAAAAATATATTCTAAACAAATTCTGCATTATGGTTATCAAAATGAAAGTGAAAAGGCTATTGGAATAGCTCGAAATGCGTTGCAAGATCTTGGCATTATCTTACCTGAAAAATATGTAAAGATTCATTTTTACAAAGAACTGATAAAAATCTTTATTTTGCTCAAAGGTAAGCGGCCAGAAACTATTTTAGATATGCCGCAAACCGATGATGTAAAAGTAATTGCGCAGATGGATTTGTTATCTGCTGCATCTGGAATTGCTTATATATCCTACCCGGAAATGTGGCCGCTAATCATTCTTAAGATGATTGAAATAACCATATCTAACGGTCTCACTGTCAGTAGTCCACTTTGTCTAATATCGTTTTCAATACTGCTTTGTAATATGGGTTTTATTGAACACGGGTACTCGGCTGGAAAGGCCGCTCTAGAGTACCTTGAACGTGTTAATGCCACGAAAATGATTCCAATTGCTAACCACAGGTTTGCAATGGGGGTTAGCCAATGGAAAGATCCTTTATCAGAATCGCTTAGAAGACTTGAAATTGCCACCACAAAAGGGCTAGAAACAGGTAATTTTGAATATGCGTCATTAGCACTTTATAACAAGATGAGAGTTTCATTTTATGCTGGGGAAAATATTGACGCTCTATTACGTGAATTTCCAAATAGACATCAGCAATTTGAAGCCATGGGTAAGAAGCACTCTGTGCTAATGGGAAAACACTGGAATCAATTTCTTATTACCTTAAACAGTCTAACAGGTGATGGAAAAACAGTTTCTGGTGACCTTATTGAAGAGGAGTGGTTACTAGATTATTTAAAGACAAGCAACTCTGTTTCAGGATATCAATTTTGCATGTTTGCAAAATTGCAACTGGCTTTTCTTGCTAGGGATTTTAAGCTCGCAAATAAATTAAGAGAAGAAAACTTCGAATCAATAGTTAATGTATTTGTTGGGACAATATATATACCTATCGCCCATTTTTTTAATGCTTTAGTATGTATTCAAGTTTATAGGGAAATCGAAAAATCAAAAAGGTATGTGAATGAAGCTAAAAGATCTTTGTGTAAGCTTCAAAAGTGGGCAAAAAAAGCGCCAGAGAATATTCTAAATAAATCACAGCTTATTGAAGCTGAATTACAATCCTTAGAAAACCCCAATATTATTAGTCTTTATCAGCAATCTATTGATAACGCTCTAATAAATAATAATTTTCTTGATGCGGGTATGGCAAGTGAGTTGATGGGGCGCAGTCTAATTAATTCTGGTTTTCAATCGCTTGGAGTTGTCAAAATTCAAGAAGCAATAGAAATCTTTGAGGACTGGGGAGCAGGAAATAAATCAGCCAGGTTAAGAACAGAGTTTGCTGAAGTTGATGAGGCAAAAGATCATTTAACCCATAGCGATTCAAGTGGTTCATCACAAGATATATATGACAGAATTGATCTGAGAACCTTGGCCGGAACCATAACTAGTTTTTCGGGTAACCTTAACCTTAATTCGCTTCTTGAAAGTTTGCTACAAGCTGTTATGCAAAACTCTGGTGCAACTAGAGTCATCTACATCCATTCTAATGGAGAAGGTATAACCGTTAGAGCAGCAAAGAAAAATAAAGAGAACATAGTAATCTATCCGGAAGGGCAGAGATTGGCGTTATTTAACTTGCCCATAAATTTAGTAGAGCGCACGCAGGATGATATTAGTACATATATTATTGATAACGTAATCACAACCGAAGGGCATGAAGAGGATAAAAAGTCTAAGCTTAAATCGGTATTATTGATTCCGCTAGTTATGAATGGTGTACTTAAGGGGATAATATACTTAGAAAATGACCTTATGGAGAATGCCTTTAGGCCAGAGCAGGTTAAGTTTTTGACTTTATTATCTGGCCAGGCCGTTATAGCTCTAGATAATGCATCGGCATTTGAAAAGCTTGAAAGTGAACGCACATATTCAACAAGCATAATTATGAATTCTCCAAGCCTTATTTGTGGAATTAATGCTGATGGCAATACTACTTTTGTTAATCCGACCGTTGAAAAAATAACTGGTTATTCCAAAGATGAATTAATTGGACAAAATTGGTGGCGAAGATTTTATCCGGGAGAAAAATATAAACAGGTTGAACAGTTGTTTGATGATATTACCAAAGGAGAGGTAACGAATTATCAAATGGAGTTGACTTGTAGCAACGGTAATAAACGATTGGTTTTATGGAACAGCTTTACTAAAAGAGATGCTAATAATCAAATAGTTGAAATCATTGGCTTTGGAAATGACATTACTGAACAAAAGAAAGCTGAGAATGAAGCTCTGCTGCGAACAAATCAGTTATCCCAGGCGAATAAAGAATTGACCAAGCATAAGGAACATTTGCAAGATTTAGTGGATGAAAGAACTGTTGAGCTGAAGAGTTCACTAGAAGAGTTGCAACAAGCTCAGGATTATATTATTCAATCAGAAAAAATGTCTGCTTTAGGGGGGTTGGTTGCTGGCGTTGCTCATGAAATAAACACTCCGGTAAGTATTGGTGTAACAGCTGCTTCCCATCTAGAGGATCGAACAAAAGCTACGCTAAACAAATATAAAGATGGAAATCTAAAGCGAAGTGATCTGGAAGAATATTTTGGTATTGTTAATGATAGTTCTCGAATGGTTGTAATGAATATGAGACGGGCAGCAGATTTAATTCAGAGTTTTAAACAAGTTGCTGTCGACCAGTCCAGTGAAGTTAAAAGAAACTTTAAACTACTAGAATACCTTGAAGAGATTTTGTTAAGTTTGCATTCGGAGATAAATAAAAATGGATTAGAGGTTTTGCTTAACTGTCCCAAAGGGATTGTTTTAAACACTTACCCTGGAGCATTATCTCAGGTTATGACAAATCTAATCATGAATTCAATTATTCATGGGTTTGATGATAAAGATAATGGAATAATATCGATAAATGTTAAAGAGATTGATGAAAATATTTCTATTACTTATAAAGACAATGGAAAAGGGATAGAGGAAGAATATCTAAATAAAATATATGACCCTTTCTTTACAACAAAAAGAGGAAGTGGTGGAAGTGGTTTAGGAATGCACATTGTTTATAATTTGGTTACACAAACTCTTTGCGGAGATATTAACTGCTTAAGCCAGGAAGCAGAAGGGGTGGTTTTTGACCTTCGTATTCCAAAAAATATTTGATAATTAGCAATAAAAAATTACCGGATGTTAAAAATTATTCTTCATTTCCCGAATCACTGCAAATACATCAGCGTCAGAATTTAAAGGGCTGCCAGCATGATTTTCTGCAGTTTTTTTAACTGATTTTTGATCACAGCGTAAAAAAGGATTGATCTTTTTTTCCTGTCCAAGAGTTACCGGAAGTGTTGGCTTTCCAAGATTAAGTAGTGATTCGCAGTGTGTTATGAACGTTGCGATGTCACAATTATCAGGTTCAATATGTTGTGCAAATGCTAAGTTAGCAAGTGTATATTCGTGCGCGCAATAGATCAAAGTGTCATCAGGTAGATGACACAGTTTTTGCAATGATTCATACATTTGCTCAGGTGTGCCTTCAAAGACTCTTCCGCAGCCTCCGCTAAACAGAGTGTCCCCGCTAAAAAGCGAGTCTTCGCTATGAAAGCAAATATGGCCTTTAGTGTGTCCAGGAGTGTCAATTGTTGTAAGAGAGATATCTAGTTGAGTTATCTCAATACAGTCATTCTCTTCAAGTATTACATCAAGCTCCATCTCGGTTTCATGCCCGGTTTCATGGGCAGGGCCAAAAATTATGGTTTTATATTTTTCTTTAAGTGCACTAATGCCGCCAGTATGGTCGTTGTGGTGGTGTGTTATAAAAGCAGCAAGAGGATTAAGATTTTGATCTTCGATAACTTTAATTACAGAGTCAGCGCAGCCTGGATCAAAAAAAATTGTATCTCCATTGTCATTTTTGATAACCCATATGTAATTGTCACCGAAAGCCTTAATAGGTAAAACGCTAATCATCGTGTCGTCCTAGTCAATATCAGATCAGTACAGAATATTCCATATTTATTTTGATAATACAAGCTAGCAGAAACTATTTTATTTTAACATTGTTTAAATGATTGTTCGTGGGCGGTTTATTATGAAAATATGATGTTTTTGCCGTGCTCGGGCATCCAAATTTGAAGTGATATGCAAAAATTCAAATTGACCATAAGTACAGGCAGATTAATCAAAAATGCAGTCTATACTTAATGTTAAATGGGAATATTCGCTCAAGTGGGTAGTTTATATGAGCAGTTTTTAAAAGCAAATGTGGAGTGCTTTGCTTTTATTGGTAATTCCTGCGTAATGATAACTAAATGTGGGCTAAAGTAATTATGTCGCAAAGTGATGAACTAATATCTAAAAATGGCGATGACGCGCTGGTATTTGCAGATGATGTTTTGGCAAGTGATAACGCTGAAGTCAACGAAAATTTAGCAGTTAAAAAACACGCAGCAGCTGACGATAAGTGGAAGGTGCTTGTTGTTGATGATGATGAGATCATACATGCCGTAACCAAAATGGTATTGGCAGATTATCAATTTGAAGGGCGCGGGCTCAATATGATAAGTGCCTACTCAGCAAAGGAAGCTATTGAGGTACTAGAAAAAGAAGAAGATGTAGCCCTGATCCTGCTTGATATTATTATGGAAACTGATGATGCAGGACTGAGATGCGCCAAGCAGATAAGGGAAGATCTACAAAATCATAATGTTCGTATCATTATGCGTACTGGTCAGCCAGGACAGGCGCCGGAACATGAAGTGATTGTTAATTATGATATTAATGACTACAAGGCCAAAACCGAATTAACCGCACAGAAGTTATTTACAGTAGTTACCTCGTCCTTAAGGTCTTATAAGCAGATTAAATCCATTGAACAGAATAAAAGAGGGTTGGAAAATATAATCTCGGCATCAAGAAACATTTTTGAACTGAATACTTTCCATGTTTTTGCTGAAGGAATACTCAAACAATTGGGTACAGTTCTTAATATTGATCAAGACTTTGTATATGCCAAGAGTTCGGGTTTTACTGCATATCAGGGCGATGAAAGGCAGAAGTATAACATTGTGGCATCAACCGGTGAGTTTACAGGCAAAGAAAATAAGCCTCTTGAGGATGTTATTCAACAGCCGATTCTGGAAAAGCTTCATGATGCACTTGATAGAAAAGAAAATATCTTCACTGAAAGCACATTCACTGGATACTTTGAGAGTCAGCGCGAAGAGCATAGCCTGCTATATTTCCAATCACAAACACCGTTTACAGATATTGATCGCGATCTTATATCAATATTTGCAACCAATGTTGCAATAGCATTTGAAAACTTATCATTAAATAACGAAATTAAAGATACGCAAAAAGAGCTAATCTATACCTTGTCTGAGGTGGTTGAAGGTTATTCCAGAGAAACAGCAGTTCATATTAATCGTGTTGGTGCTGTTTCAACGTTGATTGGTGAAAAACTTGGAATGTCTGAGCAGGAACTTGAAGTGCTGGCTATTGCAGCCCCAATGCATGATATTGGTAAGATTGGTACACCGGATAGTATTCTAAAAAAACCAGGTAAGTTAACCGACGAAGAATATGAAGTCATGAAAAAACATGCTGAGTATGGCTGGGGTATCTTTAAAAATTCCAAAAGAGAGATGATGACAGCCGCAGGAATTATTGCGCATGAACATCATGAAAAGTGGGATGGAACTGGTTATCCACAAGGGTTAAAGGGTGATGGTATCCATATCTATGGAAGGATTGTTGCTCTTGCTGATGTTATAGATGCTTTGATAAGCAGACGCTGTTACAAAGAACCATGGGCATTTGAAGATGTTATCGAATTGATTAAAAGCGAAAGCGGAAAACATTTTGACCCTAAGGTTGTGGATGCATTTCTTGAATCAATTCCGGAGTATATGGAAATTCTTGAGCAACTGCCTATTGAAAGTTAACCATATTACTGGATCACACAAGTTGAATTAGATGATACTAACAAGCATCAAATCTAGAATAATTGTTGCGATTCTAAGTGTCGTCATAATATCGTTGTCCGTATCTACCTATTACCAGGTGATTGAGGCAAAAAAAGCTATAGCAAGCAGGATAGAAGAAAAAGCACTTTCGGTTACTCAGATAACTCGTGATTATATAAAATTTCGCCATAATGCGATTATCGCTGACAGTGTAAATAAGCTTAACTTGAAGAAAAAATCTATCCGAAGCAAGGTTGATGCATTGCACCGAATGTTTGCAGCAAATGCAAATAACAAAGATATCGTTATAGATAACCTTACAAATATGCAGGTTGGTGCCCTGCGTGATCTGAGCCAGTTAAGCACTTTTGATAGCCAAGTTTTACTATGGGTCGGAAAACTCTACGATTTAAAAACTAATGATGGGCGCGGTAATGGCAGCGTATACGGTCACAAAACTGCTAGTTTCGTATATGATATCAATAATAGTTACAAAAGAGCGCGCAATTGTACAGGCATTAACGGGAACAATGTTTTTGCTATTGCTGATAATCTTCTTCAAGATGCAAGTGAAGGCTTTATAGAGTGCGGCATTGTTGAACAAAGCGGTGCTGAAGAAAGGCAGATAAACCATACAATATTTATTAAAAAATTTATGCCATGGGGTTGGTATATCGCGCTATCAACTCCCACGAATGATGTTGAAGCTGATATTAACAATAGCATTACAGTTTTGATTAACGAAATCAAAAATATTCTGGAAAAGCAAAAAATTGGAAAAACTGGTTATTTCTTTATCTTTCGGGGTGATGGATATATGCCGCTTCATCCAACCATCCAAGGGGAAAATGCAACCAAAATAATTAACCCTGATTCTGGAAATAGTATTATTTATGACCTCAAAGGGGCTGCAAGGACCGAACGCCGTGCGTTAAGCTATTTATGGGACCGACCTACAGACAAAGGAAATTACATATATAGAAAGAGTGCGTTCGTTTCCCATTATCCTGCTTTAGATTGGTATATCTCGAGTTCTATTTATGTGGATGATATGAACTTATTTGTGGCGCCTTTTATTCAAAAAGCGTTGCTTAGTTTTGTAATTTTTATTGCTATTGCTACAGGGGTCTCACTTTTTTTAGCTAAGGCAACGACTAGGCCATTAAGGAAGCTCGTTCAATATGTAAGTAATGTTGATGAAAAAGGTATTCCTGTTGGAGATTTGCCAGAGGAACAATCAGATGAAGGAGCTGTACTGATTAATTCCATGGAGAAAATGATAACCAGCATCAAGCAATATCAGGTTAGTTTTCTAGAGAGTGAATCCAAGTTCCGCGCATTAGTGGAATCATTAAATGATATTCTTTTTGAATTTGATATTACCGGTAATATTTCCTTTATAAGTCCGCAAGTGAATGAATTACTAGGTTATGTTCAGGACGAAGTTGTTGGTCAAAAGCCAGGTTTTTTATTGCATGATGAAAATTATGAAAGATCACTAAATCTTATCAAGCATATGTTTATCGGCCAGGACGAGATTCATAATGAAGTTTTCAACTTTAAAGATAAGGATGGTGCGAAAAGAACCTTTGAGCTGTCAGCAGGGCCGTTTTTTGATGAAACTGGTGAATTTGGTGGGATTCGTGGTGTCGCTCGGGATATAACAATTAAAACTGAATTGGACCAGGAGCTAAGAGAAACTGAAGAGCGTTTTAAGGTCTTGGCTGATCAATTAATTCTTGGAACATTGATCGTTCAGAAAGGAAAAATAATTTACTGTAACGAAGCGGTTTTAAAGATTTTTGAGATGGAAATCAGGGATCTGGAACAGTTAAATCAATATGAACTATTTAAGTTTATTCACCCTGAAGATAGATCTCTTATCGCTAATCAGTTGATGAAAAAAGAGAAAGGCATAACAAAAGGAATAATAACTAATAATGAGTGGAGAGCCGTAAAGGGCTCAGGTGAAATTGGTTGGGTAGAATCATGGGCTAAAACGGTATATCTACATGGAGAGCCAGCAAATTTTATTCTAATTCATGATATTACTCAAAAGAAAAAAGCAGAAGAGGGGATCAAACAGTATCGAAACTATATAACAAGTATTATTGATTCAATGCCGTTTATGCTTGTAGGAATAAATGTGGATGGTGAAATTTCCCTATGGAATAAGACCGCAATTGATAAAACTGGTATCGATTTTAATACTGCCAACGGGAGACACTTAAACGATGTATTGCCAGATATGTCTGCTCAGGCAGTTGAGATAGAAAAAAGTATTCAAAACCAGGAGCCCATAAAATCCAAACGTTCATATCTGGGTGAAAAAGGCAATGTTGTTGAGGAAATAACGGTTTATCCATTAAGTACGGAGGGGTTTGAAGGTGCGGTAATACTTATTGATGATATAAGCGATGAAGTTAAAATTGAAGAAATGATGATCCAAAATGAAAAAATGTCATCAATTGCTGGTCTAGCTGCCGGTATGGCGCATGAGATTAATAACCCACTGGCAGGAATGATGCAAACAGCCAGCGTACTTGCCAACCGCCTAGTTAATAATTTTGATATGCAAGCTAATCAATTGGCAGCAAAATCCTGTAATACCAATGTTGAAGCAGTAAAATGTTTTATGGAAGCGCGTGATATTCCACGTATGCTGGGGCAGATAGTTGAATCTGGTAATCGTGCTGCCAATATTGTTAACAGTATGCTTTCATTCTCCAGAAATGTTAATGATTCCATATCTTCTGTAGATATAATTGAGTTGATTGAATTGACAGTAAAGGTTGCCGAGGCAGATTATAATCTCAAGAAAAATTATGACTTTAAACAGATAAAAATTGATAGGGATTATCAGGAAAACATTCCATACATATATTGTCAGCAGACGAAAATTCAGCAGGTATTATTTAATTTACTACGTAATAGTGCCCAAGCATTACATGCAAATAATACTTCAACGCCTACGATTTCAATAAAAGTATATCTTGAGGGTTATTCTGAGGATGACCAAAGAGTAGTAATAGAACTTGAAGATAACGGTCCAGGAATACCTGAAAATATCCAAAATAGGATTTTTGAACCATTTTATACAACAAAACCAGTTGGTGAAGGAACCGGGCTTGGTCTAAGTGTTTCTTACTTTATCGTTGTTGATCAACATGGAGGGGATATGCAGGTATTCTCTGCAAAAGAAAAAGGAGCCAAATTCAGATTCTCGTTGCCGTTGATAGCAAAAAGTTCAGATCTAAATCAAGAAAAGTCCTCTGATAAAAAATCATGAGCTGATCTAATAACCTGGACCGAAAAGACTATGCCGCATAAAAGTGTAAGTATAAGAAATTCAATTGCTACTCGTTTAATGAGTATTGTTTTTAGTTTCTATGTTGTAATTGCGGTTCTTATAACATTAACGCATATGTACGTAGAATATAACTATCAAAAAGCAGACGTTAATAAATCACTTGTAGAATTTGAACCATCTATCCAATCAACTCTTTCCATGAATATATGGCATATGGATGACCTTGCATTGTCTGAAACAATGGATAGTATACTCAAAATTCCGGTCATAGTTGGTATGACAGTTGCTGATGATTCTGGAACAGTTATTGCTGCTGAAGGGATAGTATCAGACAATGAGAAATCTGGTTTGATTGAGCAAACCATTAACTTTCTTGGTATTCAGAAAAATGGAAATCTACATGTTGAAACAGAGGTATATAGCCTTGAGGTATTCAGACACGAGTTTCCAATTTTTTATAGCCATGGTGGTGAAAAAAGGGCATTGGGTAAGGTTGCTCTATATTCCAGCTCAGCTGTTATTCTTCAAAGGGTAAAGCTTCAATTTATGATGCTGGTATTCAATGCCATTATAAAAACGATCGCTTTATGGATATGCTTTTTATATATATCTAACAAGCTATTAAGAAAGCCACTGTCTGAACTTGCTGGTGCCGTAGAGCAAGTCGATATCAACAATATTTCCGATACCAATATTACTATTAGTAACAGAAAGGACGAGCTAAGGGTTATAGAGCAGTCCTTTAATAGGATGTTAAAGAAATTATCAGATTCACTATTTTTGCAAAAAGAAGCGCAATCGCAGGTTATAGAACAAAAAAGCCAGTTCGAAACTCTAGTCGATAATATACCTGGTGTAACCTATAGAAATGAGTATAAAAAAGATTGGGGAGTGGTATATATAAGCGATGAAATATACAAGTTAAGTGGATACCAAGGTTCTGACTTTACAAGTAAAAAGCGCACTTATCATTCGATTATTTTTATTGAAGATTCAGCGATGGTTGAACGATCAATAGCTGATGCAGTAGCAAATAAATCCGGGTTTAATATTCAGTATCGAATTGTCAAGGCGGATGGCGTTAACTGTTGGGTGAATGAGCGTGGTCAATGCATTCTAGACGCTGATAGCAATGTGATATATATCGATGGGGTTATCATAGACATTAATGATCAGAAACAGGCTGAGTTTGAGGTCAGAAAACTGAAAAAATATTTGGCTAATGTTATTGACTCAATGCCTTCTGCCCTAGTTGGTATTGACTCAGATATGAAAGTCACCCAATGGAATAAGACAATAGCTGATACTACCGGAATTGACGAAAAACAGGCATTAGGAAAAGACTTTCACGCGTTGTTACCACACTTTGAGTCAGAAATTGCCAAAATACGTGAAAGTATACAAACACGCACTATTCTGGCACATCAGTCACGAGTGAAAGTTGATGGTGAACAAAAGAAATACGAGGACGTAACTATATATCCTCTGATTGCAAATGGGGTGCAAGGTGCTGTTATAAGAATTGATGATGTTACCGAAAAGGTTCAGGTTGAAGAAATCCTGGTTCAAAGTGAAAAGATGCTTTCAGTTGGTGGTTTGGCTGCTGGTATGGCTCACGAGATTAATAATCCTCTTGCCGGTATGTTGCAGACCATGCATGTAATGTCAAACCGACTGATAGAAAAACCTGATATGCCAGCAAATGTTCAAGCTGCAAATGAAGTAGGTACTTCTACAGAAGTAATCACTGAATATATGCGCAAACGTGATATTCCTAGAATGATTAATACAATTCTATGTGCCGGCAACAGAGCAGCTGCCATAATTACCAATATGCTTAGTTTTGCGCGCAAGGGAGGAAGTGACAAAATACCTATAGATGCGGGTGAACTTATCAACAGCACTGTTGAGCTTGCCTTGACAGATTATAACGTAAAGGGTAATTACGATTTTAAAAAGATAGATATAAAAATTGAGTTGCCTGAAGAACCGGTCAATATATTCTGTGACAAATCTCAGATACAACAAGTTTTTTTAAATTTGCTGCGCAATGCTGCTCAGGCAATGCACGAAGCTAAAATTCCAAGCCAGTTTATCAGCCTGAAAGTTTATTACGACACCAATAGTGAAATGGTGGTTACAGAAGTAGAAGATAATGGTCCGGGAATGGACAGTGAAACCGTAAAAAGGGTATTTGAGCCTTTCTTCACTACAAAATCTGTTGGGTATGGCACAGGCTTAGGATTGAGTGTCTCCTATTTCATTATTACTGAAAATCATCTTGGTGATATGTATGTGAACTCAGAACTTGGTAAGGGCACAAAATTTACTATCAAACTACCATCAAAACCTGGAAAGGGAATGCTAGCTGGATATTAATTAAACTGTGATAACAAAATAAAGAGAAAAGATATATGGTTAGATTCAAAAAAACAATTCTAGCATTAGTCATAATTGCTTTAGCAGCAATTTCTCTACTTTATTTATTACCTCAAAAGCAACCAATAAAAGTTGGGTTTATTGCCGACCTAAGCTCAAAAAGATCTCAGCTTGGGATCGCAGGCCGCAACGGTGCGATACTGGCGGTAAATGAGATCAATGCAAAGGGTGGAGTGAATGGTAGAAATCTTGAGTTGATTATCAGTGATAATCAGGCACAGAAGGATATTGCAGCTCGACAGGCATCTGATTTAGTCAAGCAAGGTGCAGAAGTTATTATAGGTCCATTACTCAGCGCAATGGCACAGCCAATAATCAATGCAGTTAAGGACAAAGATATGTTGATAATAAGCCCAACTGTCTCAACTGATAAGTTGACTGCTATCGACGACAACTTTTTAAGGGTTATTCCTCATGCATCACAACAAGGAGAAGCACTGGCACGGATTGCGGCAAAAAAACAAATTGGAAATGTATTTATCATTAGAGATAAGAGAAATGATGAGTATACAAGTTCAGTATCCAATGCATTCAAATCAAATGCAAAGCAACTAATGATTGATGTTATAGATGATATTTCTTTTGAAGATTCAGACAAATATTCCCAATTCGTTGAAAATCTAATTGATATACAGCCTGAAGGTATATTATTTATATCTAGTGGCGTTGATGCTGGGAGAATTGCTCAACGCTATAAACAAAAAGGCGGTACTGCTCAGATGTTTGGATCTTCATGGTGCAAGGTTACAAATGTTCATATTTACGGAGGGCGAGCAGTTGAAGGCATGATTATTGTCGATTCTTTTGGAAATAGGGAAAAGGCTGCGAGAGAGCTGGCTTTTGATTCAAGCCATCAAAAACAGTTTGGACACAAACCAAACTTGCCGGCAAGGCACTCTTATGAGGCAGTGCAGATTTACGCTCTAGGTGTTGCTATGGCAAAGACTACTGAAACCAGAAAAGTGAAGCAAAGTATACTAGAAATAGATCCAATAGAAGGTGTTGCAGACAAATACAGGCTAGATAAATATGGCGATGTAGAAAGAAAGTTGTCTCTTTATGTCATCAAAGATCGTGAATATCAATTGCTAAATGGAGAATGATGTTATAACTAATATAATAAGTAGACGAAGAAAAAATATTGCAAGCCTTAGCAGGGAAAGTTTGATGTAGTGATTAACTGTCAATAGATAAACCAAGGTGATGTAACAATTACTATATAATGCAGCGTGAGAAGAAAATGATCAATGATACCAAAGGAGTCAGTATAAAGAAGTATCTAGGGCTGTCACTGACAGCTGTAGTGGCTTTGCCTGTTCTGATTCTTGGGATAATTGGCGTTCTAATATCCGCAAACACACTTAGTGATCAGATTAAAGAGTTTGATCGTGTATATTTACACCAGATTGAGACATTGATAGAACAGCAACTGGAACGTCCGATTAATGGCGTAATGGTAATATCAAAATTAATAGATAGGGCGAAAAAAAATAACCTTACTCATATACAAAGTGGAATTTCTGCAATCCAGCAACAGCATTCTCATTTTGCTGTGATACAGGTTGCAGATTTGGATGGAAAAGTGATTGCAATTGCCCCGTATGATGAAGATTTGCTTGGCATAGATGTTTCCGGTCATGATTACTTCAATTCTAGCATTGACTCAAATAAGTTACTTTGGGGAGCTTCCTTTATACCTGAAGGTAGTGAAACCCCGCATTCAACACTTAGCATGCGTTACAAAAAATATATAATTACCGCCTTTTTATCTCTGAATAATATCGGGGTATTTAAATATTTAAGTGGAGAAATACATTCCGAGATTCAGCCAAAAAACGTTAAGATTTTCACTCTTACAGATCAAAAAGGTACTTTTATATATCACTCCAACGAAAAGATGGTGAAAACGCAGGCTTATGATTCTAGGTATTTTTCGAATCTGCAAAATGATAATGGTGATATGCAGGTTGAGAATGTCGTACTGGATGGAATTGAATATAGAGCTAGTATTGTTTTTCTTCCTAAGATGAAATGGAAAGTGGCTTTATATACCCCGCTAAGTGAATTTCAAGCTCCAGTGATGCGTTTGATTGTAATGATTGTTGTCATTATTATTTCTGTAATCATTATGGCTATTGTTTTTTCATATTTTATAAGCAATAAAATAAATGATGCTTTGAATAAATTGATAATCATATCGGATGCTATTGGTAAAGATGAATATGAAATACCTCCTGAGGATAAAAACCCTTCGCAAACAAAATATATAGAGTTCAATCAATTAGCTAACTCTTTCAGGCTTATGGCAACTAAAGTAAAGGAACGACAAACCGAGATAAAGCGTGTTCATAGCTATTTGTCAAAAATTGTAAATTCAATGCCTTCAATTCTTATCGGTGTCGATACAGATTTGAACGTTACACTGTGGAATAGTGCAGCCGAAGCTGCTGTTGATATTAATGCGCCTGATGTCTATGGCAGGCAGCTTATAGATGTATTTCCGCTATTAAAACACGAAATTAGTATCATTGAGGAAAGCAAAAATAATAAGCAGGTGAAATATGTAAGCAAGCGGAATATTTTTGAGTCAGAAACCCCTTCCTTCCATGATATAACCGTATTTCCGTTAATAGCTGATGATCTTCTGGGGGTGGTAATTAGAATTGATGATGTTACCGATAAAGTTCAGCTTGAAGAAATGATGGTGCAAAATGAAAAAATGCTTTCCATAGGTGGTTTGGCAGCCGGAATGGCGCATGAGATCAATAACCCCCTTGCCGGTATGATGCAGACAGCAAATGTAATCAATAACAGATTAATTGAGAAGCTTGACTTGCCTGCAAATCAAAAGGCGGCCGAAGAGGCAGGTGTAACTACTGAGGCAATAGCACAATACATGCGTGCCAGAGAAATACCTCGCATGATCCAGACTATCAAAGATTCTGGTAAGCATGCTGCAGAAGTTGTTTTAAACATGCTTGCATTTGCCCGAAAAGGTGACCGCAGTAAATCTACAATAAATATCGGTGAATTGATATATAAAACACTGGAGATTGCGGCAACAGATTATGATATGAAAAAAGAGTATGATTTTAAACAGATAAAAGTTGAGAAAGAGATAGATGCTGGTATACCGTCTTTGGTCTGTGAACAAATCAAAATCCAGCAGGTACTTTTAAATCTGATACGTAACAGTGCGCAGGCAATGCAAGAAACCGGTACCGAAAATCCAACAATCTATGTTAGGTCTAAAGCTTCTGCAGATGGTGAGCTAATTAATATTGAGGTTGAAGATAATGGCCCGGGAATGGATGAAGAAACTATGAAAAGAATATTTGAACCATTCTATACAACAAAAGGTGTGGGTAAAGGTACTGGGCTAGGATTGAGCGTGTCATATTTTATTATCACCGAAAACCATGGTGGTGAAATTGCTGTATCATCGCAAAAAGGTGTTGGCACTAAGTTTTTAATATCACTTCCAACAAAGGGAAATAAAGATGGGTGAAGAAACTAAAAAATTGCTTGTGGTCGATGACGAAGAGTTTGTTAGGGATAGCTTTGTTGACTACTTTGAAGATTGCCTCTGGCAAGTTGAGTTCTCAGCAAAGGAAGAAGATGCGTTAGATATACTGCGAAATATCGATATCGACTGTGCGATAGTTGATATCAGAATGGGAGGAATGGGCGGAGACCAATTTATCAGAGAAGCTAATAAAATTAATAACAAAATGGCTTTTGTTATTTGCACCGGTTCACCCGAATATGAAATGCCTGACGATATTTTAGCGATGGATAATGTTGCTACTGAAGTTTTTTCTAAGCCAGTAAGTGATCTACAAAGGCTTGAAAACATGCTTTCAGAACTGGTTAATGCAATCAAATAGCGTTTAAATTTAGAATAATAGTTTAAGCTGGCATAGGTGCGAAATGAGCGAATCCCAGATAACAGTACTTGCAATAGATGATGATGATTATATTCGTCAAAGTTATCTCGACTGCCTTGAAGATTTTGAATACAACGTATTTACAGCTGAAAATGGTAGGGTTGGGCTTGATATCTATGAGGCTAAAAAAGATCAAATTGATATCATTATTGTTGACTTGAGAATGCCGGAAGTAGATGGTTTTCAGGTAGTTGCATATGTAACCAAATCTAACCCTCAATTGCCAATAATTGTAGTTTCAGGAAATGGGGTAATTAAGGAAGCTGTGCAGGCCTTGCACCAAGGTGCCTGGGATTATATTTTAAAACCTATTGAAGATTTTAATGTGCTGATTCATGCGGTTGATAAATGCCTTGAGAAGGCTCGCTTGATTAAAGAAAACAAGCAATACCAGGAAAATCTTGAGGCTATGGTGGAAGAGCGTACAAATGAACTAAATCAAGCAAATGAAGAGTTAACTAAACACAAACATCATCTACAGGAACTGGTAGATGATAGAACCAGTGAGTTAAATGAATCACTTGAAAAATTAAATAAAACTAAAGATTACCTGATACAATCTGAAAAAATGGCAGCATTGGGCGGCTTGGTAGCAGGTGTTGCGCACGAAATTAATACACCTGTGGGAATCGGAGTTACAGCGGCTTCACATCTAACCGGTGAGACAAATAAATTTCTAAAATCATATCATGATGGTGGATTGACCAGGTCCGAAATGGATGCTTATTTGAAAACAGTTACAGACAGTGCAGATATGATTTTGTCAAATATGAATCGTGCAGCTGATCTGATACATAGTTTTAAGCAGGTAGCTGTTGATCAATCCAGTGATTCGCTGCGTGAGTTTAACGTCAAAGAATATCTGCAAGAGATATTTTCAAGTCTTAATCCGAAATTTAAAAATACAAATATTGAATTACATATTGAATGCGCTGATGATCTGCAAGTTTATAGCTATCCGGGAGCAATTTCACAAATTATTACTAACCTGGCAATTAACTCTCTGGTACATGGTTTTGAAGGTAAAGAACATGGAGAAATCATTGCATCCGTATTGCTAGATGGTGATAATCTTAAAATTATCTATTCTGATACGGGGGTAGGTATTCCGCAGGAGCACATAAATAAAATATTTGACCCTTTTTTTACGACTAAAAGAGGGTTAGGTGGAAGCGGTTTAGGCTTGCATATTGTATTTAATATTGTGATGCAAACACTTAATGGCAGTATTGATTGTCACTCACAGCCAGACAAAGGAACAACGTTTACTATTGCATTTCCTTGTACTGAGCACCCGTTTCGGCACGAATAGATGTGTTATTGACATGATATAGAAATGGTGAGCAAAATTGTGGAGTCAAACCAATCTAGGTAGATACATAATTGACCAGGAATCTGAGCAGATAAATCAGGAGATAAATCGCGTTCCAGGGGTAAATATATTGCAACTTGGGGCAATGCGTGGAACTAAGTGGCTGAACCTGAACCGACGATGTAACTGCTATGTTCTTGATACGCCTCAGCACTGCAATAATGACTGCGCCTTATTTGGTAAGTTCGAGTCGCTGCCATTTCAGGCAGAAAGCATGGATGTCGTTATTCTTCGGCATACACTTGAAGCGACACAAAATCCGCAAGAGGTTTTGCATGAAGCCGAAAGAATTTTGTCACCGGACGGTTACATCGTTATTTCAGGTTTTAATCCGTATAGTTTATTCGGTGTATTGCGCTTTGCGGAAAAATATACCACCTATGGTCCTTGGGAAGGAAATTCAATATCCATTGGCAGGATTAAAGATTGGTTTGCCGTTTTAGGGCTCGATCTAACAGTTGAAAGACGGGTAAAGTTAAGTCACAAAGTAATAAAAAAAGAGTATGGTGATCATTTCGAATTTTTAGGAGATCTTGCTGATTACAGCTTGAGTGTAAGGTCGGGCGTGTATGTATTAATGGCTAGAAAACGAACAATTCCACTTACCTTACAGAAATCGAAATGGATTGATAAAGGTAAGCGTATTAATTCACCTATTCAGGCTAGCCCCAAGATAAAAAGTTAGCTATTGTATTTCTTGCTTCAATCCACAACCTGGCAATCATAAATTGCATCTATTAGCTATGGATGATATTTTTCTGTCTACAAAAATCAATGGAAACATAATGACTGATAAAGTAGAAATATTTGCTGATGGAGCATGCAGGGGTAATCCTGGTCCAGGAGGATGGGGGGCATTGCTGCGCTTTAAAGGTAATGAAAAAGAGCTTTTTGGTGCGGAGATCGAAACGACAAACAATCGCATGGAGCTAACCGCCGTTATTAAAGCACTTGAGTCGATGAAAAGACCTTGTGTAATTAGTATTACTTTAGATTCAAAGTATGTACTTGATGGTATCCAAAACTGGATTGAAAATTGGAAGAAAAGAGGATGGAAAACTTCATCCAAAAAGCCGGTAAAAAATGAGGATTTATGGCGTAAACTGGATGAGCTTATACAGCAACATCAAATAACATGGAATTGGGTAAAAGGGCATAGCGGGCATGATGAGAATGAGAGGGTTGATCAGCTGGCAAATAGAGGGATAGACGAGCTATTATAGGCTGTAAACGGAATTTAATGATGAGACAGATAGTACTTGATACAGAAACCACTGGAATAGAAATATCTCAAGGCAACAGGATACTTGAAATTGGTTGCGTTGAAATGATAAGTCGGAGG
>QZLE01000100.1 GCA_004796365.1 Gammaproteobacteria bacterium | reverse complement strand
CTGGTTTAGTTTGTCTTGCCGTTCATATGTTCAATGATTTTCAAATCGAGAATCAAAACAAACGTAATAATATGATTCAACAAGAAATAGCTATTGTTGATAAAAAAATCAAAGAGATAAAAGATATCGAAGAGCGCAAAGCTGATTTGAAGGCTAGGATTGGAGTAATTGAAAACTTGCAATCTGGAAGACCTGAGATGGTGAGATTGTTTAATGAATTTATCCGTACTGTACCGAAAGAAGTATATTTAGAAAGTTTTGAACAAAAAGGTGCTTTGCTAACGGTTAAAGGAATTGCTTTGTCTCAGTCCAGAGTTTCGGAATACATGGAAAATTTGGATAAGTCACCAATTTTTGGAGTACCTAAGCTAAAGGTAATTACCGCAAAGAGCGAAGGACAGAATAAAAGTTTTCTATTTACTCTGGAAGTGAAGCAGGCAAGTAAAGAGAAAACCGAGGATAACGAGTCGTTATAAACGATAATAAGGAAGGTAAAAAGTGGATCTTTCTGAATTAAATAATCTAGAGTTGAGTAATATTGGCAGTTGGCCTTTAGCAGCTAAAGTCGTTATATGGACGCTGTTGTTTATTGCTGCGCTAGGTGCTGCTTGGCATTTTGATTGGCAGAATCAGTACACAGAACTGGAAAAGGTAAAGCTGCTCGAGGATGAGAAGCTTAAAGAGTTTGAAGTTAAACAGAAAAAAGCGGCAAACCTTGAGGAATTGAAAAAGCAGTTAGCGCTGATGGAAGAGATGTTCCATGATATGATTAGCCGGTTGCCAACTAAGATTGAGGTTGAATCTTTTGTGCGCGATATTTCCCAAACTGGGGCAGCTAGTGCGCTTGATTTTGAATTAGTAAAGCCAGAAGATGAAAAACAGCAAGAGGAATATGCTGAACTGCCCATTTCTTTGAAGCTGGTAGGTGACTTTCACGAATTTGGAATGTTTGTAAGTGGTATTGCAGCGTTGCCTAGGATCGTTACATTGCAAGATTTTTCAATCGCCCGTAGCAAAGATGGTGGCAAGCTTTCAATGAGTGTTAAGGCAATGACTTACAGATATAGGGACAAGGGGGAGTGATATGCATAATAGATTAGGACGCTCAATTGTTCCTGAGATGATGAAAAACATTGTAGCTACCGTCTTATTGGGATCTCTATCTCTTTTGATGGGTGGATGTGTCGGTGGTGGTGATAATGATGATTTGCGCAAAAAGATAGATGATATTAAGGCCAGGCCTGGAGGAAAAATAGGTGCTCCTCCACAGATAAAACCGATTGAAAAGGTTGTTTACTCCATGGAGGGAATTCCAGATCCATTTAAAGAGGTTGTTATTAATGATGGTCAAGTGCGTAAAGAAGAGTACGACCCAGAGATGGATACAAGATATTGTCCAGATCCAGATAGGTCAAGAGAAGTATTGGAAGGATATACCCTGGATTCGCTAGCAATGGTTGGAGTTATGTCGCAGGAAGATACTACTTGGGTCTTGATAAGGTCCCCTGAGGGTACTGTGCATAGGCTTAAGACAGGTGAGCACATGGGACAGAACTCTGGGAAGATCACCAGTATAGACAGCACAAGAGTTGAATTAGTAGAAAGAGTTAAGACAGGGAAGCGTTGCAAACTTCGTGATGCGGTACTTACCTTAAATGATGCAGGCAAATAAGAAAATTCCGGCGAGGATATAATTATGAAAAGTTGTATAAATAAGCTAACTAAACATAGCCCTGGAGGCAGGATGTTAACCAAGGTTTTGGCTCTGATGGTCGGTGTGCTGTTTGGCAGCGCAGTATCCGCAAACGAGCTCAAAGATATATCTGTTTCCTCGCTTTCTGGAGAGCGAGTGCAAGTAGTGTTTGAGCTAAGTTCGCCGCTAGAAGGGGATCCAAATAGTTTTACTATAGGTGATCCAGCAAGGGTATCTGTAGATTTTGTTGGTACAGCTAATAAGTTAGATAAAAAATCATTGGATGTCGGTGTTGGGGTTGCTCAAAAGATTACCACTGCTGAAGCTGGAGGGAGAACCAGAGCAGTGATTTATCTCGCTGAGCAGGTGCCATACACAATTGTTACTAAGGATAACAAAGTCGCACTGATTCTTGGTACGACAGATTCAGCAAAGCCTGCAGCTACTGAATCTGTTGCAAAAGCGCCTGCTGAAGTAAAGACAGGAACTTCGGTTTCTATGCAAGAGCGAAAAGCAAAAAAAATTAAAGGGCCGCATGTTGAGTATTTGGACTTCAGAAGAGGGGAGTCAGGAGAAGGGCGAGTAATTATATCACTTTCAGATGCAACGATACCTGTTGATGTTCGCAGTGAAGCTGGTCAGGTAGTAGTTGATTTTACAGGGACCCGGGTCCCAGCAGAGCTAATAAAGCGATTAGATGTGATGGATTTTGGTACGCCAGTTAAGACTGTTGATACCGGGATGCGTGATGGCAATGCTAGGATCGTTATTTCCCCATCAACCGAGTTTTATGAGCAATTAGCATATCAATCCGACAAGTTATTGACGATTGAATTAAGACCATTAACAAAGGATGAAAAAGAAGAGATCGAGCGTGAAAATGCAGTATTTACAGGCGATAGATTAACACTTAATTTTCAAAATATTGAAGTAAGAGCGGTTTTGCAGCTAATTGCTGATTTTACTGGGATGAATGTAGTAGTTAGTGACTCAGTGAATGGTAGCCTTACTCTTAGATTACAAAATGTGCCTTGGGAT
>QZLE01000080.1 GCA_004796365.1 Gammaproteobacteria bacterium | reverse complement strand
TATTTAAGAGATAAGCATTTGACCATCTTCACTAAAAAAACACAGTAGATTTTTTTCAGCAAAGATGGTGAAGAGAAGGTAAATTTATTTATTAACTGTTTTAATACGCTTGAAGCGCTGGGCTAAATCCCAGAGAAAATGAGTGCATAGAAAATATGCACGTAACAATTACGCTTAGTACAAGCAAAAACTTCAAGATGCTTGTAAGCATGCAACCCGGCTGTTTTACTGTATTACACATGATTAATGACAAAAAGCGAGGCGCAGCAATAACAACTTCCGCCCCTCTTTCATCTTTATGCAGTTGGGAATTAAATTATCTCAAGGCTATTTTAACATTTCGAAATGCAAAAGTTTGTTTTTCTGCTTTTGACCCATCTTGAGTAATTTTAGTAACAAGCATTGCTTTACTAACCAGCACAGCATCTTCATTAACATTACTAAATTTCGCCTTTACCAAGGTGTCAACGCCTTTCACTAATTCACCATATAAATCTTCTGTATAACTTTTACTAAATGTCTTTTTAAAGTTCGCTACGGTTATCTGCGAAGGAGTATATTTGTGCCCTTTTTGGTCATAAACAGCAGAGCTATCAAATATATTAAGGCTAGAATCAGATTCCATTGAATTAGCGATAAATTCACAAACCACTGAGCTTGACTGCCGATAACATGAAGAAAGTGTAACTTTTAACCCTGCGCCTAACTCTTGCCACTTTACTCCCCCCAATACTCTGCGTGTCTTCTCTTGTACTGTTTGAGGTTTAGGTATTTTGGGGCCAAATTTCTTTACAAATATTGGAGCAAGATCCTTTACACACTCCCTATAGTCCTTATTATCTTCTACAGTCTTCTGAATCCCATCCCATTCAACCTTAGAGAATGCAGCTTCACCAGTCACACCAATATCTGCCAATTTAAGCTTAATATCAGCCTCGCCATCGGAACTTACTTTTATATCCCAATAACTCCCTGCATTTTCCGGCTTATCACAAACCTTCATAATATTTTCGGTAATTTGTGCAATATTTCCATCTCCTTCATTGGCATTAACCAGCGCAGAAAACAAAACAGCAAGCGCAACAACAGCTCCATTAAATAATTTCATATCATTCCTTATATATAAATTTTCTACTTAGCTCAATATGTAATTCCATACACTAAACACATTTTTATTTCGCCGTATATTCACAAAAACAACAAAATAACATCAGCATTGTACAAATAATCATAACAACAGTACAACTTAACATTCCCGTTAACAAAACCAATGCACCAAGGGATCCATACAGAAAGACAATACTTAATATTTTTACTATCAGATTTATATCTAGTAATTCTTTAATTAGGAATCTATCTTTCCCGATTTTTTAGTAAAAGTAGGTTTCCTTTTTTGTAGATATTATTAATTGTATGCCCATTATTAATCAGATAGTTTTGCCAATTCAGATTTAATCCATAGTAATGCTTCATCATATTCTTTAAATGCTTTAAATGGCAATCCAGCAGTTTTATAGCATTGCTCATAGCTTGAGACCATAAACGAAGCGCACTCTATTTCATCTGGAAAAACAAAAGCGGATATCACATTAGCCATATCCGCTTTTTTCATATCCAACAAATATTTTGTGAATTCTTCAAAAACTTTATGCGTTGCCTCGCATGAATTTTCAAATAGTACAGCCCCCCAATACTTGCCTGCCTCTTTTGCTTTTTGAAGAGTTTCTGGTTCAATAGAAGCTGAAGCTTGTATTAATTCTTGGTTAAAAGGCCCTACCGCTTTGTACACTATTATATTTTTTTCTACAAAGCTAAAGCTGACTCTACCATGAGGGTCAAAGCGGGTTGCTTTGGCATCATTGGTATCTGTTTTTTCCATAATTCACACTCAATAGTTTCTAGGAAATTCGATTGAGAAGGCTATTTATTTACCTTTTTAATACGTTTGAAGCGCTGGGCTAAACCCCTTAAATAATTACCGTCACCAGATAAGTAAATGTGCTGGGTAATTCCATTTGGTTCTTTACACTTGAGTTCATTTCCATATCTGCCACATGACCAACCACCAATTC
>QZLE01000032.1 GCA_004796365.1 Gammaproteobacteria bacterium | reverse complement strand
CCATATGCCTTGTACGCAAACCGTTTCTTGTATAACGAACGAACCAGCAACCCTACGTACAATACTTACGACATATGTGTGTTATAAAAATAAGGCATATTCTGCCTCTACTCAGCGCGCGTTTATACCATATTTGATGTTTAATAGCAACTGATACGCTGCTTTTCAAATCTTGCCTTCCGCCCCCCCCATTCCTAATCAAAGTAGCTTTTGCACTCTCATCTATATACAATCAGATAATAATTGTTAATCGAATTTCGGATAATTTAATGGCCATAGTTTTAAAAACCGGTGAAGAAATAGAAAAAATGCGTATCGCAGGGCAACTTGCTGCAGATGTTTTGAAAATGATCGAGCCTCATGTAAAACCCGGAGTAACCACTGGCGAGCTAAATGATATTTGCCATGACTATATAACAAATGTACAGGAAGCTATTCCCGCACCTTTAAACTACCGCGGCTTCCCAAAGTCTATCTGCACCTCGGTAAACCACCAGATCTGCCACGGCATCCCTGGTGATAAGAAACTTAAAAGCAGCGATATTATTAATATAGATATAACTGTTATAAAAAATGGCTTTCACGGTGATACCAGCACCATGTTTTTTATTGGCGAGCCAAGCATCTTGGCCAAAAGACTTTGCAACGTAGCCAAAGAGTGCCTTGATATCGGCATCTCTATGGTTAAACCAGGGGTCAGGCTTGGAAATATTGGCCATGCAATTCAGTCCCATGCTGAAAAAAACAGGTTTTCAGTGGTACGCGAATACTGTGGGCACGGTATTGGGCGCGAATTCCATGAAGACCCACAGGTTCTGCATTACGGCAAACCTGACACTGGCATTATTCTGGAAGAAGGCATGACCTTTACTATTGAACCCATGGTTAATGCCGGCAAACGCCATACCAAGCTATTACCGGATAACTGGACAGTAGTTACCAAGGACAAAAAACTTTCTGCTCAGTATGAGCATACCCTGCTGGTAACTTCTGATGGGTTTGAGATTCTTACTATCCCTTCTTCTGAGACAAATGTATGAGTAATAACCCAGGTGAAATCTTCGATTTTTCCGCCCTTAATAAAACCATCGATATCTCCCACCTTTTAGAGTCTTTTAAAAACACCCTGAAGACCGTTGACTCGATTCTAATCAAAAAATTCCACAAGGGATTTCATGCATCCGAACTTATTAAAGAAAAAGCAAAGTTAATCGACCAAGCCCTTTCTCACGCCTGGGAAAATATTTTCCAAGATGCGAATGACATCTGCCTGATTGCTGTTGGCGGCTACGGCAGAGAAGAATTACACCCAGGTTCAGACATAGACATTCTGGTTTTGATGCAGGATGACCAGTTTGAGAAGCACGGCCCCGGTATTGAAAAGTTTTTAACCTTCCTGTGGGATATCGGCCTGGATGTTGGCCACAGTGTGCGCACTATTAATGACTGTGTTACTCAGAGCGAATCTGACATCACCATTATCACCAACCTGATGGAATCTCGCTTAATTATCGGCAACTCTGAAATCTACAATAAAATGCTTGAGGTTACTGCCCCTGACAAGATATGGCCAAGCAAAAATTTCTTTAAGGCAAAATTTGAAGAACAGGAAATTCGCCATCAAAAGTATGGCGGTACAGCTTATAACCTGGAGCCTAACATCAAAGAAGGCCAAGGCGGATTGCGCGACCTGCAGATGATCGACTGGGTAGCCAAAAGACACTTTGGTACCAATTGCTTAACTGACCTTGTGGAAGTTGGTTTTCTAGAGCCTGACGAATGCAAGGACCTGATTGCTGCCCGCGATTTTATCTGGGATATCCGTTTTGCCTTGCACGCCCTAAACAAACGCCGTGATGACAGGCTGCTTTTTGACCACCAAAAGACCATTGCAGAACAATTAGGCTATTACGACAAACATGAAGCACTGGCGGTAGAGCAGTTTATGCAGGACTACTACGTCACCATTACCGAGCTTACCCGTCTGAACGAGATGTTGCTGCAGCTGTTTCAAGAAAACATCTTGTTCCCGGAAGATGAAGCACCGCGCAAAATAAATTCCAGATTTCAAATTCGCAAAGGATTTATTGAAACCTGCAATGACAAAATTTTCCAGCGCTTTCCCTTCTCTCTTATGGAAATCTTTCTGCATACAATCACAGCTCCTGAGATCAAGGGAATCAGAGCAGATACTATCAGACAGATCCGCGCTAATCTGCACCTGATTGATGATAAGTTTCGCAACGACATTCGTGCCAAAAGCCTATTTATGGAAATTCTTAGACAACCAGTCGGCGTCAGCCATGAACTGGTTAGAATGAAAAACTACGGGGTGCTCGGTGCCTATTTACCTGAATTCGAGCGCATAACTGGCATGATGCAATATGATCTATTCCATGCCTACACCGTTGATTCCCACACCCTGTTTGTAGTGCGACAACTACGCCGCTTCGGAGCTGAAAACAATGCTGCGGATTACCCTTTTTACAGTATTGTTAGCAAAAAATTGCCAAAACCAGAACTTTTATACATAGCCGGTCTTTTCCATGATATTGCCAAGGGGCAAGGCGGGGATCACTCAGAGATGGGAGCAGATGATGCCTATGATTTTTGCAGAAGACACTCCCTGAGCGAATATGATTCCAAACTCGTGGAATGGCTGGTGTGCAACCATCTGCAAATGTCGATGACAGCCCAACGCAAAGATATTTCGATGCCAGAAGTTATCCATGAATTTGCAAAGCTTGTCGGAGACCAAAACCACCTGAACTATCTTTATCTGCTTACAGTTGCTGACATCATGTCTACCAACCCGGAGCTGTTCAACAACTGGCGTGAATCGTTACTGCGCGAGCTATATATTTCTACCTCTAGCGCCTTACGTAAAGGGCTGTCCAGCGTTATTGACGCTTCCGGCTTAATAGAGCAGACCAAAGAGATTGCACTAAATAAACTTAAGCCTGAGCAGATTCATCATATGAAGATCAAGGCCACCTGGAAGCACCTTCCTGATGATTACTTTTTGCGCTTTACCCCGGATGAGATTGCCTGGCATACAAAGGTAGTATTCACCCAAAAAGAGCTGGATCTACCCAGCATTGCAATAAAAAAATCGGTAACCCGCGGCGGCAGCGAACTGTTCATCTATGCCAAAGACAGAATCAATATGTTCGCACAAACCTGCGCAGCATTTGAACAACTAGGAATGGAGATTCTTGATGCGCGCATCGTAACAACTGATGGCGGCTATGTTCTAAATTCATACCTGATTGTTGATGCCAATGGAGAACCCATCGACGAACAAAGTAAAAGGGATCGCATTACCGAATATTTGCGTAAAGTTATTGCCAATCCACAAGAACCTGTTGCCAGCAAAACACATCGAATTCCACGCCAGATGAAATCTTTCACAACACCTACGGTAATAAATTTCAACCAGGATGAAAGAACAGAAACCACGGTACTTGAGGTTTATACTGCTGACCACCCTGGGCTACTTTCCAAAATTGGCAAGGCATTTACCGAATGCAATATAGTATTAAAGAATGCCAAGATCATTACTATTGGAGAGCGTGCTGAAGATATCTTCTATGTTACAGATAGTGATGGTAACCAGATCACCTCTGATACAATTCAGCAACATATTCAAAAGTCGATTGAGAAACATATTGAGCAGGAGTAGCCCATTAACTCAGTTCACCTAGAATGTATTTACATTCCTGTTCTAAGGCACTCGCAAGCAGCATAACCGGCTCAAGCTTTGGCTTAGCTTCATCAATTGTCTTAACATGCTCAAGATATAGCAGCTCATCAATTAACTTATTGCACCCAAGATACATCAAGGCACCTTTCAGACGATGACTGTCATGGTTCAGCACTGTAAGGTTATTATCTTCAACTGCATTTTCCAAACCACGAATACCTGGAATTGTATCCATAATACAAATCTGGATCACTTTCCGCAAACCTCCGGCACATCGCTTCCAGGAATATTCTTCTGGAGAAACTGCATATTGATGTGTTTAAGTTCATCATTACCCATAATTTCCATCAATCTAACCCCATCAAGCACCATTTTTCCTTACAAAGAAGTGTAGTTGGCTCATATTTCCATATCAATCAACTAGAGAAATAACCTCGAATTGATTCACATCAACCTGACACCATCTTAGGTCAAAATCTAACAACCTCATCCCATATTCTCGCCCTACATCCTGCCCCCTGTAAGCCGGCGCCGGGTTGCTATGCAATATTTGCCTAATTAACAAACTAATATCAACATCATACCTGTTTTGGATATTTTTAATCTGCATCTCTGCCTGTTCAGAAAATACCACCTGGCAATCAGCAACTGGCGCCTCTGGGGCAAAACCGCTTTTAGCATCTGCAATACTATCTACATAAGGAAGATAAGGCTTAATATCGACTACTGGGGTACCATCGACTAGATCCATACCCGATATTATAATTTTAACTCCATTTTCAAAGTCTATTCCGTCAAGCTTGACAACAGAAAGGCCTACCGGGTTTGGCCTGAACATCGAGCGCGAAGCAAATACACCAACCTTGGCATTGCCCCCAAGGCGCGGAGGCCTTACCATCGGACTCCAACCTTTTTCACTGGTTTGGTGAAACACAAAGCTAATCCAAAGGTGGGAATACTCTTCCAGTCCTCGCACTGCTTCCTCCCTGTTAAAAGGAGGCAATAATTCAATACTCCCTTTTGCCTCGGTCACCAAACCTGGTTGGCGCGGCACACCAAATTTCTCTTTATAGCAACTATGTACCTTACCTATTATTTCCAAATCTATCACTTTTACACCAACTTGTTCCTCAATATAAAGACAAACTACTCTAACAGAAACCATGGTAATATCTCAAAATCCAAATCAAACATACATAGTATGGCTCACTTATGGGGACGCCAAAAATTTGTATATTTTGCGTTTATTAATGCCTTACAAATCATTAGCAATCCCTTATATGCCAGGCTTTTCCGCAAAACCATTGCCCATTCATCGAGAATCAAGTACCGTTTATTCTGTATTGGTGGAAAATGCCAAACTGTTAACCTTTTTTATAACAATAAACGACTACCTTATTAGCAAAAGAACGGATAATAACAAGCTACCTGAAATCGATAATAATCATACTCAAAACATGGATAACACAGGAAAGGGTTACTGCAATGAATACAGCAAGCAAGATGCTAGGGATTTTTACTATTTTGATAATTCTGTCTGGATGTGGCGGCGGCAGCAATATCGCAAATGATTCAGAAAGCGGCGGCGGAAGCATAAATCCAAACAACAATGAACAAAACAACAATAATCAAAATGATAACGAGCAGCAAGAAAATGCTCCTGCCCCAGAACAGCCAGCCCCAGAACAGCCAGCCCCAGAAGCACCTCCAGCATATCCACCTGTTGGAGGCCCTGGAAACACTGATGGCCGCACAGCCGATAATGACAATACACCGGCAATCACAACAATTTATATTCAGGAACAAAGTGGCAACCCCGCGGGTTCAACCAATGCACCAATAACCTTTGCCCAAGTATTCAAGAAAGGTGATATCCCTGCCGGACAAAGCATTAAAGCAACGTTAGCAAATGATATAGCTCTGCCAATTCAGGTAGATAAAAAGGCAACATATGACGATGGTTCAATAAAGCATGCTGTTATCTCAGCCTTTATACCTGAGCTAAATCAGGAGGAAAAGGCGCGCATTTATCTTAATGCAACTAATGCAGCAGGGGATGATACTCCGCTAAATCTAAATACCCTTCTAGCAAATGGCTTTGACTCAGTAATCACAATCACTTTGGATGGCACCGTATACAACGCATCTGCCGCAGACCTGCTGGCCAATACCCCTGAAACTCTGTGGCTTAGTGGCCAAACCGTATCAGAATGGATTATATCTGCGCCAATTGAAGACCTAAACGGCAATGAACACCCTCACCTGCAAGCACGTTTTAATATTCGTGCTTATAGCGGTTTTGATTCTGTCAGGGTATCAGCTATCGTTGAAAATGCTTGGTCATATGAACCAAACCCTGAAACCTACAGCTATGACCTGAAAATTACCGTTGGTGGAGAAACAGTTTTAGAACAGGCTAGTGTTTCTCATTATCACCACTCCAGATTCAGAAGGTTATTCTGGTGGGGAACCGAGCCAAGAATCTCAGTTAATTACAAAACCAGCTATCTAAAAGACATCAAGATCATGCCAAATTATGACCCAAGCGTATATATGACAGAAACAGCTCTGGAAGACATGCTTGATGACTGGGAAGAAAAAGATGATTTGATGAATGTAGGTACAATAAAACCAGACATGCCAGGAACCGGTTCAAGAGAAGATTACGGAGTTTTACCCGGCTGGACAGCTAACTACCTGATCTCGCAAGACGATAGAGCCAAGACAGTAATGCTGGGCAACGCCGAGCAAGCTGGCACCTTCTCTATACACTTCCGCGATAAAAATACAGACCTTCCTTTGTCGATTGACGACTACCCATATTGCGGATTTTATGGCGCCGATGGCGATAAATTCAACCCGAACCTGCAAAGATCTGAAGTGTTTCCACTATGTACCAACTGCGCCTACAATCCAAACTACGGTGTAAGACCAAAGAACACTATCACTACAGCAGACATGGCACATCAGCCTTCACTTGCCTTTATCCCTTATGCTTTAACCGGCGATTACTACTTCATGGAGGAACAGCTATTTTGGGCAGCATATAATTTCTTCCAAGCAAACCCTTCCTATCGAGAATATGACAAAGGGATCTTAAGCTGGGCATCAACACGTGCACAAGCATGGGGGATTCGTACCCTTGGGCAAACAGCCTTTATCATCCCTGATGACCACCCAATGAAAGGTTATTTCAAGGGGAAACTTGATAACAACCGCGATTGGTATCAGGCAAACTACGTAGATGATACCGAAGGTTATAAATATGCTAATGACCTTGGCTGGGTAGGCTATGCCTGGAATCAAACTTATGATGGAACCCAGTATGGAGCTATTTCTGCATGGATGAGTGATTTCTTTACCGCATCCGTTGGCCACGTATTGGACTTAGGGTATAGCAACTGGAACTCTGTAATGCAGTGGCAAGGTCAGTTCCCCGTTGGGCGTCTCTATGGAACTGATTACTGCAGCACAATGGCAGCAGTGTACCAAAGCGGAGTTGGGTTTGATAGATACGGACCATTCTTTGATTGGAAAGATTATTATGAAGCAACCGCATCTATTGCTGTTGGCTCTGGAATATTAAACCACGGGTGTGGCAGTCAGGACATGATTGACTGGCTGAACGCAAATACTGGGTATACCTTCGTTATTGGAGAGCTGTTTGAAAATAACAAGGGAGCTGTTGCCAACTATATGACAAGAATGCAGGGGGCTGTGGCTTATGCTGTTGATTATGGGGTGCCGAATGCAGATGAAGCGTGGTCAGTTTACTCAGGAAGAGAAGGCAAAACCGATTTCACTGACAACCCTAGGTACGCAATTGTCCCCAGAAATTAGTGACTGTTAAGCCGTTAGCTGCGCCTAATTCATGCACTAATTCTAATTTAGCAACAAACCCAATCAGAAACGCCTTGCTCAGAAATAATCTTTGCAAGGTGTTTTTTTTCAGGCTAAAAAAACCAGGCTAATTCTCCTAGAAAAAGAATGAGCCTTTGCCAATTATTTGATGTAGAATCCTGTGTGCTGTATCTCTATAATTTTTATTTTTTAAAATAAAGCTGAATGGATTTTTTATGACAACTACCAACAGAGCAATAGCCATCTTTGCGCATAATGAAGAAAGTAGAATATTAAATTGCCTAAATAGTGTTAAGGATGCCATCGTAGATGGTGATAAATGCTTCGTTCTTAATAACGGTAGCAAAGATGACACCGGGAAAATTGTAGCAGATTACTCCAAACACAACCCTTTTTGCGAATTAGTTGAAATAGAATATGGTGATAAATCTAATGCCTGGAACCATTTTGTTCACAAAGTTGGATGTGAAGCCAGGATGTATATTTTTCTGGACGGTGACTGCGAAGTTTTACCAAATTCTCTTTCCGAGTTGGAAAAAGCCCTTTCTGAAAATCCGCAAGCCAATGCAATTGCAGCCGTGCCGACCATATCAGTTTCTAAAAAAAATAGAGAGGAGATGCTTTCTATTGGAGGGCTAGCGGGCAACCTTTATGCATTGTCAGCAGATTTTATAAACAGAATCAGAGCAAGCTCCTTTAAGATACCTGTTGGCTTAATTGGGGATGACTCTTTTATTGGCAACTATGCCTACAGAGATCTAAAGCCCGAGAACAGCTGGGATAAAAACCTGATTGTGGTTTGCGAAAAAGCTGAATTTACCTATATACCACTTTCCATTCTTTCGTATGATGATATGAGTTTCTACTACAGAAGGAAGATTCGCTATAGCCTAAGACGCATTCAGAACTTATTGTTAAAGAAAGCGGTTAATGAGAAGGGAATTTCCGGTCTGCCAGAAAGGATCGAAGAGGTATATGGACTATACCCATCTGAACTCAAGCTTAGCTGGAGAGGGATTGATACCTGGTTTGATTTATTGGCCATTAGGCGTATCAAAAAGGTTATAAGCCAGAATTAAGGCTATAAACAAACACCTGTAATTATTACAGCGATTCCAGTGGCGATTATCGCTTTATCCGATTTTTTACAAGCTGCATAAAACTACTTATTCCTGGCCCCATGTCGTTCCAGCGAAAGTATGCGCTGTATCGTTTTGCCCCTTGTGGATAGCCTTTAATACCAGATTGTTGCGCAGCCCATTTGTCAGGCTTAGGGTCATACCAGGTGATATTATTTGGTAACTGCTGAACTTGCGGGGGATCAATACTATTGGCTAACAAGTACGATTCCAGCGTCTGATTAACTCCGCACAAAGTGGTGATTTCATGCTGCAAATCGGTGCGCCCCACGGTAGGCTCTATCATCAATAGTTTGCCACTTTTTGCGTCCAGTTTGTACTCCATCCCTCCAATACCGCAATAACCAACATCGGAAAAAAATTTATACGTAATTCGGGTTAGATCTTCTACATACTCGATTGCATTAGTACAGCTTGCTGTCCCCCCTACTCGAATCGGCCACGATCTTATCTTGCGTCCGCAAAAGCTGCTAATAAGCCTGCCATCTGCAGCAATATTTTGCAGGCAGAAGTAAATATCGCTATCCCCCCCTTCAATCCATTGCTGCAATATCATCTCTTGCGGCGGTATTTTATTAAAAATAGCCAGGCATATTTCCATTAATTCATTTTCTGAATTGATTTTATAGGCCTTTTTGAAATTACGGCTATAAACCCTGTGCTTGGAAATCGGTTTTAGCACAGCAGGAAAGGGGAAAGCTGAAAACTCATCTCTCAAATTGCTATTACTACAAATAATTGAAGATTTTGGTATCGGTGCATTATGTTTTTCAGCAAGCTTTTGAAACTGCCATTTGTCCATCAAGTCACTGACAAGGTTTGATGCTGCAATGGGAATGGAGTAATGCTCTTCCAGCTCCTGCCGATTCTGTAATACAACATTCAGACTAGCCTCTTCAGTGAAAAACAACACTGGCTTTTTTCCATTTGGAAACTCAAGTTGCATTCTGGATGCCAGCTTGATTAAATCCGGCACCAGCTCACTGGAATTAATATCTGTTACTACCTGCTTATTAGCAAATTTAGACCGATAAGCGATCTTATTCTCATCCGAATCAACCAAGAAAATTGTAACTTTCCCAAGAGCCAGACTTCTGATTACACCTAGTCCGTTTAATCCGGCCCCTAGAACGACTGCAGGGGCGCAATCACGCTCATTTGTTGCCACTTTTGCCCTGCCATTCCATTTCTAACATAAGTGCATCCATAAAAAACTTGGTTGCCCAATTTGGAAAACGGTTGGTCATATAATCGCCTGTTATCGGCATAGATCCTTTAATCGCCCCCCTGATATTGCCATTATCTCCATCAAGGATCTGCGTACTCATATTAAAACGGTTTGCCTTGACTGCATTTTCAACAAAACTGTCGTTACCAGAAGTGAGAGCGATTCGAAACCAGTTCAATGCCATCTGCGAGTTTCCAGTAAGACAACTCCACTTAGCATTTGGCTGCCAGTTTTTATCAAGCCTTCCTGGAATCGAGCCATCGTCACGCTGGGCCCTGGCTACTGCAGCGGCCATTTTCTCAGCCAGTTTGATAAAGTCCGGCCTTACTGCCTTGAGCCCAACTTCATAGATTCCTCGAATTGAATAAGCAATGGTATGTGTTAAGGGCGCATCAGGTTTAGTTAGGCAATTATGCGGTATAAATCCATTCTCATCAGAGATGCTTAGAATATATTCAACATTTTTCTCAGCAGCCTGAAGGTAACGCTTATCATTGGTTACTTCAAAAGCTCTTACAAGGCCATAGGCAACACGGGTATTATAGGAGCATTCTTTGCCAACACCACCAAATGGGGATGCATATTTACGCCATGCCCCATCTTCATCCATAGCATCTAGAAGCCAATCAGAAGCTTTGGTTATAGCTTCTACAAAAACCGCACTGTCCTTTTGATTCTCTTTTACATTTTCTATTGCTGCCGCCCATCCAAAAAGAACTTGTCCTGTATTGAAAATTGTTGGTACAACAACCTCTGCATCCATTTTACCAGCCCTGACACCGCCCTCTTCAAATTGTTCTTGCGATTCCCACAGTGCCATTTTTCTTGCAGCTTCAGCATATTCCGGTTTTTCTGCCATATCTGCATATTTATATAACGTCTCAATTATGTAGCCCGTTGTTTCCGGATACGATGCCAACCATTTTTCCTGTTTATAATCATAACTGTGAGCAACCCCATCATCAGGTGTTGCTTTCTGTGCACGTATAATCCACTGCGCCGCCTCATCCAGGTGCTTTTCAATATTTTCTACAGGATTGCGCCAATTAAGATAGTCTTTAATTCTTGTTTTCAAATAGCCCATTTTACTCACTAATGCATATTATTAATTAAAATTAGTGTGCCAATTGTAGGCTGAAACCTATGTTAAATCACCTTTTTTTTGTTCAAAAAAAGAATTATAAAAAAACTGTGGTTAGACAATACTGATTCATTGCAGTAATACTAAATATACCAGGCACTAACAGCAATTATATGCTAGCTGCAAAATTCAGTTATTACTTGAAACCACACACTATAAAGTTTAGAGTGAGCGGTCTAATTTAATACAATATTACTCGTGGACTTATAGCAGGCATGCAACTTTTCCATTTTGATAATTTTCACTGTAATTCCTACTTCAAAGGTAATTAATTGTGCAGAAAAAAATCTTGATGGTGACCTATAACTTTCCCCCGCTGACTGCAAGCAGCGGAATCCAGCGCAGCCTTAACTTCTCCCGTTTTTTACCTGAAAATGGCTGGAGCCCAATTGTTCTTACACCTGATTCCAGGGTTTATGATACCGCAAACAATAATGATGCTCCTGAAATCCCTGAACAAATTATTCATAAATCATCTTTTGCACTTAACACTGCAAAACATTTATCAATATGTGGCAAGTATCCGGCATTTCTGGCACTGCCAGATAAATTTTGGACCTGGAGACTTTCAGCAGTTTCAGCTGGGATTGATTTAATTAGGAAATACCAACCGGATGCGATTTGGTCAACTTGTCCAATTCCAACAACCCACTGGATTGCTGCAGCCTTGAAAAAAACGAGTGGGATCCCATGGATTGCAGACTTTAGAGACCCATTAATAAAAGACGGCAACAATGACAGCTTCTTAGAGCACAAAATAAAATGCTATATCGAAGCAAAAACAGTTGCAAATGCAGACATAGTCTCTTTCACTTCTCCGAGCACTTTAAAGTTGTACCAGGAACGCTATCCGGAGTTAAACCAAAAAAAGTGGCGCGTTATATATAATGGCTATAATGAAGATAACTTTTCCACAGCAGCTGAAATAGCGCATAACAGCCAACAAAACAGGCCAACTAATGGAATAAAAACTCTTCTACACAGTGGAATTCTCTACCAAAACGGCAGAAACCCTGCTGCTTTGTTTGAAGCAATAAAAGAACTTCATAATACACAGAAAATCTCTGAAAATAGCTTTAGGCTAGTGTTACGTGCCACCAATAGCGATGAACACTATTCTCAAGAGGTTAAACGATTTAGCATTTCTGAATATGTAGATATTTTGCCTCCTATCAAATACGAGAAAGCTCTTGCCGAGATGATTAATGCAGATGGCCTTTTGATACTCCAAGGCTCTATTTTTAACGGTCAGATTCCTGCAAAGGTGTTTGAATATTTCAGGGCTCAAAAACCAATATTGGCATTAACCGATAGCAAAGGCGATACCGCAAGAATTCTCAGAGAGGGGGGTATTTCAAAAGTAGCAGATATGACTTCCAAGGATGAAATCAGCTCTCTGATACTTGATTTTGTAAACAATAATACAGACCAAATCACCCCATCAAAAACTTCCTATACCAAATTTTCCAGGCGCAACCAAACTGCAGAGCTTGCCAAAATTTTAAATAAACTGGTTGTTAATTAACAATGAATGATTTTAAAACCAAAGTAATCAGCGCAGTTCGTTGGTTCGCATTTATAAGATTTCTTTCTCAAGCCTTTTCCTGGTTCATGACCTTATTTGTTTTAAGGTTGCTGAGCAAAGATGATTATGGCCTTTTCGCTTTAGCCACAGTGCTCACATCCTTCCTATCTTTAATGAGCGAGCTCGGCTTAGGTGCAGTACTAATCCAGAAAAAAGACCTTTCTTTAGAGCATACAAAGAAGGTATTTGGAATAATTATTTTAGCAGGGTTAACGATATGCATTACTGTTGCTGTACTCTCACCTATTGCTGCAAGCTTTTACAGAGATAGCCGTTTAATCCCGATATCAATTGTACTTGGACTCCAGTTTTTATTTATACCATTCCAGGTTATCCCTCAGTCAATGTTGGAAAGAGACCTGGATTTTAAAAAACGATCTACAGTTGAGTTCGCCTCTGCAATTATTGGAGGGTCTGTCACCTTAATATCAGCGCTAAACGGTGCAGGGGTTTGGGCACTTGTA
Source organism: Gammaproteobacteria bacterium (assembly GCA_004796365.1). Classification (GTDB taxonomy): domain Bacteria; phylum Pseudomonadota; class Gammaproteobacteria; order QZLD01; family QZLD01; genus QZLE01. Next base: position 4,344 of record QZLE01000032.1, on the reverse strand, counting down.
TACGGCCATATAACTGTATCACTTACCAAGGTTATTGGGTTTAATATAGCTTATCCGTTTAAACATATGCCCAGTTTCAACTTCAAAGATATTAGGGATATGCTCAGCTTTGGCAGCTATACCATAGGCTCAAGGTGTTTATGGTTTTTGTATTCCAATGCCGACATCATAATTGCAGGCCGCCTGCTAAATACTGAATCAGTCGGCCTGTATAAATTTGCCACCCACCTAGCGTCTCTGCCAGCGCAAAAAATCAATCCAATTGTCAATCAGGTCGCGTTCCCTGCATTCTCAAAAATACAAGGCGATACCGAACTGGTTGGAGCGCATTACCTAAAAGCGGTCAGGCTAATGAGTCTAATTGCCTTCCCTATTCTTTGGGGGTTGTTATCTATTGCACCTCTAATTCCTAACTATTTGGGTGAGCAATGGCGCGAAGCAGTTCCTCTTCTGCAAATCATGTGTTTAGTTGCTCCTTTCAGAATGCTAAACAGTCTGACACAACCCATAATAAATGCTTTTGGAAGGCCGGAAGTAAGCTTTAAGAACCAAGTCAATTTTGCTGTAATCTTATGTGCTTCATACTTACTTGGTTGCTACTTCTGGGGGCTGTATGGTTTGGTTGGAGCATGGGCAATTAGCTTTCCAGTAATTATGATGAAAAACCTTTACCGTTCGCTCCCAATAATTAATCTGACTTTAACTAGAATGCTCGCATGCATTATTCGCCCAGCCATAATATCCGCCATTATGGCGATAATCGCAATCAGCGTGAGAAGTGCTGCGGACGGGCATACCTATGATAGCCTGGTTCTGACTTCAACAATCATAGCTGGTGCAGTTGCATATACTTTATTAAGCTTAACCTTTAATAAAACCACATCCAACGAGCTGATAAAAATAATAAGGCATTAACGAGTTTTAAATATTAAAGCCACCAGCTCGCTCAACAGCGGTAAGAATCCCACGCATTATGTTCATCTCGTTTTTATCCATTTTAGGGCGATTAAACAGCCGACGCATGCGGCGCATAAGTTTTCTGGGATTATCCGGGTCATAAAACTTAATGTCAGTTAATACCTTCTCGAGATGCTGATAAAAAAGCTCCATCTCCTCTGATGTTGCCAGTTCGGTTTGCTCTTCGACTTCTTCAACCTGCTCCAAGCAATTTTCCACCAGCTGTTTGCGGATTTCATAAGATATGACCTGCACTGCAGCTCCAAGGTTTAGAGAGGAATATTCAGGGTTGGCATCGATATGCACCAGGTAGTTACAACGATCCAGCTCTTCATTGGTAAGCCCGGAATGCTCGCGTCCAAAAATAAAAGCAATATTGGAGCCTGAGCTGTCTGCTGCGTTGGCGATAGCCTGAGTGACAGCGGCTGCCGGATTCAAAGCCTGTGAAGACAGACGCCGTTTCCTAGCAGTCATCCCAAGCACCAAAGAGCACCCTTCCAGAGCCTGTTCCAACGTATCAACCACTTTGGCATTCTGCAAAACATCATCGGCACCAGATGCCCTGGCTATTGCCTCTTCATGGGGGAACTTGCTTGGTTCAACCAACACTAATTGGGACATTCCCATCGTCTTCATAGCCCTGGCAGCTGCACCAATATTGCCGGGATGTGTTGTTCCTACCAGTACGATTCTCACTTATTTCACCATTATTCAAAGTTTCCACATCGATTACCAAACTAATAATCCGATGATATAAAAAAAACTGTGCGGAAAAATAACATTTTTTGCTAGAATAATCGCCTCTTAGTTCTTTAAAACAGGTAATCCCCATGCACCCGCTGTTAAATATTGCAATAAAAGCGGCCAGGAAGGCTGGTAATACTATCTCTCGTTATGCAGACAGAGTTGATTCTGTTGCTGTCACTTCCAAAAATGTAAATGACTTTGTTACCGAGGTTGACCTTCGGGCCGAACAAGAGATTATCGAGATCATTAAAGAAGCTTACCCGGACCACGAAATCCTGGCAGAAGAATCTGGCCATGAAGGCGAAAGCGATGTGGTATGGATTATCGACCCGCTGGATGGCACAACCAACTTCATGCACGGCTTCCCTCAGTATTCCGTATCTATAGGGGTACAGGTAAATGGTGAATTGGATCAAGCCGTAGTCTATGACCCTTTCAAACAAGAACTTTTCACTGCATCCAAGGGCAATGGTGCAATGCTAAATGACCGCAAAATCAGGGTCACAGACAGAAAATCTCTAGACGGGGCACTATTAGGAACCGGGTTTCCTTTCAAGAACCAGCAAATTCTCGACACTTACCTGGAGATGTTTAAGGATATCTTCAGTGAGTCATCTGGTGTACGTCGCGCCGGTTCCGCTGCACTAGACCTTGCCTATGTAGCTGCTGGTCGCCTTGATGGTTTCTGGGAGATTGGGCTAAAACCATGGGATATGGCAGCTGGTGCCTTAATAATTAAAGAAGCCGGCGGCATCATTACCGACTTTTCTGGCAAAGATAACTATCTTGAAAGCGGCAATGTAATTACAGGCAACCTCAAGCTACATGCAAAACTAGAAGACAAGGTCTATCCTTATATTAATAAACTTAAATAACTCGTTGAAATCTGGTTTTTGTTTTCATTCCCATAATCTACCTTGATTCAAATTAGTTGAATCCAGTTTGGTTAAGGCCTGTACATGATAGCAACTATTTTCAAGCTGTTTTTCTTCTTTATTGCGACCATATCTAGCATGGCATTCTCAGAAGCAAAGCAAATAGCACAGTTTTACATTAACCTGTTTGTAGCAAACTCTTTGGAAAAATCGATCAGATGCTCTGCCTGATATCGACACCTAGCAATCACATCCCTATCAACTGCTTTAAGCCAGCTATGCGGTATTGAATCAAGCCCGTAGTATGCACCTGCTATCATCCCGACAATTGCCCCGGTAGTGTCTGCATCTCCTCCTCGATTTACTACTTCTATCAAACAATCTTCAAATGTCTGGGTATGGAAAAAGGACTGGAACACAGCGCGCATGGTATCAACTATATAGGCGCTTGGATTATGCTGGTGCTTTTTATCGTAACGGTATTTCGGAAAAGCCTCGAGCAACTTCGCTACCGGGCCATCTTCCATAGCTTTCTTGTCATCACCATCAAAGGCCATGTGGATCATGCTTACTACGCAGTCTATTGCGGCATCAGAGTAATCATTATTATGAGTAACATGCGACTGCATACGGCTCACTCTTTTTGTCAGCTCTTCATCAGCACCATAAGTTGCAAGCGCTACTGGCAAAACCCGCATACAGGCACCATTACCGGCATCATGCTCACTCTCAGGTGATATCGGCCTCTTGGTATTACGGAAATTGACTATCCCACGCCTAACCGTATTACCAACATCAACCGGCTTGCCTTTTAACCATTTATCAAATGCCATTGCCATATCGGTTATATCAAAACGTTGTTTGTTCAGTATTGCCTCACCAAGGGCAAGCGCCATTGTTGTATCATCTGTAACCTGTCCAGGCCTGAGTTTTAGCCAACCTCCACCAATGATTTTTTTATGCACCCCATAGGCATGCACAATCTCGCTGGGCAACATAAACTCAACCGTTGCCCCCAAAGCATCTCCCACAGCCAGACCACAGTAGGCAGCAACTGCTTTGCCGGTTATTTCATCGGTTGCTGTTTTTTTATTCCGGTTAAGAAGATTATTCCACTGCTCACTGAGCCCTCTAGTAATTAGGCGGGCGGGATTAACTGCAAGGCGGACGGAGCGCATGAAACGAGACATATCAAATAGATAGGCGATGTTGCGAGCACCTCCCAACACAGCAGTTCGCTCGTGCAGGCAATTGATTGAGAGTTCATCACTAGGATTCGATTGAGTAACATTCATCATAATCTATACATTCCTCACAGGTTGGCGCTAGGCATAACGCGCCTCTTTTTGTCTCGCAAAGCTGGCGATACAAAAACTTCTTCCATTTCATATCCCAATTATTCTTCTTGGCAAGCGGATAAAAATTTGCCAAAAGCATTGCGGTTAGATCCGACCTTTTCGACAACCCAAGATCTGACCATAGGTGGTCACTACCCATGCTGCCAACTGCAACCAGCCACGCAATCCAGGCCTCGGTTTCAGTACCATGAGTTCTTTGCTTTAATAACAGAGAGTACAGTTCTTGAATCTCTTCGCCTCTATCATCACCCATTATTGGAGCCAACTGTTGGTGATAACTCCAATCTTTAGGTAATTCAAAATAGTCCAAAAACTTCTCAAACTGTTGCGGCTGCATCCCAAGCTTTGTAGGCATGGCGCCTTTACCTGAACACCAGGAAGCAAAGATCATCTCTATATAGCGATTT
>QZLE01000028.1 GCA_004796365.1 Gammaproteobacteria bacterium | reverse complement strand
CAGTAAGTGTAGGCATAAATCCTTCAGTAATAAAGGTCGATACACTAATTAACAGACAAAAAAATAACTTTCAATTAAAAAAGCGCAATTTATTAATCACTTATTTACTGAATAATAACAATTGTCCCAAGTTTTATATACTTACGCAATTTCATTATTTGCTTATTTGTGACAGCGACGCAACCTTTTGTCCAATTAAAATGCTTGTGTATCTCGGGATCGGCCTTTCCAAGACCATGTATACCTAAATATCCACCTAAATCAGTTAGTTGTGGTGGTGTTAGATTTTTATCGAGGGCGTTTATGATTGCTTTATAGGTCAGAAAGTTAATTTTTTCGGTTAAGTATGCTTGCTTTGCGTATGAGTGGGTAGGGTAGTTTATGCCGAAAAATAATTTGTAATGACTATTGTTGTTAATGCGATTTACTTTAAATTTCCCAATCGGTGTCATTTCGTCATTGATTGTTTTATCGGTAGTGATTCCGTTTCTTCCGATTGAAATGTCATGCAACACTAGAGTTGCTTTATTGTCTTGCATTACTGATATAGTCTTTTTATTCGTATCAACCAGTATCCACCTGCCTTTAGCTTGTTCCTGATTGAAATTGGAAAAATGATCGATAGTCTGATCATGAAGATCATGTTCAGAATCATATATATATAGCGGTGTATCAGTGGCACGTTGTCTGTCTATCATTGCCAGGTGAATATTTTCTGTAGCATTGATGTTTCGCGCTCTAAACTGACTGAGTGTTGGAGGGCCGACAAATGGGGCTTTGGAGATGCCAGTAAATTTTTTTGGCGGCTCTTCGGTCAATATTGATGCCAGTGATGAGTTCTGAGGCTTGGTATTGTTTAGATAGTTTCCTGCTGTTTGGCTTTTTGTATAAATAGTCCGTCTTCTTCCCAATTTAAGGCTATTTGCATATGCTGATTGCGTTGCTGTTATTGGTGGGATTTCGGTTGGTATTACTAGCTGTTTATTGCGGTTTTTTACATAGTTTTCCTGGTAGATTGGAGTGGCGCCAGCCAAGTTTGGAACTGCGGTTGCAGCAAGGCATGCTAGCGAAGTATATACCCTAATGTTTTTTCTGACTTTATGCCTTATATGTTTCATTTTTAGCTGTTTTATATTGTTATTGCAGTTCTTCAAGTTTGTCTAGAAACGCCTGAGGTATGTTAACAACCTTTTTTTGGGAGTAGTCAAAAAACACGATGCCGGTTTTAACTTCTGCAACCGTTCTTTTTGTGTGTTTTTCTACAATTTGATAAATAATATCGCACCCATATTTATTATGATCTTGTGTGGAAATATTAATAGTAAGTGTTTCACCATAATGAGATTCAGATTTATATACTACGGCACTATCAGTCATTATGATGCCAAAACCATCTACATCAAGCTCGCTAAATCCAAGTTCATTAAAAAAGCGGCACCTTGATTCATGAACTATTGAAAGAATTGCATCATTTCCTACGTGATTGCCGTAGTTGATATCAGAGATTCTGACATCAAGGTCCGTTGAAAAAAAGTATTGTTCCGGCATTTCTATCTTTATTCGTGCCATTTTATATCCTAAATCACCTTGGTTGTTATTCGATTTTACTTAAACCATTCAAAGCAGCAATTTTATATGCCTCTGCCATGGTTGGATAGTTAAATGTGGTATTTATAAAGTATCTTATCGTGTTTGCGCTACCAGGTTGAGCCATAATTGCTTGCCCAATATGAATGATATCCGATGCCTGATATCCGAAGCAGTGTATTCCTAGTATCTGAAGCGTTTCTCTGTGAAATAAAATTTTTAAGATTCCCGACTTTTGGTTGCGAATATGGGTGCGAGATAAGTTCTTAAAGTTGGTTTTGCCAACTTCGTAAGGTATTTTTTCTTCAGTAAGCTCTTCTTCGGTTTTGCCGATACAGCTGATTTCAGGAATCGTATATATTCCTGTAGGAATATTTTCATCAACCTTTATATCGCACTCTTGTTTGACAATGTGTTCGGCAACATAGCGTCCCTGCCCATAGGCTGCACTTGCAAGAGCAGGCCAGCCAATTATATCTCCAATCGCATAAATATGGCTTTGCTCTGTTTGGTAGTGATTATTTACTTCAATTTGCAATCGGTTATTAACATGTATATTTGCAGCTTCAAGGTTTAAATTTGCTGCATTTCCTGTCCGTCCATTTGCCCAAAGAATAATATCCCCCTTTAATATTTTGCCTGACTTGAGGTGGAGTTCTACATTGTCATTGTTGAGATTAACGAAATCATATTCCTCATTGTTTTTTATGGATATATTTTGTTCTCTCATATGATAACTCAGTGCTTCGCTTATTTCTGAGTCAAGAAATGACAATAACCTATCGCGGGTATTGATCAGCTCAATTTTGCTTCCCGCACCTGCAAAAATTGAAGCGTATTCGCAGCCGATTACACCGGCGCCATAAATTATTATGGATGTTGGAGGCTCTTTAAGGTTAAGAATTGAGTCACTGTCAAAGACTCTGGGATGCGAAAAGTCGATATTGCCCGGATGGTAGGGGTGAGACCCCGTTGCAATTATTATTCTTTCAGCCGTCAGTTTTTTTATTTCATCATGTTCTAATACCTGGATAGTATTGCAATCAACAAATGAGGCCATTCCATGTATCAGAGTTATATCGTTAGATTCTTGGTATAGTTTTGATTTGCTCTGACTAATATTTGTCATTACGCGTTTAGCCGAGTTCATTATGTGTTGGATTATATTATGTTTTTCGGTTGTAGTATGGTGGAACAGCGGGTTTGTTTCTATTTCCTGCATCCTTTCAATGGCATGCCTAAGTGCTTTTGATGGTATTGTTCCATAGTGTGTACTACCTCCGCCGACCATTGAGTATTTCTCTATGATGGCTATTTTCATTCCAGTGCCTGTTAATGACGACGCAGTTGACTCTCCTGCGGGGCCAGTACCGATAATAATAATATCGAAATGTTCTTGATTTTTATTTGTCATGATAATTCTTCAAAATAAAGTAATTTGCGTTTACTGTTTCTATTCAATAATATAGCAGAGTTTATTGGTTTTCATCTTAGCTGGAAACTCGCCAAATTAGTCACAATTCTTATTAAAATACATGAATCACTGGCTTTTTGGGTTAAACTTTACATATGGAACAAAAATTTCACAGGATTTTTTATTTTTATGAGTAGTCAGGCAGAAGATTGTAAATTCCGTATTTTGGTTGCTGATGATGAGCAATTGATGCGTTCGGTTATTGGGGGGATCTTAACTGAAGCAGGGTATGAGGTTATTGAGGCTTCCACCGGTGAAGAATGTATTCAGTTAGCAACATTTGAAAAGCCAGATCTTGTAATTTTAGATGTTATTATGCCGGATATTGATGGTTTTCAAACATGCGAGCGTATGAGAAACATCGACGATATTTGTTCTATCCCAGTAATTTTCGTTTCTGGACTGGATAACAGGTTCAGTATTCTAAAAGCCCTACGTGTTGGCGCTACAGATTATATTATCAAACCAATTGAGGCCGATGATGTATTAGGAAGGGTCAGTTCTTTGCTAGCTGCCAAAAGTCTGATTCATGACAAAATCAACCTGTTACGCCTTAATGAGGCAATGGTTGATCAGGTTAAGAAATTTATTGATGAGCTTTCTATTATTAGTACTGTTGATAATCTTAAAAGTGATATAGCTGATCATAGTGTTACCACATTCGAGCACCTAAATATAGTTAGAGAATGCATTAACAATTTTGATGAAGACGGGGCGCTAAAGGCGGTTACCGATGCTGAGATGTCACTCCAGTTTGCGGATAGAGTCAGCCAGCAACTGAATGAATTTGCAAAGATTGTTGATCAGATTCATAAGATGATGGTTGTAGAGCCGGAAAAGTCAGATGGAGACCAAAGCTCTGAAAGTTTAGCGAAAGCTAGTAGTGATTCTGTGCTTGGTGCGAAAGCTAGCCAGGCTGAAGTAGATGACCTTCTTGATTCTCTTGGTATTTAGTCTTACTTGTAAATTTTTCAAGGACTTTGCATCTAATCTACGCTAATATACGCGCAAATTATTTATGTGAGAGCAACCTTGAATAACCCAAAATCTTGCCCTGAATTGCTGGCACCCGCCGGTACAATGAAAAGTATGCAATATGCCTTTGCATTTGGTGCTGACGCTGTATATGCAGGTCATCCACGCTATAGTCTACGTGCAAGAAATAATGACTTTTCAATGGAAAACTTGGAAAAGGGTATGGCTTATGCTCATAACCTTGGAAAGAAGGTTTATATTACGAGCAATATCTTCCCACATAATAACAAAGTAAAGACTTATCTTGAGCATATGGGGCAGGTTGCCCAAATGAAACCCGACGCCTTTATTATGGCAGATCCCGGTTTGATTATGCTTGCTCGCGAAGCATGGCCGGAGATCCCAGTTCATCTTTCGGTTCAAGCCAATACAATTAACTATGCCTCGGTAAATTTTTGGAAGTCTGTTGGTGTTTCCAGGGTGATTCTTTCGCGTGAGCTGACACTGCGTGAGATTGAAGAGATAAGACAGATGTGTCCGGATATGGAGATTGAAGTATTTATTCATGGTGCATTGTGTATCTCATATTCTGGCAGATGCCTGCTTTCTGGTTATTTCAATAAACGTGATGCCAATCAAGGGACTTGTGCTAATTCCTGTCGCTGGAAGTACAAACTATATGAGGAAGATGATTATGAAGGTGCTCCTTTAGTTTCTGAAGAGGGTGAGGAGCAGGGATTGGTGGATAAAGAGTTCTTTATTGAAGAGCAAGAGAGGCCAGGGCAGTTTATGCCGATAACAGAGGACGAGCACGGCACTTACATAATGAACTCCAAGGACTTGCGTGCTATTGAATTTGTGGAAGATCTGACAAAAATCGGTGTTGATTCAATAAAAATTGAAGGGCGCACCAAATCGCATTACTACGTCTCCAGAGCAGTAGCTGCTTACAGAAAGGCGCTGGATGATGCCGCAGTAGGAAGACCTTTTGACAAGGACTTATTGAGGTCGTTGGATGGTTTGTCCAATCGCGAATACACATCAGGTTTCTTTGGTGGATATATGCCAAGTGAGATGCAGAATTATGAAAACGGTAACTCAAAGAGTAAATATCAAAAATTTGTAGGTGAGGTTGTTGGTGATTTACTTACCGATGGTTATGTAACCATTGAGGTCAAAAACCGCCTTAAGCTGGGTGATTCTGTCGAATTGCTAACCTCTGATGGTAATCACAGATTTACAGTTGATGAGATTATTCTGGACAAAAATGGTGAGAGTCTTGATGTTGCCCCAGGCTCTGGTTATATAGTGAGGATTCCCGTTAAGACAGATCTTCCAGTTGAATTTGGCTTGCTGGTTGTAGATTTATGACGTCTTTAAACTTAGCCCATAAAAAGAAAGGGCGCATCCTGCGCCCTTTCTATCTAACTTCCAATGTCTGGAAAAATCCTTGTGATTCAATTACATTCTCATGCACATTGGGTTGTAGTTACCTGTCAGGTTATATTGAGCCGCAGCATTTCCACCGATAATTGAACCGGTTCCAACGTCGCTGTCATCACCTCTTGATTCTAGAACCTGAGCAACTTCACCGTCGATGTTACCAAAGCATACCCAAACACGATTACGCCCCATTGTTGCAGCGTATGGTGTGTTATAGCCAACAAGACCTACAATGCCACCATATGCGTGTGTTGGTTGCTGATAACTTTCGGTCTGTGTGCTTACTGGACCAGAAATCAGGCCAGCACCTCTAAGGTGTTTCCAAACCAGTCTTGACTCGTTAGCATTTGTGGTTGAGTTCCAGTTACCTGTGATCAGACCGTTGCCATTACCATCGTCGCTGCCGCCCCATGTGCCAGTAAATCTATCAGTAGCATTTGCGTCATCACCTGGAATACGATTGAATCTATCCTGATAGGTGTAAAAGGCTGCAGAGATACCGCGGAAATCACTTTCTAGTTTTTTGATCTTCGCGTTAGTGATCATCTCTTGACCTTTTAACACACCACCCAGTAATAGACCGATAATTACTAGTACGATAGCGATCTCTACTAGTGTAAATCCTGATTGTTTCTGTTTCATGTTTGCTTTCATGATAGTCTCTCCGTTTAATAAACTGTTAAACACTCAATAAGTTAATCATTGATTAATAAACTGCATTATGCGTGCCAGCTTTTTAATATGCTTATTTCAAATGGTTATACCTAGAAATATAGGGGAATAAGAGTGGTTTTCACTTGTGAATTATTTAAATTGTGGACTGGTTATCGGTTATTAATCTTTGAATATTATAAGTAGCTTATATAGTCAGGTGGAGCTGCTGTTGAGAATAAAACACCTGTCTATTTTTCAACAGTTCTTTGTTTGATTTCGGTCAGTTTGTCTTGCAAAAAGATCAGCTCTTTTTCGTCTTTAAACTGTTTGGATGAGATAAGGCCACCAAGAATTATTTCAGCTGTTTCATATTCACCAATATCATCCAGCAGAAGTACTTCCATTTGCTTGGCCCAAGTTGGAGCTCCAGGTGCATTTTTACGTATAGCTTGTGCATATTTTACTGCAAGGTTAAAGTCATTTAGCTGATGCTTGGCTATCACGGCACATTGCGATAACCAACGCCAATTTTGCTCTGGGCGTTGTAAAAATTTTTTATATACGTATTCCAGTGCATAGCGCTTTTTGTTCGTATCAGGAACCATGGTATATATTTGCGATGCAAGTAACATTGGGTAGTCACTTTTAGAGTTGAGCTCTATTATCCTGTCTAGCCATTGAGTTAATCTGGTATAGTCAAGCTCGCTGTATCTTAGTTTGATACCGCCTTGACTATCAAAGGCTTGTAACCATAGTAGGGTGATTTTGGCCAGTGCTGATTGCTCGCCCATACTTAATATCTTCAGATGACCAGCCTGCGGGGCAGGTGGCAGAGTTGATATTGATGAATCATTTTGCGAACTGATATGGTGAAAGAAAACCTGAAGAACAAGCGCAGCTGCTAGAAAACACAGAATCCTGGGGCTGACTGATTTAATTGAGCGAGTCTTTATCTTCATATATTTTTTCTACTGAAATCGAAAATTGATACTGCTGTGAGAAATAAACAGAAGATAGCAGTTTGAAGCGCAATAAAACAAAGTAGCTCAAAATTACTTTCAATATTGGTTAGCCAGTCGCTATTGGCAAATCTATGCAACTGAGGGGTTATATATCCAATTGCAGATAAGAAATTGCCGATAAAACCACTTGCAATTGAGTCTTCCGACCCACTAGCCACCATCATGTTTATAGCCCCCATGGTCCTTGCTAGCAGATAAAATCCTAACTGAAGAATAATTGATATAGTCAGGTTGTTGATAATAGTTGCAAACATAAGTGCTGATGTAATCATGATCAATGTTTCGCATAAAACGGATAATGTCCATGATATGACGGCAACTAGTGGACAAAAAAGTAACAGAGCTAAGCCGATTGATATGCATACAACTAACCCGATCAGATAGTAACCAATTAGTTTGCCGATAAAGTACTGTGCACGAGTTACAGAAGTCGACAATATCAGCTCGTGATTTTTATCATTAAACTCCCTGTTGGCCCCTGATATAACCATAAGTGAGCAGATAATAATTGCACCAAAGCGATAGATTAGGCCAAGTATTTGCGCCTGTGTTTGTTCTACCTCAATAATAGATAGGTTGCCACCGAAGACTGCGATGCCAATTGTTAGCAGCAGAAAAATCGCGATAATATAAATAAGGCGGTTGCGAAAGGCCTCCATTAAAGTATACGATGCTATTACTTGTAGTTTTTTTTTCATATTCATATTCATATTAATACCAGGTTTTAAAAAAGAGATGGATCTCCCTTTAAGTAGTTTACAGGATAAGCATAGATATAGATTGCTGGCATTACTACTGTGTTTTTTTCAATTAGCAGTAAGCTATTCGGAATCTCAAAAGATTTCAATTACATTATCAATAATTCATTTCGGACTTTTTCTGTTTTGGCAGCCAGTTTGGAGCAGGACCCAAAAGATCGATTTCATCCCTTTTTTATTTTTCGCAGTTTTTATTGGCGGTTTTTTATGGTTTTCACCTCTATGGTTTTTGACACTATGGGGTGGAGTGCTATTAGCTCTTGTCGAAAGCACCCCGCTATTTAGTAAAAAGGATCGCTATATACAGTTTTTTTCTACAGCATATTTAATACTATCGATTAATCTGGTGATTGTGCCAAAGATATTTTCTATCTCAATTTCTGACAGTGAGATTATCCAATACTGTCTAAATGATCTGACATTTTTAATTCCATTACCTCTTTTATTGGTTACGTCACTCCAAAACCAGCTTAAGAAGCAAAATCTTGATTACTTGCGTGGAATAATAATAGCTTTGGTAGCGATTATCATTGCTATCGCTAGTGTTCTTAAAATGCATCAGTCAAATATTGATTATCTTTACGCCTTGATTCAGGTGTTTATCGTTTCTGGAATAACTATTATATTTTTGTCCTGGATATGGAATCCAGGAGCAGGATATAAGGGGCTATTTGTAATCTGGAACAGGTATTTGCTTAATATTGGCACACCATTAGAAAACTATCTTATAGAATTGACTAAACTTGCTCGTGACCATAGTGATCCAGAACAATTTTTACATGGTTCAATGGATAATTTGTATTCGTTAAGTTGGATTAATGGCCTTAAGTGGAGTTCTGCATCTGGCAATGGAACGCTTGGTCAAATAACTAAGGCGCCGCTACCTATTACCTTTGGTGATTTGCGACTATCAGTTTATTCTGGAAAACAGATGAATCCGGCGATGGTTATTCATACTAAGCTATTGGTGCATATTCTTGCTTTTTTCTACATAAGTAAGTTACGAGAGCGCAAGTTGTCTCAACGTGCTCAGCTTGAGGCAATTTATGAAACCGGTTCGCGTCTCACTCATGACATGAAGAACGTTCTGCAGTCTCTAAGTTCTTTGGTTGGAATAATCAATAGTAGTAATGACGAGAATGCAACACAGATATTAGATTTGGTTAAGCGCCAGATACCGGCTTTAAGTGAAAGACTGTCTTTAACTCTGGATAAGCTTGCTTCGCCAGAGGATGAATCGGTTTCGATGATTGATATTAATGATTGGTGGAGCCGGTTATTAGACCGCAATTCAGGCCGACGAATCGATTTTGTTTATAACTATTCTGGCAAGTTAGATGTGGTTTTAGAGGTTATGGATACAGTTGCGGATAACCTTTTGGACAATGCTCGTATCAAGCGAATTCAGGAACATGATATTGATATTTTTGTTAGCTTTGACCAGGTTAATGATGGATATATTTTTGCTGTTGAGGATACAGGTTGGACTATCCCGGATAATATATACGGGCACCTATTCAAGGAGGCAGTTGATTCAGAGCATGGGCTTGGAATTGGCTTATATCAATCTGCCAAGCAGGCTGAGAAGTACGGTTATGAGCTATATCTAGCTAAGAATGAGAAGGGCAAGGTTAGGTTGGAGATGAGGGTGCAACCATGACAAACAATAAACCATCAATGTACTGGCACGACTACGAAACCTTTGGTGCCAACCCATCGCAGGACAGGCCTGCGCAGTTTGCAGGTATCCGTACTGATCTAGATCTGAATATAATTAGCGATCCATTGATGATTTACTGCAAACCAGCCGATGATATGTTGCCAGCTCCGCAGGCTTGCCTGATAACCGGAATAACTCCGCAGGAAGCCCTTGAAAAAGGAATTTGTGAGGCTGAGTTCATCAAACAGATCCATCATGAATTTTCTCGCTCGAATACCTGTGTGGTTGGCTATAACAACATCCGTTTTGATGACGAAGTAACTAGATACACGTTATATCGCAATTTTTATGACCCTTATGCACGTGAATGGCAGAACGGTAATTCACGCTGGGATATTATTGATATGGTGCGCCTGACCCGTGCTCTGCGACCTGAAGGGATAAGTTGGCCAAACTATGAAGATGGAATACCTTGTTTCAAGCTTGAGGAGATAAGTAAGGCAAATGGTGTATTGCATGAATCTGCGCATGATGCCTTGTCAGATGTCATTGCGACAATCGAGGTAGCTAAGCTAATTAAAAACGCACAGCCAAAACTCTATAATTACATCTACAGCATGCGCGACAAGCGCAAAGTTTTGTCACTGCTAGATACCAGACTAAAAACACCTGTAGTCCATGTATCTTCAAGATATCCATCTTCCCAGGGTTGTTTGGCGTTGGTTGCACCAATAGCTATGCATCAGACCAATAAAAACGGTGTGATTGTATATGATTTACGTGAAGATCCGACTGATATGTTGCAGATGAGTGTTGAAGAGATTCATGCCCGAATTTTTATTAGTAATGATGAGCTGGATGAAAAAGGGGAAAGACGCATTCCGCTAAAGCTGGTGCATATAAATAAATGTCCGGTAGTGGTTCCGGAAAACGTGATGTCTGAGAAGCAGGCAGAGCAATATGGCATTGATAAAACGATAGTTTATAGAAATTTGGATATGATTAAACAGTCGACAGGATTGGAATCAAAACTGCAGCAGGTTTTTGCGATGTCTGAGTTTGCTGCAATAACTGATGTAGACCAGCAGCTGTACAACGGCTTTTTTTCACCAGACGATAGAAGGAAGATGGATCTTATTCGCGGAATGTCGCATGACAAACTGCAAGGATTCGAAACAATATATGATGATAAGCGTATCCCGGAGATGCTGTTCAGGTATCGAGCCAGAAATTATCCAGACTCGTTAAGTGTTGATGAAAAAACAAGATGGGATCAGTTTCGCTTTTCAAGACTGACCGATGCGTCTTATGGTGGCTCAATTGTTTTTGATGAATTCAATAAAACAGTAACGGAATTATTGGACAATGAGTTGAATCAACACAATGTTTCTATATTGCGACAACTGCAACAATATGGAGAGCAACTTATTGGTAGTCTTGATCATTGTCACAGCTAATTGGTGTTTGCTATGAAGGTTAATCCAAAATATGCAGGTTCACTTATGACATTATTTATTACCCTTGGTATGAGTTTTGTGATGTCTTTTGCTATGGTTGCGATTAATGTCGGTTTTACTGACTATTTCTTTATTGCTTGGATGCGTGGGTGGGCGATTGGATTAGCGATTGGGATGCCGACATCAATGGTTGTAATGCGGTTATCAAAGAAGATGGTAAGCGCGCTTACCGGGGTTGAACTGCGGTGAATCAATGATCTCCCGGGCAGCATTGGCGACCCAGGAGCATATTAAAACAAGCTAAATACTTTCCTGAAGCTTGCGATAATTATCCACACTTACGAAGTAATCCGGATCTTCCAGCACATTAACATCGCAGATTTTCTCCGCCTTTTTGATTAGCTTAATGCAATCAGGGCTAAGGTGGCGTAGATGGATATGTTTACCGACTTGAAGATAGTTTTCTGCAACTTTGTTTATAATTTCAATAGCAGACTGATCCATGATTCGTGATTCTTCAAAGTCGATAACAACTTCATTCGGATCGTTAATAATGTCAAACTTACTGGCAAACAAAGTAGTTGAACCAAAAAATAGTGGGCCATATATTTTGTAGTGTTTGATGCCGTGTTCATCGATCTCTTTACGGGCGCGAATTCGCAGGGCATTTTGCCAGGCAAAAATCAGTGCGGATACGATTACTCCGCTAAGGACAGCAATTGCCAGGTCAAATATAACTGTAAGCGCTGTTACTAGTACAATTACAATCACATCTGCCTTTGGGATCTTGTTGATAATCTTGAAGGTACTCCAGGCAAAGGTTTTTATTACCACGATAAACATAACCCCGACCAATGCAGCAATAGGTACAGCTTCGATATATTCAGATGTAAAAAGAATAAAGAAGAGTAGGGCAACACCGGCAACTATTCCTGAAAGCCTTCCACGTCCTCCTGAAGTAATATTAATGATACTTTGACCGATCATGGCGCAACCGCCCATGCCGCCGAAAATGCCATTGACAAAATTTGCTAACCCCTGGGCAATACATTCTCGGTTACCGTGTCCATGAGTTTGGGTCAGCTCGTCAATAAGGTTAAGTGTCATTAATGATTCAATAAGCCCGATAGCTGCAAGGATTAATGCATAAGGGGCAATGAAGATAAGAGTTTCTATAGTAAATGGTACCTGAGGAATAGCCAATGATGGAAGGCCGGCTTCAATTCCAGTGCCGCCATTTGATACGATAAATGAAAGCACGGTTTGGGTATCGATACCAGCAAACGCAACCAAAATAGCAACACCAATAATCGCTATTAATGCTCCAGGGGCCTTTTTATGAATATGAGGAATAATTAACAGGATAGCCATGGTTAAGGCAACAAGTCCTACCATTATCCATAGCGGAGTCCCATGCAGCCATGCGCCTTCTGCCTTAAACATATTTAACTGTGACAAAAAGATAACAATAGCCAAGCCATTTACGAACCCCATCATTACCGACCTAGGTACCATGCGGATAAACTTGCCTAAACGAGCTGCTCCAGCTACTGCTTGGAGTATTCCTACTAAAAGCAAAGTAATAAATAGATACTGTAATCCTGCGTTAGACCCTGCAGCACCAAGTGCATTGCCTTCTTTTACCAAATGAACCATAACTACAGCCATCGCTCCGGTTGCGCCGGAAATCATTCCTGGTCTACCTCCAAAAATGGCGGTAATTATGCTCATCATAAAGGCACCATACAGACCAACGATTGGAGATACTCCAGCAACAAAGGCAAATGCAACAGCTTCAGGTACCAGAGCCAGAGCTACAGTCAGTCCAGATAATATATCGCTTTGAATGCTGCCCTTCGAAGCAGGCACCATTGAGTGGTTGGATTCCATAAAACCTCCAAAATAATGTACTAGTTACTGTAGGCCTTAAGGCCTAGCGTTGCAGTACAGGGATGTACCGCCATTGCTCAAAGAGCCATGTGAGTCATGGAAAATCAAGCATATCCGCGCATCTGTGCTTGATTTGACAGGGCGCTAAATAAAATAGATAAGGAGATCTATGTTATTTCTGGATTAATAGTAGGCAGATTTGATTCTAAAAAATAAGCTTGTGTGTACCAGCAACAAACAGTATTCACAACACTTCCGATATGTTTGAGTGATTCAATTTTGATGGGATTTGTAGCTTTAATTCAACATCTGTACTGCTATTTTTCGAGAATAGATCGCCTTTTATCAGTAATGTAGCGATGCCTCATGCTTACACAGCTACGTTAACCTTTGAGGGTAATGACAAACATTCTCTTAAATAAGGTGGAGCATTATACGTTGCTTATATTTAAAGTACAGTAATTTAGTTATACGGCACTACTTATTCATAGTTACAGAGTGAGTAATCGGTGTATCCAGTCCAATTCCAGTCTTAATTGATTCGTCCAAAGCAATTCTATTGATAAGGAATCTGGCATCATTCATTTTATAAATTTTCTGTACGCTGTAGAAAAGGCGCCAGGTTACAGCGTGATTACCTGTTTCGATAACTTTTAGGTTGTAATTGCGATCGGTATCGTAATATTCCTCGGTACCGATAGCTAATTCCCAAACTTTTGCGAATAATTTTTCAACTTTATTGCTATCTGTTTGGTAACTGATATTAAAATCGATGTATTGCCTAATTGCACCAGTAGCGCTGCAATTAAGAATCTCAATTTTTGTATTTCTGAATTTAGAATTAGGAATAACAACCTGGTGGCGCAGAGCAAGGTCACGGAAAACTGTTTGTGTAAGGGTGGTACGAATCACTATTGCCAGCAAATCCAGTTCTTTTACCCTCACAATGCTACCGGATTCAATATTGCCATTATAAAGCAGGATCAATCCGTTGATATTGTCCGGTGCCCAAACTTCTTTGGTAGAAAAGGCGATAATGGCTAGGCCACCAACAACACTGGTCACCTGTAAAAGTTCGGTCATATCCCAGATATTGATAATGATCAGAAAGGCTGCAATAAAAATTATAATTGTGTTTATAAGCGCAAAAACTTCTGATTGATAGGTTTGGATCACAACCTTTTCGTCTTCAATCTCTTTTTCGCGACCGTATTTTACAACGCAGTAGTAGTTTGAAAGTTGCGAGACTATTTGCATTAGTAACAGCACCAATCCAGTTTGCGAAATATTGCGGATAACTTGTGCAGTGTTGGCATCTTTAAGTGCTAAATGTCCTAGGACCACTGAAATTATGTAAAGGGTGAGCAATACCAGGTTGATAAATCGTAGTGACCAAAGCTTATTGCGGAAGGTGCTTTCGTCTTTCCCTTTAGATAGGGTGGTGGTTATCTTTTTGGAAAAGATAAAAATTAGAATATTGAAAATGCAAACAAAGTGCTCAAAGTTGCTGACAGCAGTTAGCCAGCCAGATCCGTTTTCCATACTTTTCCTTATTGCTTGTCTTCTTCGTTATTAATAAAACTGTCTTCTTGGAGCCTAATTACTTCAGCGTGAGACAAGTCTTCCATTTCAAGAGCGAAGCGATTTAGTAATTCATCACAATTAAATGATTTCATGGGAACATATAAAGAAATCCCACTAAACATAATATAAAAATTAGTCTTGGTAGCATAGATCTTATTGAGCATGCGCCAGTCAAAGAACATATCGTATTTTTCGGCAGTTTCCCGAAGGCCTTCTTCTGTTAACGTAATAGTGACAGTGCCGTGTTGTCTGAAGGTGTTAAGTGTGTTTGCTTGGTGGGAAAAATCGGTAATCTTCAGAAAATAGTGATTAGCTGCCAGTGCGATAAATAACATCATCGAAACGATCAAATACAAACCGTTACTCGCCATTTGCGGAGAGAGCAGGGCAACAGTAAAAAACATTACGCCAGACATAATAGACATCCAGTACAGTACGACAAGATATTGCACCAGACTATTTACTGATTGCTCGGTATAGATTATACGCTGAATCTCAGTAAAGGCTTTGCTTTCTAGATCTGCGCTATTTTGAAAAGTGATTTCCATGGCCCATGCTTTTTAGTTCTTCTTATT
>QZLE01000024.1 GCA_004796365.1 Gammaproteobacteria bacterium | reverse complement strand
AGAAATGAGTTTATTATCAAAAGAACAATCCACTCATTTAATAATAACATGAATACTCTAGCTGCTCTTTAATCAAGCATATAAGCTTTTATTCAGGACGCTTGACGCATTCATATTTGCGTCTTATTCCTTCAATATGTTTGCCTCCGGTTACCTTGATTATCTCACCGGGTTTGCAGCGACCGTCGTTTTCCACATAGACTACTTCGCCATGAGATAGAGTTCGATCTTTCGGCATCTCTTCCAGCATCTTGATTTTATTACATGCCGTTACGCTAGTTACCATTAACATCATAGTAAAAGTTAAAATTGACAGAATTGAACGGTTCATAGTGGGCACCTTTGATTATGCAAAGTTGAACTGGATATAAATAACTATAGTTTAGGAATCAATGCATGACGAGGTTATATGACTTGTGCCAGCTTGTAGATATTCCCTGATCAGGTCAGGAATGAAGGAATATTAAAGAGGTAATATAAAGCGTTAATGGCGTAGATTTATCAAAGCGCAATTCGTTAAAAAAGATGCTGAGCTCACGGAATAGTGAGTGCCCCACTTATTAACGGCTTGCAACAAAGTATTTAGGCAAATAGAACCGAATCAAATGCTGCCGGAGAGGATAAGGGCCTCAGCCTTTTCAAGTTCCTCCGGTGCACCATACGCAACCAAGATATCCCCACCCAGCAATTTTACATCAGATGTTGGATCTGGCACACGAATATTGCGCCTTCTTATGCTTGTTATTGTTACGCCGACATCACCCAGATCCAGCTCTCCCAATTCTTTACCTACTGCATGCGCGGTCATTCCCAGCGCTATGGTTCTTAGCTGGGCGCGACTTCTGGAACTACCTTCTATACTGAAAGTTCTTTGTCCTTGAAAAAAACCGCGCAGCTTGGTGTAATTGTCTTTTCTGAATTCACGTATATGACGCAGAACCTGGAACATTGGCACACCTAAACGCGGCAGACTGTGCGATGCCAGCATCAAGCTGGATTCAAATATCTGCGGAACCACGTCGGTTGCGCCTTCACGTTTAAATTTATCCATATAGGTATCATCATAGGCAAGCACACATATCGGAATATCGAGGCGATGCTTGCGCACGTTGCGCATTACCTTGATGGCATAACTTGGGTTTTCGATGGTTATCATTATCAGTTTGGCCTTTTCTAGACCTGCTGCCTCAAGAATCTCATCCCTTGTAGCATCACCGTAGGTTACCGATTCCCCGGCAGAACGCGCATGCTTGATCCGCTCTGGATCCAGATCCAGAGCCAGATAGCGCACTCCTTCTACATCGTAAAAGCGGGAGACGTTTTGCCCATGCCTACCATAGCCAACAATAATAACGTGATCATTCAACGTGCGGGATACGGCCTCGATCATATCCACTTCACTAACTTCATCAAGCTTTTGCTCGGTAAAGGAGAAGGTATTTATTATCCATGTTGCAATTTTGCCGTTGAATCTAATCAAAAACGGAGCAAATACCATAGACAGAAATACTGCCGCCAAAACCACCTGGCTGACGATCTCACTGATAAGGTTTGATGCCAGAGCTATGGAAATAAGGGCGAATCCAAACTCCCCTCCTTGCGACAGCACCAGGCCACTACGCAGGCAGTTGCGTTTCTCCTCCCCCATCATATACATAATCAGAAAGACCAACATTGTCTTCACCGCCATGAGCGCCACGAATGCTGGCAATACATAAAACCAGTAACGCTTCACCATTTCGATATCAAGTAGCATCCCTATGGTGATAAAGAACAGACCTAGTAACACATCTCTAAATGGACGGATATCAGATTCAATCTGATGCTTATATTCGGTTTCCCCCAACACCATACCTGCCAAAAATGCCCCCATGGTCAGTGACAGTTCGGCAAAATGGGTAGCCCATGCTGCTACGATTATCACCAAAAGCACGGTAAGGGTGAACAGCTCGGTAGATCTTGCCAAGGCTATTTCATGAAACAGCGGGCGGATCACCAACCTACCTGCCAGTAGCATGAGCACAAAAACAAAAGCCCCTTTAAGTAAGGCCGTGATCAATGGTACTGCCATAGAACCTTGTGAACCACTGGCAAAAATCGGGATCAAGATCAAAAACGGTACAACGGCCATATCCTGAAATATCAGCACCCCTACAGATGTCTTACCGTGGTTTTCCACCTGCTCCCCCTGCTCATCAAGCTGTTTAACCACCAGAGCAGTGGATGACATGGCAACAGAGCCACCAACAATAAATGAACTGACCATATCCAGTCCGATAATGTGCCCGATTATCATGGTGAGCCCGGTAGCTATAACCACCTGAGCTCCGCCAAGGCCAAATACGATCCATTTCATTGAGATTATCTGAGGAAGGGAGAATTCCAGCCCAATGGTAAACAGCAGAAACACTACTCCGAATTCAGCAAGGATATGTACACTCTTATCATCATCCACCAGACCTAATCCGTAAGGACCAATAAGGAGACCTACATAAAGATAGGCAAGAATAGGCGGAAGGTTCATACGCCGGAACAAACCGACGATGACCACTGAGGCGAATAATAAAACCACTATGTCGATAAAGCTTCCCAACACTACTCTCCGAAATTCTTATTATTTAAATTTTAGGACATTAATGCAGGATTTGCTCTAAACAAGCACTGTCACTATTTTATATAAATCAAGCTGGCAAAACGCCCGGTGTCTTCATCCCTACGAAAAGAGTAAAAATGCTCACTGTCTTCATAGCAACAGGTTCCGTCAATCACGATCTCCGATACACCAAGCTCTTTTAACTGTCCGGAGGCCAGTCCGACCAGGTCGGCAAACATCTTACCGTCTTCAGCAGTAGCAAAATTAGATTCTATCTCAAACCCATTGACAGCAAATTCATCCTTAACATCCTGACCAACCTCAAATAAGCAACGCCCTATATTCGGACCTAACCATACGATCAGCCCACCAGGGTCACAGTTCATGGCTTTTATCGAGCTTTTGATTATACCGTGAGCCAAGCCACGCCAACCGGCATGAATCGCTGCTACCTCAGTCCCAGACTTATTTGCTACAAGAATTGGCAGGCAATCAGCAGTTAAAACGATACAAACCAGACCGGATCTGTCGGTCCAACTGGCATCAGCCAACGGTGGAGTACCTGCAGGGCCATAGTTATAAACGATACGGTCACTGTGAATCTGCTCGAGCCACAAAGGTTCAGACGGTAGCTTTGCCTCTCTAATCAGAAGTTCACGATTTTGCGCTACTGCATGAGGGTCATCTCCAACGTGTGTCGCCAGATTCATGGAGTCATAAGGAGACCGGCTAAATCCTCCACGCCTGTTTGTTAGGATTGCAACAACATTATCTGGAAATACGCCTTCAATACGCCGGTAAAAAACCCCTTTTGCCTTAGACATCGATAAATTCCTTTTGAACCTGTTCTCTGGTCATCTGCATTCTACCTATACCGGGATAGCCAAACTTATCTGCAAAATTATTATCTCGCTTTTCATCAATAAAATTAAAGCCCAGTTTGCGATAAGCGTTGATAGCCGGATCATTTCCTATAGCATAGGATATCTGAAATACATCACAAGCAGTCGATTCATACCCAATACGGATCATGCGATGCAATAGTATCTCCATTAACCCCATACGCCGAAATTCATTTTTGGTTGCGACCCACTCAATAATCCATGAATTATCGGAAAAATCTGGAAAACATCCCAAAAATGCCGAAGTTTGGCAGCGCGCCTCCTCAACCCTTTTAAACCCCCAGTGCAGTTTGGACTGAACATCATGCAGGGCCATGGCGAACTGTTGGCGTGTGATCTTAGATGAATCATAACCTGCCAGAGCTGCCGCTGGCTCTCCATTTACTTCCGCCATTAAAAAGTTGGAATAATGACAAAGACTCTTAGTACCTGCTTGGGCGAGTTCTTCAATAAATTGAAGCTTTTCATTTTCACTATCAGGAACCATAACTTCCCACAGGCCAATATCATGACCAGAGTGAGCGGCCTCCAGCATCACCCACGCAAGGAATGGAACATCATCTTTCTCGGCACTTCTGATACAAAGTTCAATTTCCATATTGCTCTTCTACTTCGCTTTCTCACTTCATACCTAAAAAGGTTAACCATAAAAAAAGGAGCCGTAAAGGCTCCTTTTTGCTCAATGTATAAATAAATGCTTACAGTCTTTCTTCGAAGATACTAATATCGCTGGCTTCACGCAGACTTTTCATAAAGCCGGTAAGCGCAAACTGGCTGTACTCACCACTTCTAGCAAATGATGCCTGTTTAACAGCATCTTTATTGTCTTCGGTTATTTCAGCTTTTACTACATCCTTTAATACCATTACCGCATAGTCGCCATTTTTCAGCTGCTTACCAGCTACTGAAACAGCACCTTCTTTTGCTGACGCCATCTCAAATACTGCTTGAACAACCTCACGTGAATACTTGGTAGCTGTTCTTGGCAAAGGTTCTGCCTCAGTTAATTTTGCATTCACCTGAAGCGCTGCATCTGCTACCTTCATCCCTTCTGCAATCGAACTCTCCAATTCCTTGCCTTTGGCTTTTGCTAGCTCTTTAGCCTTTTGCGTAGTCAGGAACCCTTTGATTAGCGAACTAACCTTATCCAGTGGTTTAACTGCTGCAGATTTGTGATCAACAACTCTTACAACATATGCAGAATTTCTGCCTATAGTGATTAGATCACTGTTATTACCATCTTTTAGCAAGTCATCAGAAAACGCTGCTGCAGCAACCTTTCTGTGAGCCAGGATACTCAAGCGAGAGTTCTTTGGTAGAAAATCAGTCTCTTTAAGTTCAACCCCGGCAAACTTTGCAACTTCTTCAAGCGAGGAAGGGTCATCGTAGGCGATATTTCCAATCTCAGTGCCATTTTCTGCTATATAGGCGCGCGTTTTTTCAGCACCGATAGTTTTTTTAATCTGGTTCTTAATCGTATCACTAAGAGGTTTGATATGTTCTTCTTTGATATCATCCAGTTTAATCAGGTGATAGCCAAATGATGTTTTAACCGGCTCACTTAACTCACCAACCTTAAGAGAAAACACGGCTTCATCAAACTCAGGAACCATGGCCTTTCTTCCAAAGTACCCCAGATCGCCACCACGCTTGCCGGACCCTGGGTCTTCAGAGAACTCTTTGGCCAGATCAGCAAATGACTCACCTTTCTTAGCTCGTTCCGCGATTCCTTCGATCTTCTTCTTGATCTTGCCCTGCTCTTCTGCTGAGGCATCTTTTTTAACAGTTAACAGGATGTGGCTTGCCTTACGCTGCTCTGCCTGTTTATATCTGTCTTTATCCTCTTCATATCTCTTTGCGATCTCTTCAGCGGTAACAGCAACCTTATCGCCAAGTGTATGAACCGAAAGTTCAACATAAGAAAGCTTTACCTCCTCTTCTGTCAGGTATTTTTCGGTGTTGTTCTCATAGTATTCTTTTATCTGCTCCTCAGAGATTTCAGCGTCCTTTCTAAAAGGGTTTTTGCTAACAACAAAGTAATCGAATGCGCGCTTTTGATTATTCAGCTGATATAGAAGCTCTGCTTCATTCTTGGTTACAAACGCAGTCTTGGAGATGCCGGTAACCAAATCATTTTTCTGTAGTGATGCAGGCAGGATTTCACCGACAAACTTTTGTTTACTTATTCCCTGTGACTGTAGATATCTTTCCAGAAGCGCCTTGGAATACTGTCCATCTTCCTGAAAGCCGTCCTTTCCTTTGATAAGACCAATAACTCTTTCAAATGATACAGCCATATTATTTTCTGACATCCATTGTCTCTCCAGCTCTCTTTCAATCAAGCCTTCAACAACCGCCATTTTGGTCTCAACAGTGTCAAACTTTGCATCTTCATATTTATCCTGAAGTGCATTTCTCATTTGGTTCTTATAATTCTGTAGGGCTTCAGCATACTGGTTTATGGTAATGTCCTCACCGTTTACCACAGCAACACTTTGATCAGCGCCACCAAACGCATATTGGTTTACACCCCAAAGCACGAACGGAATTGAAATAGCAGCAACGATAAGCCACATCACCCATCCAACGGCTTTTTCTCTAATAATTTCCAGTACCATAAGTTTATACACCCTTTATTGCTAATTTTTTTGTTCGAATCCTATTCGAAACAACATATTTATACGACTAAATACAAAATATATACGCTAATTGCGTTATTGCTATCTGGCCTGCAGCTCTTTTGTTAACTGGTCATTACCACATGGCTAAACGACCATTGATATTTTACTAAACGAATAGTAGCAAAGCACGCCGTACAACAAAAGACAACTTGGCAAATTAATAGCTAAAAATGCAGGGAAAATTCATTTTCTGCGGAAATAAAAAAAGCGCCGAATCTTCGGCGCTTTTTTTAGATAGTGGCGGAGCGGACGGGACTCGAACCCGCGACCCCCGGCGTGACAGGCCGGTATTCTAACCAACTGAACTACCGCTCCGTTTTT
>QZLE01000146.1 GCA_004796365.1 Gammaproteobacteria bacterium | reverse complement strand
TCAAGCGCGAAAGTAGTTTTCAAAGAGGTGCTGTGATGGTGAGAACAATTATAAAATCAAGTACTGTGCAATCAGGAAGTGCGTTACTAGTTGCGCTGATATTTCTTGGGGTTTTGACCATGCTTGGAGTTTCTGTAGCTTTGACAACCACAACTCAACTTAAGATTTCAGCCAATAGTGAAGAGACAAATCGTACTTTTCATAGCACAAATGCCGGTGCAAATTTATTACTAAGTAAAACAGTTATTGGTGGTGAATTAGAAGGAGATGAAAGAGGAGATGATGTTCTTCTTGGTGCAAAATCTCAATCTGGGGCAGAGCATAGTGCATCGAATTCATTTTTAAGTGATGTATATTCCAAGACATACACAGGGGAAGTGTATGATCGTAAGGTTAATGTGTCTATTGAACAGAAGGCCAAAGGTACAACATGCCCTCGTGTTGAAAATGGGTCCAGTGCAAACAAAATTGCCTGCGATTATTTTGATATTTCTAGTACCTATCAGCACGAGGTAAATCCTGATTATAAACCGTCGGTCAAGATCGGTATTTACCGTGAAATGATATATTCTAGTTCGGCAACTGCTAAAACTATTAAAATTTCTGAGTAAAAGCCGTTGTTTATGTTTTTTTGCTTGGCTATTCGCACTTTAACTTATCGTTCTTCTCCGAGGTTCTTATCCGTCCGCTATTTGAGATTATGATAGCACGGGCATAGTCTTTACCACGGTCATCACAGGCAATAACTTTTCCATTATAAGCATAGCTAAAACCCATAGGGTCATAGCGGATGCGAAAGCTTCGATGCTTATAGCCTCGCATTTTTAGATCGCTAGATTTTACCCCTTCTCCTATTTTTATGATTTTACCTTTATCCGCACATTGCCCTGCGTTGAAGTTACATATTCCGTCTTTATTGTTATCGATAAATACTATCCAGCCTTTTTCCCAGCTTGGAGATTCGGAGCAATCATTGTCGCTGCTATTGCGTGGACAGATCACTGCATAGCTGTTATGTCGAATAGCGGCGCTTCGTGCCAAATATAGATCTGCAGTTAGATTTGTCAGGCTGGTTGAAATTTTAGAGTTTTTGATTAAATTGCTAAACGATGGAATTGCGATAGCCGTTATTATTCCCATTACGGCAATATATATCAGCAATTCCAGAAGAGTTATGCCTCTGGACTGCATCTATTTTCCCCATATTTTTAAGTTGTGTCCTATAATTTATATATTGCAAATGATCGCTTGTGCCTTTGCGATTATGCAGTAAGGAAAATAACAAAAAATATGCTGTAAAGAAAGGGTTATATTGACCTGTTAGGATAAAATTACAGTTGCTTAAAAACGATAAATATTTAATAATACTTAAGATTATTATAATAAAATTTTATTGGAGCCCCGAATGAAACAAAGAGGTTTTTCCCTTATTGAATTACTGATAACTGTTGCAGTCGTTGGCATTCTTTCTGCTTTTGCTATTCCAGCATACAGAGGATATATGAAGGGTGCACGGCAAGAGGATGCGAAGGTTTGTTCAGCATCAATATTAACTGCTCAGACTGAATATTTTACTGAATATAAAAGGTATAAAGATGCAGCTGATAGTGCCTCTATTGCTGCTGACCTTGGTGTTGGTTGTGTTAATGATGACGCGGTTAAAGGTTGGTATGATTTTAAGGCAGATTTAAGTGGCGGTAATACTGTTGTGACTATTACGGCTACTCCTGATTCAACAAAAGCAGCTGGATATGATGAATACACAATCGATAGTAATGGCAATAAAAGCGCTACTTGGGATAATTGATTAACATTACCGCATAAGCAAGCACACAGCTAGTGTGCTTGCTTACTATGACTTTCTTGCAACAAATTTAGCTTTCTGGAGTTATTATTTCTCTCTCGCAATAGCTCTATAACCAATATCGGTGCGGTAATAAACCTTATCCCATTTTACTTGCTCTACTAACTCATAAGCACCCTTTTGTGCATTGGTAACTGAATCACCTAGTGCGCAGGCACATAGTACACGGCCACCATTTGTTAGTGCTTTGCCATCTTCCAGTTTGGTTCCAGCGTGGAATACCTTGGCACCATTTAGCTCTTCAGTTGGCAGACCAGTAATTTCATCAC
>QZLE01000129.1 GCA_004796365.1 Gammaproteobacteria bacterium | reverse complement strand
GTTAGTATTTATCCCCAAATTTCTTAATGTAATTGTCGCATTATTAATAATTTGCATAATAATAAGATATTGGCTTCCAAGAGAAAAAGCTGAAAGATCAAAACATGCAAAGGATCCAAGTAAACAAAAAAGTAAAAAATAAAGCTGTTGGACTGCGTAATTTATTTTCACTACAAACGAAAAGTATATTCATGTCTTTTTCTGCAACTCCAATTATTTTTTCTACCTATACGTTACGTTATTCCAACCTAAAATATACCAATTATGTATGCCATAACTGCAAATATTTTTAGCGCATTTAAGCTAAAAATGAAGTTTTTTTAATAAATTTAAAAAAACTTGTCTAATTATTTTCAGCCATAACCCTAAAAACCTAGATAATTATCCTCTCAAATTTCCAGATGCTGCAGCGCACCAGCTAACAGTGCAATTAATGACGGTTACGAAAGTCATGCATATGAACCATGACTTTTGTCACTTAGCCCCAACTAGTCACCCCACTACAATTCACTCCGTTACTTAGATGGACAAAGCGCAAAGAAATTCTTCTTAACGCAAATGGACTAAATGGACTTTTAAATAAAATATTCTTTAGGGGAATAAAATGAAATTTAAAAACTTATTACTTGCTACAACTGCTGCTGCAGCTATTGCTCCTTTAACTTCTTTCGCACAATGCGATCAATATACTTCTTCACTTGCAGATCACGTAGACAATGATCGTGCTATTGCAGAAACCAGCTTTTTCAGCACTGTTTACAAAGCTAAAGGTACATCACAAATTCTTGGTTACTTTGGTTCTTCAACTGCCACTGTTCACACAACTGACCAAGCTAATTTTTATATAGGTGAATGTCCTGAAGTGCAAAACAGCGCTCCTGAAATCATCGAATATAATTATACAAAAAAAGTTAACGGTAACGACGGACTTTGGGTTGTAGGACAAGCTACTGATATTGATGGAAACCTAAGCCATGTTTCTGTTGGCAACCCGGCTATCGGCTATGATTGCGAAGGTGATTTCAAAAATTCAGGTGAATATGAATTTATGTGTTTAGCAGATGTAAGCAATTTAGCAAAAGAAGTTCAACACGAATGGGTGCTAGTTGCTTTTGATACAGAAGGCGAAATGAGTGTTAGAGAACCTATTAACTTTACAATAATTGATTTTTCAATAGATCATGCTCCTGAAATTGTTAGCTATGAATACGAAAGCACAATCACAGATGGCATCCTTGTTGTTACTGGGCAAGCAGACGATGTAGACTACAACCTAAATAAAGTTATTGTTGGAAACCCTGCTACACCCGGATACGAATGTGAATTAAATGCATCATATAAAACTTTTGAGTGTTCTGTTGATGTTAGCTTTTTAGATAAAAATGTTGAGCACACGTGGGCAGTTGCTGCTCTTGATACTGAAGGTGCAATAAGTGAACTTAAAGAAGTTAAATTCACTGTAGTTGAAGAGCAAGCTAATGCGTGCGTAAGAGCAACTAACCAAACTCATGTTGATTCAGGCAATGCTATTAAGATGGGTTCTTCTTACTTCGCTAAAGGCTCGTACCAATATCTGGGTAATGTTGACGTGGTTCTTACTACTCTTGAAGAAACACAACCTGGTTACTGGGTAGCAAGCGACTGCAACGCTCCTCAATAATATTTCTAATTTCATTACAAATAATAATTAAATAAAAATGGACAAAAGCCCCGGATATTTCTGGGGCTTTTTATTTAAAAGAACCAACTACCAAATGGCATTCATATCAATACCATATAATGGTTAATTTTACTCCGACTCCATTTATTTAAATACTCTTTTCATTTTTTACTTGTTCCCCATCTTGCACTACTGCGATTTTATTCAGCCAAGAACATACTGCTTGAAATCATCAGAAGGTTCTCGGTCTGAATAGATATAAACAGAATTACCAATGGGGTCAATGACAGAGAAGCCACGATCCCCCCAAGGGTGATCTTCTAATGGCATAGCTACTTTAAGCCCTGCATTGCTTAAGCGGTCATACTCGCTATCTACATCACTAACTTTGAAATTTAACATAACGCCAGCACCTGAAAAAGTTGGCATACCATCTTGTTGAGGTTGCATAAAGCTAATCTCTGGGCCGTCTTGGTTTATTTTTAGAGTGACATACCAACCGCAATCAAAAACAGGTTTTGCGGCAAAATATTTTTTATAGAAATCTCTACAAGCGTCAACGTTGCTTGTGCAAAAGCATGTGGATAGTAGATCCGTTTTCATGATTTCTCCTTTTGATCAAAGCTCGCTGTAATCTGCGAAAAAACTCTTAGCGGTTTTGAGTTCGGCGCCGAAGTGCAATTGTTAATGGCGATGTTATATTTTATTTGAATTAAATTCATTTTCTAATCTACGTTTTTTGCTGTTATCACTGTGGTGT
>QZLE01000105.1 GCA_004796365.1 Gammaproteobacteria bacterium | reverse complement strand
GTGGAAAAGGGGTAGAAAATAATTGTAAAAGTTTAGCGATTAGCTTGATTTTACGACATTTTTCGCGCACTCTTATTGATAACGAAGTCGATGAGATCGTAGAGCAGGTGATGAAAAAACTTGGCGATCAATTCGGCGCAAAGTTGAGGTAAATAAAATATGGCACTAACGAAGGCTGAAATTGCAGAACGTTTGTATGAGGAAGTAGGTTTAAACAAGCGTGAAGCAAAAGAACTTGTGGAAAACTTTTTCGAACAGCTACGTACATCGTTAGAAGATGGTACACAGGTCAAACTTTCAGGGTTTGGAAACTTTGATCTTAGGGATAAGAATCAACGTCCGGGGCGCAATCCGAAAACAGGTGAAGAGATACCTATCTCAGCACGTAGAGTTGTAACTTTCCGCCCAGGGCAAAAACTGAAGTCACGCGTGGAAGCATATGCTGGAACCGAACAATAATCAGGAATTGCCACCAATTCCTGCCAAAAGGTACTTCACTATCGGTGAAGTTAGTGAGCTTTGCGATGTAAAAGCTCATGTTCTCAGATACTGGGAGCAGGAATTTAATCAGTTAAAACCGGTGAAACGTCGCGGTAATCGCCGTTATTACCAAAGACAGGATGTCATTATGGTCAGGCAAATAAAGAGTTTGCTATACGACCAGGGTTTCACAATTGGTGGAGCCAGACAGCGCTTGTCTGGTGATACTGCCAAAGAAGACCTTAACCAGTCGCAGCAGGTTATTGACCTGATTTGCAGTGAGCTGGAAGAGGTTTTGGAAATTCTTAAGCGCTAGAGAATTAATAATTCTAAAAGCACAAGTAGCAATGACATGCTGCTTGTGCTTTTTTGCGTTTGTCCGCTTTATTTGCTACTCATACACTGATGACAAATTTTGAAAAATAATGCTAGTATTGAAGTATCTTTCTCTTTTAAAAGAACTGTATGGACACTAAGCAAGCATCTAATGATTTTAGTGAGCATTTCGTAGCACGGTTTGAAAATTTTGAGCAGTGTTATTCTCAGACGCTACAGGTTTTTAACCTGGAAAATATTCATGATTTGCGCGTTTCAATAAAACGACTGCGTGCTTTGCTATCTCTTATTGAATTGGCAAGTGAAAAACGGGTCGATTGTTCGCAGTGCTTCATCTTATTGGGGCCCATTTTTAAAAATGCTGGCTATATAAGGGAGTGCCAGGTAAATATTTTTTTGCTGAAACAGTTTGATAATAAAGTTAGCATGTTTTTTCGGGACTACCTGATAAAGAAACAAACAAAGGCAGCAAAAAAATTAACAAATGAAACAAAAGAATTTGATATTGAATTACTCAAGAAAAATTATCAAAGATCGGAGCAGTTTTTAACCGATTCTTCAGTAAAGGAAATAAACAAAGTCGCTCTAAAATCGGTTAAAAAAAGAGCTGCCAAGATTAAACAGCTTAAGGTGGAATCCGGCGGTAATTTGGGGATACATAGAATCCGGAAACACATAAAGTATATTATTGAGATATTGGAACTAATAGTTGGAATTAGCGATAATAAACAGTTGAAGCAATTGAATAAAAAAGCAAAATTATGCGCAAATAAAATTGGGGAATGGCATGATTACCAGGTTTTGCTTGCTTCTTTTAACAGGTTTCTTTCGGTTAAAGAAATCAACAATAAAGCAAGTAGGTCGATCATAAAGGACATTGAAACAAAGTCTGAAGGACTAATGGAAAGTATAAATTATCATCTTGATTTAATGCTTGATGCATCAAAACTGTAGGTTATATGGTGGGCATTGCCCACCACAGCAGATAAAACAAACAAGCAAACAAAGATCTAAATCTTAATCTGCTCCATATCATCCAGCCAACCGGCAGTATCAGTTAACTGCATAATCATCATGCGACTAGTATCTTCCGGTTTATCACCTTCAGAGTGAAGCTGTTTTAAGATCAATTTATCATCGATGCGCCCACAGATCTCAATCTTGCCAATCTCGTGGCCCATAATGAATTTGAACCGTTTGGCATAGCCATCCAGTTTCTGCTTGGCTTTATCAACTATATCAAGGCCGCGTTTAAGGTAAACCTGGAAGTGATTTCTAACCCTAGAGACAGGCATGCATTGATATAGGTAGTATGGATTAATTCCAATTCTTACCAGCCCATTCATTAAGTTCTCAATATCTTCAACTGTATCGTTTACACCGTATAAAAAAACAGCCTGATTATTAACAGTAATTCCAGCCTCTCTGATTCTCAGAATAGCTTTACGAGCAACATCAGTAATCTCATTAGCATGATTAAAATGAGTTGGGATATAAACAGTCTTCTTTTTATTAAACTCTTTCAGGTAATCCATTAGCTCATCATCAAAAAAGCGCATAGGGTAAACAACTGGTGCCCTGGTACCGATACGAACATAATTAACATGCTCGATATCCGCCAGTCCACTTAACATCTCTTTCAACAAAGAGGTATCAATCAGGAAAGGATCTCCGCCAGAAATAACAACATTGGCTATCTCTTTGTGCTCACTGATATATTTGATAGCGTTTTGAAAGTTCTCAACGGTTTTGTCGTTAGGTAGTCCAACCAGCCTTTTCCTAAAGCAGTGGCGGCAATACATAGAGCAATATTCAGTTGCAACAACTAAGGCGGAGTAGGGGTATTTGTGTAAAATACCATTGCCTTTGTTGTGTTTGTCATCGCCGTATGGATCTTGCGTTGTTTCACCCATATCTCCAGCAACAACAAGCTCATCTGCTGTTGGTATTGATAATTTTCTAACGGGATCATTGGGGGAATTTGGGTTTATTAAACTTAAATAATAGCGGGGGATGTTCATTGGGTGATGATCGACAACTTGCTGGAGTTGCTTTTCTTCATCAGGGGTTAAATCAATGTATTTTTTTAATCCTTCAATCGAATCTATGTTGTTTCTTAATTCATCTTTCCAGTAAATATTACCCCAATCGGTGTTACTCAATTCCGTTAGTGAAGACAAAATTTATCCTATGGTTGTGAAATGTAATAACCACCATAACATGTATAGGGCGATGAATGCAAAAAAACCTTTTCTAAGATTTTGTAAAATAAGAAATTTTTTGCTTGCTATTGAAATGCTATGATCACTAGTAATTGTCATTCCTGACTTCGCCGGCATGACATTAATGTTGATTGTTTATACCCAACCACCTCAATAAACTCCTACTTCGAACACATAAATTCCAAACTAGTTTTATTCTAACATTCTTATTGTTCCGCTTAATGTTTTGTTTTTAATAAAATTAAGCATTTCATCAAATAATAAATAACAGATATTTGAAGCATTAAGCTACCAGGTATGTTTTTTTTAATGTAGTATCGCGATGAATAACAGCTGTTCATATGGGCACAGATAAATGGACAGCAGCGTAACTAAATTTATTCCAGCTCAGTTTTGTTAGAGCGTCTTTTTAAAACAAATTTCAACCAAGGAGAGGTGTTATGCCATCTTATCTGCATCCTGGGGTATATGTTGAAGAGATATCAAGCGGTTCTAAGCCTATTGAGGCCGTTGGTACTTCAACAGCTGCATTTATTGGTTTTTCAGTAAAAGGTTCTATTGGTGAGCCGGTACTTATTTCTAAGTGGGAAGAGTATCAGGATCTTTACGGTGGTATTCAGGATACTGAGACTGCTGTTTCTGGTTCTTCTAACGTTGTGGGTGATCCTTTAGGTCATAGTGTTTATGCATTTTTTAAGAATGGTGGTGGAAAGGCATACATCGTTCGTTTGGCAAAAGGTGCTAAGGCTGCTGAAAAGAATCTACTAAACCCAGATGCTGCTGCTAATAGCACTGCAGCTGCGGACCAAATGGTTAAGTTCACTGCTCTAAATGAAGGTGAATGGGGTGATTCAATTGTAGTGAAGATTACACCTAAAACCGGTACCAAATTGTTCACCGTTGATGTTGGAACTGGCACTGGTGATGATTTTGAAATCTTTGAGAAATTCACCGATATTAGCTTGAGCTCTTCCGATAAGGCTGAGTACATTGTTGGCAATATCAATGGTGTTTCAAACTATATTACTGCTGATGCTTTATCAGGCCTTAAAGCTGCTGCTATTAACAAGCTTGTAGCAGGAAATGCTGTAGAGGTTGCTCTTGATGGTGGGAAGGATGGCTCTGCTGCTGACAACAATACATACGATGATGTTTTCGCTAAGTTTGTAAAGATCCGTGATATCAACGTTATCTGTCTTCCGGGCAAATGGTGGGATAATGCTAATAAGCCAGCGATTGAGTCTGCAATCAGTCACTGTGAGCAAATGAAAAGCCGTATGGTTATTGTTGATGTTGCTCCAGGCTCTGAGCTTGCCCAGGAAAAGGATGTTACAGATCTAGGACTTCCGACCAAAACTTACTGCGCGACATATTATCCATGGGCGCAAGTTTCTAACCCGTTCTATAATGCAGATACCAATCCTGGTGCTGCCAAGAATGTATTGGTTCAGCCTTCTGCATTTGCTGCTGGTATCTGGGCTAAAACAGATGCAAGGAGAGGTGTATGGAAAGCTCCTGCTGGTGTAGAAACTGGTGTGTTAGGCCTGAACGGTCTTGAGTTCGTTGTTGAAGATGGTGAGCAGGATTACCTAAACCCTCTTGGTGTTAATGCACTAAGAACTCTTCCATCTTATGGATCTGTTGTTTGGGGATCTCGCACATTAGCTACTAAAGCTGATCCTGAATGGCGCTATGTTCCTGTAAGAAGAACGGCAATGTTTATTGAACAAAGTATCTCTGATGGTATTCAGTGGGCTGTATTTGAGCCAAATGATGACAATCTATGGTCATCGCTTCGAGTAAATATCGATTCATTTATGAATGGCCTTTTCCGTGCCGGTGCTTTCCAAGGTACTAAGGCTTCTGATGCTTATTTTGTACGTTGTGGACTTGGTGACACAATGACTCAAGGTGATATCGACAGAGGCCAGGTTATTGCAGTTGTTGGTTTTGCTCCATTGAAGCCAGCTGAGTTTGTAATCTTGAGAATCCAACAAAAAGTTGGTCAAAACTAGGAATAATGAGGGGATAAGATAATGGCAGCACCAATGTTTAATGTAAATACGCACCGTCATGATCCATACAGAACCTTTAAGTTCCAGGTTTTGATCGATGGTAAGCCAGTGGCTGGTCTGAAGAAAATGGGCGCTTTGAAGAAAAAAACTGAAGCGGTTAAATGGCGAAGTGCCGGTGATCCTTCTCATGAAAGGGTAATGCCTGGTGGTTCAAGCTACGAGCCAGTTACTTTGGAAATGGGGTTGACTCATGACCCGGTTTTCGAGGACTGGGCGAAGCTTGTTAATAACATCGATGGCGACTCTGCAATTTCTTTGAAGAACTTTAGAAAAGATATTGTTATCAATGTTCTTAACCTGCAAGGCAAAGTAGCTATCTCATACAAGCTATATCGTGCATGGGTATCAGACTTTCAGGCGCTGCCTGACCTTGATGCTGGAAGTATGAATGCGGTTGGTATCCAAACCATTACATTACAGCACGAAGGTTGGGAAAGGGATACTAGCGTATCTGAGCCAACCGAGTCTTAATTCGATTTAAGGATAAGGTGTGATGGACACCCTTCCAGGTGGATATTGGGATGGGTCGAATTGCCAAAAGAGGTTTAACTTTAGAGAGTTAACCGGGCAGTTAGAACTTGATCTGGCAGATGCAGTAACAGGGATGGGGCGAAACCCCAACTCTGCTCCTGTGTTGGTGACATCAGTATTATCTAAAGCGCTAGACAATATTGATGGCAAGCCCGCCACAAAAGAGATAGTTCACGACCTTTCAGTTCCTGACCGACAATATCTAATGCGTAAACTAGCTATACTGCTTGGTTATGATACGGCTTGGTTTTCTAAAGACTGTTCAAGTTGCGCAGAACGATTTGATTTTCAAATTACTTATTCTGATCTACCGGTATTTCCTGCCAAGGAAGGCTACCCATATGTCATAGTAAATACTAAGCATGGAAAGCAAAAGTTTAGAGTTCCAACTGGTGCAGATCAGGAGGCAATTTTAAAGGTTGGGAATGATATCGATTCAGAAACAGCTCTATTAAGGCTTTGCTATGTTCCTGAAAAGCAGGGCCATGTTTCAGAAGAATTAGGTTATGTTCCAGAAAAGTTTGGCAGAGCATCAGAAAAAGCACGTCATGTGTCACATGTATCAGATGATGAGCTCGAGTTTTCTGAAAAGGATACTGCAAAGATTGGCGCAGCTTTAGAGGAGGTTTCTCCTAGCGTTATCACCAATATTAATGCTGGTTGCCCAGAGTGTGGGGAGAGTCATCAAATTAGGTTGGATCCATATTTTTTATTGGAAAAAAATATTGGTTCCCAATTGTTGAATGATATTCACACCATTGCTCAAAGTTATCACTGGAATGAAAAGGAAATCCTTGCACTTAGTAAGCAGAGAAGAGAGATTTACCTCGATTTGATTGAGCAGGATTCAATAGCTAGGGAGTAAAGCTAGTGGGATTTTTAAGCGAGATTATAAGTGATTGCAGCAACAGTTATTCAACTGTTGAAAGCACCTTTTCTCGCCAAAATCCTCAAAGAGCTTCTCACAAAGGTCTTCAGGATGGTTCTCAGATAAATGAATCAGTACAGGATTGGATGATAAGTTCTAAAACCCCTAATGCCAGTGAATCAAGTGTTAATGCTGGTTTAACTCGTAATACTGATACCTCTTTTTTATCAGCCCATTTTCAATCAGATATTCATAAGCCAGATAATCGTAAGAATATAAAGAATAATACCAATTTTAGTGATGTTGTTGAGTCAGATACAGGTGTGGATGAACCATTTGATTTAGGAGCAGAGTTACACAGAGTTCAGGTAGAGCGATTGCACATGCAATCCCGAGCGCGTTTAAATGTCCCTTGTTCCGAGGAATCGCAAGTGATTAACCGAGAAGGTGGCGATTCTAAGGAACATTTACATGATGATAATGTGAATAGATCCAGTATAGATCAGAAGCAGAGGTCAGATGCCGAAAAAGTG
>QZLE01000125.1 GCA_004796365.1 Gammaproteobacteria bacterium | reverse complement strand
GCACCAATGTCCTGGAAAACAACTTCTCTATAGTTAGGATGTATACCTTCTTTCATCTTTTTAAGTATCCAACTGCAATATGTTCGTTAATTGACCCGACTCCATTTTGCCTTCTCGAGATGCACAAACGCGCAATTAAATATCCACTAAGGGAGGGGTCGGTAATGTTAGCCGCCGTATGATATAGATATTTTTTATCGGTAGCAAGTTAATTTATCGCAAAGTTTGATTTTTAGCGACAAATCACAAAAGTGATGATGCAAGCTGCGTCAAAATCTCCTATAACTAGTAGAGTGGGCATTTTCCAGCGCCCCATTGCAATTACCAAAAAGAACAAAGTTAAACCGAATACCCTACTAAAGGAATATCACCATGGATCGGGCCAACGAACAACATATCACCAAACTGATCAATGACATACAAAACCATAAAATCACCCTTCCATCTTTACCGGAGGTTGCGGTAAAGGTCAGAAAGTTCGTAGATGATCCAGACATGGGTATAGCCCAATTATCTAAGGCGATTAGTACTGATCCGGCCCTTGCAGCAAGACTGCTACAAGTTGCCAACAGCCCTTTTTTTCGCTGCATGACACCTTCATCAAACCTGAACAACGCTATCAGCAGACTTGGCGGGGTCTGCGTACGTAATATCGTGACCAGCCTGGTTATGGCACAGTTATATAAAACCAATATATCCGGCGCCATAAAAAACTATATGAAAGACCTTTGGGAGCACTCCACCGCTGTAGCCGCCTATAGCAACGTAATTGCCAGAAAATTCACTAAGCTTGATGCCGAAGAGGCTATGCTAACCGGCCTGGTACATAGTATTGGAGCACTGCCGATTTTGACTTCTGTCAGCAGTAATGCAGAACTAAGCGAAGATTTTGATACCGTTGTCGACCTAGTCACCGAGTTTCACACCGACATTGGCAAGATAACTCTCGAAGAATGGGGATTTCCAGAAAATATGATTTTTGCGGTTGCGGAACATGAAGATCTGGACAGAAAACACGAAGGGGAAGCCGACCTGACTGATGTCGTTACCGTTAGCTCGCTCCATGCCACTTTGGGGAAAAAGAACGTACCGCAAACCCGCCCGTGGGATGAAATCCCTGCATTTAAGGCGCTAAATCTTACCCCGGAACAAAGTATTGATGCTATGATAGAAGCACAAGACGAAATTGGCGCAATTCAAAAGCTGCTTAGAATGTAGGTAATGAAAATGCTTAAAATATGGGAACTGGACAACCTAGGAGAATGCGATGGAGCTTGAACCAGCACTAGCACCTATCGTTATCCCAGCCCCCTTCCCCGAAGGGGTAAGCCAGTTTGCGCACGTTTGGCCAGAGGACGACCCCGCGCCTAAGGTTGGGCAAATGCGCGATTTTATCTTTGAAGGCAAGACCTACACCCTGAAAGTTAAAGAGATTATGGATCTTGGCGGTGGTTTTGTGGGTGTGACATTAAGTACTAAGCCAGTTTGATCACCTCCTAGCAAGTCAGCTGAGCGCAGTCGAAAACTCTTGTTTTCTTTTATATTTTATTTCGACTATGCTCAATGGGCTTAAGATATTGGGCTAAAGCTCATACAAAGGCCAGCGTGGTTTAACCCCAAAATCTGTTTCTGGCGCCTGCCCTCTTAATAACCTTCTATGCCCAGCATAGGCAATCATCGCACCATTATCGGTACAAAACTGCATCGAAGGAAAGAACAACTCTGCGCCAAGCCGATCCATCTCTTCCTTTAAGCGCTCACGCAGCCTTTTATTGGCACCAACACCACCCGCCACTATCAAGCGCTTGATGCCACGCTGTTCAATTGCACGGCGACATTTAATCGCCATGGTATCGACCACTGCCTCCTGAAACGCATGAGCAACATCAGCCTTGGTCTGCTGCTCCAACCCGTTCTCCTGCACGGTAGTAATCGCAAAGGTCTTTAAACCGCTGAAACTAAAATCCAGCCCCGGCCTATTGGTCATTGGACGAGGAAATTTAAACCTATTCGGGGCTCCCTCTTCCGCAAGCTTTGCCAGAACAGGGCCACCGGGATAGCCAAGGCCAAGAAGTTTTGCGGTCTTATCAAACGCCTCACCCACCGCATCATCCAGAGACTCACCCAGTAATTTGTATATTCCTAGCTCATCCACTTCGATCAACATTGTATGCCCACCGGATACCAGCAACGCTATAAACGGAAATTCAACCTCTGTACCCTCTTCCAACATCGGTGCCAACAAGTGCCCTTCCAAATGGTGAATTCCGATCGCAGGCACCTTCCAAGCCCAAGCCAGACTGCTTGCAGTTGCCGCACCAACAAGTAGCGCCCCCATAAGACCAGGGCCTTTGGTAAAGGCGATACCATCAATATCACCTTTGCCACTACCGGACTCCTCGATTACTTGACGAATCAACGGAGTAACCTTGCGCACATGATCCCTAGATGCCAACTCTGGAACAACTCCACCATACTCGGCATGAATTTTCACTTGACTGTATAAGGCATGTGACATCAATCCCTGTTCGCTATCATAGATAGCAACTCCGGTCTCATCACAAGAGGTCTCTATTCCTAAAACTCGCATATTTCCAACCATTCGGCTTAATCAAAAGCGCTATTTTTAACCTAAATCGATCATTCAGCAACGTTTTTTTCATATTTACTCTTTGCATTTGACAAAAACAGGCGTAGAATTATCGCCCCTGTCGTTATGACAGTTTTTTATTAACTTAAAACCTTTAAATTAAGGATGTGGTAACAAATGCCAATCGTAAAAGTAAAAGACAACGAGCCATTTGACGTTGCCCTACGTCGCTTTAAGCGCGCTTGTGAAAAAGCTGGTGTTCTTTCTGAGGTTCGCAGACGCGAATACTACGAGAAGCCAACTGTTGAGCGTAAGCGTAAGAAAGCGGCGGCTGTTAAGCGTCATCTGAAAAAGATGTCTCGTGACAGCGTTAAGCGCACAAGAATGTACTAAGCAGATTTAGTATTTAAGAATAACTAGTTCATACGGAAGCATATCGTGAAGCAACGAATTACCGATGAAATGAAAACTTCCATGCGAGGGGGTGATAAAAAACGTCTCGGCGTAATCAG
>QZLE01000199.1 GCA_004796365.1 Gammaproteobacteria bacterium | reverse complement strand
TAAAAAAAACGAAGCAGAACCAATGGTTACTGCTTCGCAATTTTTATGTGGCTCCCAGCGCCTGCCGGGGTTTGTCAAAAAGCTTTACTAGAAAAAGCAGAGATCTTATTCAGCAACAACAATGTTGTGAGTCTTAATCTCGTCACCTTTACCATTACCAGCTAGAACAACGTTTCTGACCTTAAGAGAACCAGCTTCTTCAACGATTTCTTCTTCGTCTTCTTCAACCCACTGCTCCATTTTGATGCCATACTTTTTGTTGTTTTCCGCAGTAACGTTAATCAGTTTTGCATTGATATCACCTTCACCGATTTCAGTAAACTGAATACCGTCATCACCACCTTCAGCTACATCAACCATAATCATTCTTGCTTTGATATCACCTGCATCTTCTTCATCAACCTTAATACCTTCATCAGCATTGTTAAATGCCTCAACTCTGATCAAGCTAAGCTTAACATCGCCATCATTTTCTTCATCAAGATCCAGACCTTCATCCATATTGTCATTCACTTTACCGTTGATCATGGTCATGATAATGTCACCAGCGCCAGCCTCATCAATATCAAGTCCGTCATCTAAATCTTCTTCGTTGTAGAAGCCGTTAGCACTGAAACTGGTGTTGATAAGCGTTGCTTTAACATTACCATTACCACCTTCATCAAGCTCCATTCCGTCACCACCGTTACCATCAATCTCGGTATTTACGATTAGTGCATTAATATTACCTTCTGCACGCTCATCTACACGAAAACCATCAAAGTCTATAGCACCAGTTCCGTTACCGGTAAATACTGAGCCATTGATGTAAAGATTGATGCCGATATCAGAACCTGTAGCACCATCATCAAACTCATCTGCGTTATCATCGATGTGAACACCGAATAGCGCCGAATCAATTACGTTAACATTTTGCATGCTAATAGAAATGTCATCACCAGTTGCAGTCTCAGGAATATTCACAACAATACCTCTGGTTGCACTGTTAATTACAGTCAGGCCATTGATTCTAACATCAGCCTGGGTATTGAAGATTAGAGTCCCATCTTTGGTAACAGCAGTAAGATCATCATCAAGAACAAAACTACCGGCAGCTGCACCATCGATAATAGCACCGTTACCAATCAGCTGGATCTTCTGGCTACCGTTATAGATTACTGGTGCAGTCAGTGTGATATCAGCATCTTTTTCGAAAACGATTGTTCTGATGCTTGAATCAGCATTTGCTGCTGCAATTGCTGCATTCAAAGATGCCTCATCATTCACCTGAGTTTGAGCATACAAACAAGAAGAGGTAGACATTAGGGCGATAGCGCCAAGAACCAAAGATAGATTATTCATATTGATTGAATCCTTTATAGCATTAACAGAGAAATTACTTTGAGGGCACAATCTTAGGTTCGATAGGTTACAAAAATATTTCCTAACGAATAATTACTGCCTATATAATTTTTCCATTAAATACTAATAATGACAACACCAAAAACATCATGTATATTTTCTTCGATGAATCAACCAATTAGGGGAAATCGCGCACAACCCTAAACCCATATTGCAACGTTCTATCTTCAATATTTGATTTACCACGGTTCGAGCTATTTACCAGTCTTGCCTTGCTCATCCAGCTACCTCCACGCAGTATGCGCGATTTGCAATCCCCGCTCAAATCAGCAGATTCATCTTTGGGTGAGTTATTATAATTTCTGGTTACACAATCTTGTGTCCACTCCCATACATTTCCATGAACATCGTACAATCCATATTCATTTGGTGCGAACGATCCAACTGGAGAAGTCTTGGAATTATCCCACTCACTGCCGCAATTTTTACAGTTAGCGTTTCTCACGCCAGATTCATCTCCCCACGAGTACAGGGTTTCTGTTCCAGCCCTTGCCACAAATTCCCATTCAGACTCGGTCGGAAGCCGGTATTTTTTGCCTGTCTGTGCAGATAACCATTTGACATATTCCTGAGCATCTTCCCAGGAAACGTTAATCACCGGGCGATTTTGTCTGCCCCAACCATTGTCATCAGGCAATTCTCTGCCGGTTTGCCTAGCAAAATAATCATACTCATCAAAGGTAACTTCATAACGACCGATTGCAAAAGGATCCTTTATGGTTACTTTATGTACCGGTTTTTCGTCGCGATTACCATCTCCCAGAAGGTCTCCCATCATAAATGTACCAGCGAATACGCCTACCATCTCCGGTCCATACATATTAACTTTTAACGAATCCCTGAAAATTCTGCCTTCAATATTTTCGTAGCTATCAATTACTCTCTCAGCCTCTTTTATAGATGAAGCTGCAGTACCATACTTCACTGCGCTAACTGACACAGCCTGTCTCAGATATTTTTCCGCCTTTTCCAAGCGCAGAGATTCAGCGGTTTTGGCACTCAGAGAAATATAGTATTTTACGATCTTTTCCAGTGCTTTTTTTGCGCTGGCATTATCAGAGTCAATCGCAAATACCTGTTTAACTTTTTCTAAAGCGTTTTTGCCTTTGGGTGATGTATATCTTGCAGACTTCATATCTTCTTCAGCCAGCTTTAATAGTGAACTCACCTTGTTATCTTTGGTGACCCATTCATCTTTATGGCGAAAGGTTTCTACGTTTCCACCTTCAATATCCACATCTATTATCTCGGTTTTCGCATTCTCCAGGTCAATCTCTATCGATCTGGTAAGATAGTTTTCCATAGTTAATTTAACGGTATGCCGGCCCGCAGCAACACCGTAAACAGTAACCGGGGTTTTTCCGTCCGTCTTCTTGCCATCAATCAAAACAGTTGCACCAACAGGCTCCGACAATACGGTGATTGCACCCTCGCCGCCCTGTAATTTTACAACCCTTTTCAGAACTGTGTCTTTTGCAAGATCAATCTGTTCGCTAAAGGTTTTATAATACGGGTGTGTCAGCTCAAGTTTATGTTTTCCTGCCGGAATATCTTCTGCAAATAAAGGGGTTTTCCCGAGCTCTTCCCCGTCAAGTCGCACCAACGCAGATTCAGGTTTACTTTTGATATCCAGCATTGCATAGCTGGATACCTGTGGCAGTTGCTGCTCTGACTTTTGTTTGGTGGAATCAGTTTTGACAATATTATTTTTGCCTGATTTGCCTGCACCATCTTTGACATAGTCACCTTTTGTAACCGCTTTATCATCAGCTGTTTTATCTGGTTCTAGCTGAATACCG
This sequence comes from Gammaproteobacteria bacterium, assembly GCA_004796365.1. Lineage (GTDB taxonomy): Bacteria > Pseudomonadota > Gammaproteobacteria > QZLD01 > QZLD01 > QZLE01. The sequence goes on along the minus strand of QZLE01000199.1, from coordinate 16,511 downwards.
TCTTGTTTAGTTGGGTCTTGTTCTGCTGGGTCATGCTTTACCAGATCTTGCTTATCCGTATCCTGTGCAATCATATCCTGCTCGGATTTTGCCTGTTCGGTTTTATCTTGATCAGGCCCCAGTGTTTCGCTACTTAGCAAAAAGTATCCAATTCCAATTACAACAAGCACACCAAATATTATCGAGATAATCGGCAACGATTGCTTTACACCATCAGCTCCTTCACCAGTTTGATATTTATCCGCTTTGGGCTGTCCGGGAACCACTCTGGTAGCATCAGAATTTATTTCCGGTCTGGGAACAGCAACCCCACCTTCTATCTTCTCAATCATCTCTATCAATTGCAGCGCATTCTCAAACCTGTCGTCCGGCTCTTTAGCTAGCAACCTATCCATAACCGGCTGAAATCTAGCATGTACTGCCGGGAGTTCCGGAACCGGGTCATTTACATGGGAATAAGCAACCGCAATGGTATCACCTGCATCATAAGGAACTTTGCCGGTGAGCATTTCAAATAAAACGATACCAAGGCTATAAAGATCAGAGCGACCATCCAGAGTTTTTACACGTGCCTGCTCTGGACTCATATAGTGCAGAGTACCGATACTCATTCCGGTCCCGGTCATTCGGGTATCGGAATTCATTGCCTTTACTATACCAAAATCGGTTAAAACGGCATCGCCGTTATCTTTGAAAAGGATATTTTCCGGTTTGATATCGCGATGTATAAACCCTTTTTGATGCGCAAACCCCAGTGCAGAAGCTACTTCTTTTATGATCTTTATAGCACTTTCTACACTGAGATTACCTTCCTTGATTTTCGACTTTAAATCCCCGCCCCCAACATATTCCATAGAAATATAGTGCGTAGTTTCCGCTACACCAATATCGAATATCGAGACAATATTCGCATGCGCCAACTGGGCGATGGTTTTGCCCTCTTTTAAAAAGCGTTCTGAAAATGAAGGGTCTGCCGCCAAGGCAGGAGCCATTATCTTTAAGGCAACCTTGCGTTCCAATGACTCCTGCTCGGCAAGGTAAACTGTGGCCATGCCGCCATGGCCAAGTTCCTTTTCTATTTTATAACCCGGAATATCCATATAAATATCTTAAACTCCAGTCCCTGGTAAATTTTTTTGTGCTAAGTGATCTATCTATGCTAAGTCAAAACATATCATCTGCTTCTTCAGCGCTCATGCCTTCATTAGAAGAGCTATCTGAAGTTCTGGGAGGGCCGAATTTAAGCGGATCTGCAGGTTTATCCAGCATTGCTTTATCTCCAGCACTTACTTCTGAAAGATCTGCATCGATGGTCTTGGCAATCGAAAATTTATCCTTTACTTTGTAGACCTTAATCTGTCCGATCTCCTCCTCTTCGGCACCAAGAGACAACCCTGTTTTCGGATCGATCAGGTCTTCACCAAGTGTAAACAAAGTAAGAGTATCTCCTTTGGTAATTGTCCCCTTACCAAGATTCAAATAAACCTTTTTACCGGAAACCTTAACAACCTCTGCACCGGTTTGAGAAGTACCGATCTGTTTAACCAGCTCAAAAACACCTTTATTAACTGCTGCAATAAGCGCTTGTCCAATCGGGGTTTTACTATAGGTAGAATAAAAACCACCAAGGGCTCCACCACTACCAAAACCACCGCCACCAAAAGTAAGCCCGGAATCAGATAGTACTGCTTTCACCTGCTTGGAGTGCATAACCTCACTGGTAGTGGCATCAATAATTCTGAAATTCATTGCCACCATGCTTTTTTTGCTGCTATAGCCAAGGCCGCCAAGAAGACCACCTGCCTTGCCACCTACCATTCTGCCAATACCACCTAAGCCAAAACTATTGCCTTTGAAATCCGGAGTATATTCAGTAATTACCGCCTTAATCAGGTATTCTGCACCAAGAATCTTGCCAATTTTGGCAGCAGAGGGTTTACTGACCCTTCCTGATGCTCCAAAATCCTGTTCCTTGATAGTTGAATCAATCTCTTTCCTTTCAACCATGCGGAAACGACCGGAATGAAGCATTATATCGGTCAGTATTGCCTCGATACCATCAACCGGCACCCCTTTAGAAACCGTATCGATACTTATCCCGCCAGTAAAACCTACAACAGTAAACGAAGAAACCTTGGATTCATTCTTAACATCAAGAACTGCAACCCTGGTCTTATTACCATTGTACTCTCCCCACTTGACATTCAGCATCTCCTCGGCGGGAAGCTCATCAATAACCTCTGGCAATGGGGATTGCTTACCTTCCTCATCAACAGAATAGGCAACATAATCAATAGCATTTGCATTAACTGCAAACAACGAGATTATTAATACAATAAATACGTTTTTGGAAAATTTCATAACACCCCTCATATAAAATCCATTTGGTAAATCATAGTTAACGGTATCAATATTGATATTATTTACTATTAATATCAACCCTTATACCATTTCCTTAGGACATTCACTTATGCCATTTCTTCTTTAATTAAGGGCCTGCACAACTGTAAGGTAACCGCTATTAGCAATATCCTTTGGTTTTGCACCGCGGCTCAGGTCGTTTGCTGGCTTGTTAAGCCCCTGAAAGATTGGTCCTACAGCATCATAACCACCAAGTCTTTCGGTAATCTTGTAACCAATATTCCCGGCGTTCAGATCCGGAAAAACATATACATTAGCCTTGCCTGCTACCGGAGAATCTGGACATTTTTTCTGCGCAACTGCTGGCAACAAAGCAGCATCAAACTGCATCTCCCCGTCTATGTTATATTCTGGTCTCAAAGTCTTGGCTATCCTGGTAGCTTCTGAAACTTTATCCACCAGCGGATCCTCTGCGGTTCCAAAAGTTGAAAAACTCAAGAATGCTATATTGGGCTCAAATCCAAACGACTTTGCTGTGTCACCGGAGGCTGCGCCAATCTGCGCTAAAGTATCTGCATCAGGATTCATATTCATGGCACAATCGGAATACAGTTTTACGTCATCACCTTTTACCATAAAAAAGATTGCCGAAGCCCTTTTAATGCCTGGCTTGGTTTTGATTATCTCAAATGCGGGAATAAATGGTTTGGTGTCAGAAGTCAGGCCACCGACCATTCCATTTGCCAACCCTTTTTCCACCATCATTGCACCGTAAAAATGAACCCGTTCCATTTGCGACCTGGCAAAGTCTTTATCTATTCCCTTATGTTTCCTCTTTTCAAAATAGGTATCGATAAAGTCATCCGGCAGGGATTTTTTTGGGTCAATAATTTCAGCGCCCTCAAGATTCCACCCGTTTTTTGCTGCAGTATCTTTGATCTGGCCAATATCCCCCAGAACTACCGGCGTGATTATTCCTTCATTACATAAAATAGAAGCTGCTTCTACACAGGTTTCAACCGCCCCATCCGGATAAACAATTTTTGCCTTGATGCCATTCTCGACAATTTTGCTCTTTAAAGATTCTACAAAACCCATTAGCCTGCTCCTTTATCAACCCTATTTCTAGCCTTCTTTTCAGAGATAATCAGTCCACGTCCGCCACCAGGCCCGACATCCATTATTTAATTGATATAACTATAGTTTATTATGTGACAGCTTCTACCATAACCAGTTATTAATTATATTCGTATAATCAGCAATATAGGCTTCAAAAAACTTTAAAATTTCTACCACATACCTGTAACATTTCAGAGTCAGTATTGCTGTGCGTTTTACCTATAGCCCTATTATTATATTGAATACACTAGCTACGTATATCAGGACTTTATTATGAACATTAAACTGGACAAACGTTTCAAAGCTTATTCGGTTCTTGCTCTGTCTGTAATAGGTTCATTTGCTTCATCACACTCTCATGCTGCTTACCTTTATGATTGGGATGCAGCCCCGACTATTACCGACCCAACTGGTGAAGCAGCCATTTCCAATCCACACCTAACCGTATCCAATGGACAGGATATTTCCGGTGCCTGGATGGCAGCAGATGAGCAGTACTATTACTTCCGCATGGACCTCGTTGGCGCTCCGGCAAATAACGATTTTGCCGGCCTTTACGGAATTTACATCGATTCGAAAGCTGGCGGAGCAATCGGCAGCGATGTTGAGTATATGCCAGACAGCCTTGACGGAATCGATTATATTCTGGACAGCCACTATGAACCAAACATTGGCGGTTGGTTCCTTTCTGACTTTCATGAGTGGGATGAGTCAAACGGCTATTTTGATCGCACAGACTTATTCAGTGCACAACAGTCTGAAAACGGCGGAACTACTATCGAATGGATGGTTGAACGCACTTTGATTGGAAATGATTTTACCTGGGTCGCTGCAACTCATGACCTTGGTTCAGAAGCTGCTACTTATGACATGACACAACCAGCAACTGTGCCAGTACCAGCACCGATTGTTCTTTTCGCTACATCAATAATCGGCCTGTGCCCCCTGTTTAGAAAAAAAAGAGGTTAAAAAAAGACAGTTTTTTGAAAAACGGTTTCGATAAAAATAAAGCTTAGTTAATAAAAGAGTTTCCAAAACAATAAAAACGATTCATTTTCAACCTTTAAAACAGGCGCTAAAAGCGCCTGTTTTTTATTGCTCTACATTTTATTTTCTTCTTATGCAAACCGCTCCACCAATCTATCAAGCTTATCAAATTGTTCGCTCATAGATTCATTGGCATGCGCTGCATTGATTACACTACTGGAAATCTCGTCAGCATTAAGCTTAATCCCTTCAACATTTTGCGCGATATCAGAAATACCGACACTCTGCTCTTCTGTAGCCGTAGCAATAGATGTTGTCATCTGGCTTATGCCATCAATTGAATTTGACACATCGGAAAAAATATCCGTTATTTCGTTAACCTGCTGCACTACATCTTTCATTCTCACCGCACTTTTTTGCATAATATCAGCGCCGCTGTTCGCACCATCCAGCAGTGAATCGATAATATTGCGGATCTCCTCAACCGAATTTTGCGTCCTTTGCGCAAGCACTCTGACCTCATCTGCAACTACCGAAAAGCCTCGGCCGCTATCACCTGCGCGCGCAGCCTCAATTGCGGCATTCAAAGCAAGAAGGTTGGTCTGCTCAGCAACCTCACGGATAACATCCATAACTGCTTCTACCTTTTTGCTGTCATGAGCCAGATCTTGAATTACGGTACTAGCCTGTCCGATTTCACTTGAAAGCTGATCGAATACGGTTGTTGTTTCACCAGATCTTTTGGCAATACCTAATGCGCTGCTATTTGTTTCTGAAACCACTTCATGTGAACGAGCACTATGCGATTTAATCTCGTCAATAGTAGCCGACATTTCATGCATCGCTGCTGCTATATGCCCAGTTTTTTCCTGCTGCTCAACAACCATATCTTTGGATTTACTGACCATATCATGTGCATCAGCAGCATTGCCAACCAACTCTTTAGTTGCTACTTTTACCTCATCAACCAAATCGCCTATGTTATTAATAAACAGATCAAAAGCATTGCCAAGTTGAGTCAATTCACACTTACCCCGCATATTTAACCTGACATTAAGATTCGCATCCCCTTCAGAAATTTGTTTCATACTAGTTGTGACCAGATTCAATGGCTTTAGGATTCGGTCATGCAAAAGAAAATACGTTGCCAGTGCAACAATAAACATCACAGCAACTATTGTTGCGAATACTGTAAATACGCGCTCTTCAATATCTCTTCGCCATACAGTAATCTGTTTGTCTGCCTTAGCAATTTGCCCTTTAATCTCAGCAGTAATATTGCTCAGCAATGCCTTGGAATTATTGACCTGTTTTATCTGTTTCTGGGTGGTATCGATATCTTGCAAATACCTGTTAATCTGACCGGAAAGCTGGTCGGTATAACCTATGATCTTATCGATTGCCTCATGTTTGTTTTCAGATTCTTCATCTCCCCCCATAATACTTGCAAAGTCATCCTCTTCCTCTTCTTCCATGACACCCATAGGGGGAAGCTCGCGAATCTTCACCAAAATTGAATTCATTGTCGCCAACTGTTCTTCTAAATTTTGACGAGCCTTTAGATCCTGAAACTCAATCAGGTTATGCCTGGTTTCAATAACCTGCTGTATAGACTTACCAAGTTCACTGCCAAGATTAAGATAATCATAGGCCAAAGCCGGATACGCTGAGCGTCCTTCGCGGCTATAATCAATTATCGAGTCAATACTAAACTGGATCTGACGTTCTGCATTTTTTAATAGTAATTGAGAATCAGCCCCAAGTTTACCGCTGCCACGCAGCTTAGTTTTAACAGCATCTTGAAGGGTTTGTATTGAAGGTAGCAGCAAAGTGCCAATTTCTGCTGGCAATTTTGGAATCAGATCAGATTCAACCGTATTAATCTGTTTTTCAGCTTTATGCAGAAAAGCTGCATCGCCTGTAGAAAAATACTCCTGAATATGACCATAAAACTCAACAGTAACCTGTTCACGTAAATTGTTATAGGTATCAACAACCATATAGGGCTGTTTTAACAGGCCAGAAGCCCAAATAAGAACTAGGGTTACAGATGCTGCAAGTATAAGAATAGTTACGGAGACTATATAAGTCGCATGGGATATTTTCATAACTCTTTGCCTCTCAATCCATTATTTGGCAAGAACTAACAGTATTTTCTATGACGAAACTTAATATTATGGTAGAAGCATTAAGTTTTAGTTACAAGTTTATTACATACCAATATTTCTGTTATTTGAACTAGTTAGCATTAAAGTTAGCGTCAACAAGTTAAAAGCAGGAACCGCAATTGTAGGAAAACCCATAGCCACAGGGCGTATTTGTTATTTTCATATTTTTTTAGGCAGAATTTACAGGTCCTGCGTTTCATGCATCGCATCAGCACCTTGCACAGAAATCTCTTGCCCAACAACCTTGATCTTCCGCCACTTGCCCCCTTTATATCTAAGATAGAAAACAAAACTGAATACAATAAAAATCAGACATAGTGTAAGCCAAGAAATAGCAGGACTTGCCTCAATAAGGTTAAGCATAACAAATAGTACCGCTACCAAGATCCAATGAAATAGTACCGAAGTCACCATAGCCCATAAAGTATCACCTGCACCGCGTAACGCCCCGCCAAATACCAAAAACATAGCGTCTGCCATCACGTACAAAGCTGCAAGGCGCAGCATGGTAATCGCCATAGGAGCTATGTTTTGCTGAAACTCATTCTGTAATTCGGTTGGATGAAAAACAGATACTAGATAATGCGGGAAACAGGCAAAGGCAATCAATACGAAAAACGAATATATCCAAGCCAGTTTAAGGCCAGACCAGGTCGAACGGTGCGCAAGATCAGGATTACCACTTCCCATATAACGCCCGACAAGACTTATCACACCAATATTGATACCTATCATCGGCAGGAATGACACCATATCCCAGTTAAATACGATAGTAATAGCAGCGGCTATGTTTGCCCCCTGCGAATGAAACAGAAATACCATGACATTAAAGGCGAGAAGATTCAGAAAGAACTCTAGCCCTGCCGGGGTACCGAAACGCAGCAAAGTATGCATCACCTTCAGATCAAACCTAAAAGAGACCATAATTTCAAATTCCATACGGTTTTCGCGAGCAAAATAGGCATAAGCGATAACAGCAAAGCCAATAAAACTACTGAAAACAGTACCAATAGCAGCCCCAGTGATTCCCAATGCAGGAAATCCGAACTTACCAAATATCAACGTATAGTTGGCAATCACATTGACCAGCATTGAAATTATCGCTGCAATCATCACTATTTTGGTTCTGCCGATCCCGGAAAAATAACTACTAAACGAATGACGCAACAAACTAAATAAAACCCCGTAAATAAGAATATTAAAATACTGGGTCTGCAATAATAGCTGCGGATCCGACACCCCCATCCACTTAAAATATGACACCGCCAACGGCCTTAATGCCAAAATTATCGGAAAGGCCAGCAAAGCGATCACCGCACACTGAGTAAGCGTGCTGGCACACTTCTCTTTCTGACCACTGCCAAGATACTGAGCCACCAAAGCGGTGCTGTAACCTATCAAACCGAAAAAAAAGGTCATCATAACAAAAGCCGATAACCCTCCACCCATTGAGGCTGCCATATACTCAGAACCAAGTCGGGACAAAAATAAACGATCGGTAAAAGTCATCGCTGTTTCACAAGCATGCGATACCACCATCGGTAATGCAATCGCAACCATCTCCCGGATTCCTCCCGGCCCTTCCAGGTGGCACTTTAAAAACTGCAATTTATAAAAGCATTTCATTTTTTTTATGTATCCTGCAATAAAAAAAGGGTAAATAACGGGTAGCCAAGCTATTTTTTATAAACTTTACATCATTAAAACCAGTAAATTGGATTTTATCTTAAGGTGTTTCCTGCCACTTATAAATGATATAGCGCAAATATCAACTTGATACCAAAGGGTGCGTGTAATGTTATATCGAAATAAACGTCAAATAAGACTGTAAAACCCGCTAACAAACGTTCTTAAAACTCAACTTTTTTTATAAATTGTATTTACAAAAATAATTACGTGCAAAGCATTATTAGTCATTAGTCTCCTCTCATAATCATATTTTTCATATGTTGCGTATAGCGCTATATTTTTAAGCGTATTTTGAGCAAAATACAGTCGTTTCTGCCATACTTTTTTCATTACAAATGACGCATAATAGTTTTCATTGATTCAGCGCAAGTTGATAAATATACAGGGGTATGGGGTATAGACTGCGCCACATGAATCAAAGGTTTTAAATAGCATATATGGGGTATTGCTACTTAATAAACCTAAACTTTGACCGTTTTGTCTCTCTAACAAAAAAACGGAATAACGCCGCAGACTGTCCAGCTGTGGCGTTTTTTTATGGCAAAAGGCAACGCAAACCAATAGTTTCAATTTACTGTTATCTTATAATTATTGAGTGAAAGTACGCATTAATTTTGCATATCATAAATGCAGTTTAACTCAACAAACTTATGAGATTAACAAACGAGATGCCATCACCGCAACACAGCTGTATCATCCAAAATCAATCAGTTATGCTATATGTATAAGTGAGAAGTAAAGCATATAAGTATTTGAACTTAACTACTCATCTAGCCCAATTTACTCGCCTTTTATATAATAAATAGTATTATAATTATTAAAAGTGGGCATAAATGAGGGTTAAGGCAATGAAAAACCATATGAAAATTTTCACGGTTCTCCTGTTATTTGCCATTTCCAGTTTTTACGCACATCAGAATTGCTATGCCAATGAAGTTCTGAATATCAACGTTAGTACATTTGATTTTCCTCCAATGTTTTATAAAACACCCAGCGGAAAGCTATCCGGTAATATCGGGGAAACAATAAATGAAATTCTTAAAACAGCTAATATCGAATACAACCTGTCCATTTTCCCTGTTGCCAGATCCTATATGAATGCAGATCGTGGAAAATTCGATATCCTAATCACTGCTCATCATGATAGGTTTTTAAAATCTTCCACCGCCTCATCTTGGGGTCACCCATGGACGGCTGGTATTTTCTCTAAACTCCCTCTTTCTGAAATACCAAATAACGAGCAGGAACTTATTGGCAAAGAGATTATAATTATTAATGATTGGCAGTCGCCATATAAGATTTACAAACACCTAGACAGTTTGATTGCCTCCAAAAAAATTACAGTATTACGTCCAAACTCAATTAACTCTGCTATACGAATGTTTGATATTGGCAGAGCTCCACTTTTATGGGGTTCTGATAATTTTTACTGGAATTTTAATCTATTGGGGATTGATTATCAGTCCTTAAACTATAAACCTCTTGTTACAACCCCTATTGTTCTTTGGGTTGCAAAAAAAATCACCTAATCACGACAAAATTTTACAACGCATCAATCAAGCATTTGATACCTTACTTGAGCAAGGAGTTTTAACAAGCGACAACCTACTTCGAGAAGAATTATTGAATAAACGGATTGTTGCTCCAAAATAACCCAGATACTTTCATACCCCAGAAAAACTACGGTAATATACTGGCACCTTCTGCTTGCGTACTATTGGCGAAGCAACTTCACATTTCCAGTATAAGTACCATATTAAAAGCATGTGATATTAATGTGCTAAACCTCTTGTGCCCAAGCAAAGTATTTATATCCAATTACACAATCACCCATCAAAGCGATAACCTGCTCCGTGAACCGTCTGGATTATTTTCGGATCCTTAGGATCAAGTTCTATCTGTTTTCTCAGCTTCGAGATATGTTGATCAAGTGTGCGACTATTAGGTAGATAATCACGCCCCCAGCACTCATTAAATAAATCATCCCTGCTTACTACTTTACCCTTCATTTTAAATAAAAGACTCAATACATTTATATCACGCAGACTTAGCTCTATATACTTACCACCTCTTTGCGCCCTAAGCTCATTTGGAAAGATCGCAAGATCTTTCATTGTTATCTGTTTAGGGGTTTCAACACTATCTTGTTTTTTTGCAAGGCAACGGCGTGTTATGGCTCTGATACGGGCAATAACTTCACGAGTACCAAATGGCTTAACAATAAAATCATCGGCACCAAGTTCAAGGCCAATCACCTTATCGATCTCTTCTGATTTGGCACTGATAAAGATTACAGGAATATGTTCATCAGTCTTACGGATTCTTTTACACACTTCATAGCCATCAATCTCTGGCATCATAATATCCAGCAAAACAAAATCTGGTTTATGATCAGCAAAAAGGTCTATTGCTTCTTGCCCGTCATTTGCAATGATGGTGTTATACCCTTCAGTTTGTAGGATCTCTACTATACCTTCTCTAATATACTGATCGTCTTCTGCTACTAGTATTTTCATATATTCCCCTACTCTTTTTCAGGTATAGCATTTTCTGGCATAGCCTTTTCGGAAACAGGCTTATCAGAAGCAGGATTTTCAGGCGTATGTATTTTCAATCTAAAACACGCCCCTGATTCAAACGACACTAACTTTAAACCACCACCATGCAATATAGCCAGGTCTTTTGCGATGCTCAGTCCTATCCCGGTTCCTGACACTCCATCCGTTAATCTAGAACTTATGCGATAGAACGGTCTAAATATCTTCAAGTGCTCAGAAGCAGGAATACCCGGACCTTTATCTTGAACAGTTATTGTTGAGTATTCATTGCCTTGCATAGTACTAATCGACAGATACTTGCCAGATGCTGCATATTTCTCAACATTACTCAGAAGATTATTCAATATTTGCTCCAGCGCATCGTGATCAAAAAACACCGCATTGCGCGCATTGAGCTGGATATCAAACTCAAAACCTTTTGCAATCAATAATGGTTCGAACTTGGAAATTACAACACTAACAACTGTATCAATTTCTCCCTTAGTTTTATGAATCTTTAGTCCTGATTTTGTCGACTTGGAAAAATTGAGTATATTGGCTATTAATCTCGACAGCCTTTGGCTTTCAGAAGATATTATCTTAATATGCTTTAGATATTTAGGATCAGAGTCATAATCTTGATCTGACAGAGACTGCATATCGCCGCATTGCTCTTCTATCTGCTGTTCTTCATGCAACAACTCTTCCTGCAATTGGTCTTCTAATAATTCAGCATACATTCGGATATTGGTCAGCGGTGTTTTTAGCTCATGCGATATCTGGCTCACAAAATTTACCCGCTGCTTGCCCAAAATTATTTCGCGTTTGTGCTCACGATACAGGTAATAAGCCAGCCCCCCAAGGATAGCGCCAATGGCAATAAGAACACTTAAAATATTAAACTGGTTAAATACTGGGTTATAGCTTTTTTTATCGGTATAGTATTCCAGCTTCCAGCTACTTAATGGATTCTCCAGCAACAACATAGCTGAATATTTCTGCTGCTTCTGCGGAATATACTCCCCCCACTGATAAATAACACTATTGTTATTATCAATAAGTTTAATCAATGCCGCCGCACCCAAATTGCTTGCATTACTTTTAAACTTAGATACGTGCAGATTGTCCGTTGTCGTCGGCAACAAAATTATAATGTCAGAAATAAGTCGTGCATGAAACAGCTCTACACCAAATGTCTTGTCATTAGTCTTCCACCAAAATATGTGGTTTTGGTCAATACCGGAAAACCAGGTGTACCATCCATATTTAACCGGCTTTTCTATCGCAGGAGATGCCTTAAAAAATGACTTGCTAACCTGGTAACCCGTCGTCCTTCTTGTTTGAACTTGCTGCTCCATAGCTGGGCTTTCATCTAGCGCTTCTTGTTGAAACATTCTGCTTTTCTCAATAAAGATACGCTCCTTATTTGAAAGAGACTTCCCATTTTGCGGATAAACCCGGTTGCCATCAGCATCAAATACAATACCGTTTTTTACCAGCGGCTCTTCCTTTATATACCTAGCAAACTTCTCAATATCGTTTGATATATAGATCGAATCAGCAAGGATCTTTTTTTCCAGCTCACTAAAATAACCTGCAATTATGGAATCAACATTTTCCAGCCTGGAGAGATATAAAGCACTTTGCTGGTGTTTAATCACATCCTGCTCATTACTTGCCATGCGTACTCCCATTACTCCTAATAGCAATATGGGAATTAATACAATTACCAGCAGTGTCATTATCACTCTTTTTTGCAAAGCTGTTTCCTATGTTATTTGTTAAGTCACAGGCGACACATTAGTGCCGCCATTAAACTTAATTTACTCATGATTAATATGATTGCTGTTTACTACGTTTATAGTTTCTCGCCTTCAAGCTTTTTCTCTTTTTATTCCACTGCCCTTCATCTTCTAGTTCTTGAGCGTCTTTTCTACTTTCTGCCTCTAATTTTTTAATTGTAGGTGAATTATATGAAGCAGCCTTCTCTTTCAGATAATCGGTATTTTTTTGCAACAGTCTTTTTGCCTCACCAATTTTACCTTGATCGCGCAGTTGAATAGCCTGTTTGCTAACATCGGTTGAAACCTGCTCTGCTGCTTTTTCCATTACCGCCACATTAGTAGATTTTTTTATCTCATCATCAGATGCAGAAAACACAACTTTTGAAGAGCCGAAAACCTTATCCTTTCTCTTAGTGTGAAGATTATCATAAGAAACATCAACCGATGCTATATCATAGGAAGTTCCAACAGCTGTTGGCGGAACCTCTACCTCTATAAGTACAAATTTTTCCTGTTCACTATATAGTTGATTTAGTTTGGTGTGAATCCTCTGCCCAATGATTTCAGCATCCCTTCCCAAGACTCTAATCGGTCTTACATTTTGCGAACAGTTGATTATGATATTTACATCTTTGGCAATTACCGACATTACATCACCAAATTCGTACTGAAAGATCCTTACCAGGTCAGCAGCATTTTCAACAAAGGCATGATTACCATCACTATACCCAGCTAACTGCGTCATAAGATCCTCGTTATATCCTAGCCCCAAACCAATGGTGGTCACACTGATAGATTCTTTCCCAAGTGACATCCCCAGCTGCCCAAGCTCTGTTGGGGTACTTGGTCCAACATTAGCCTGTCCGTCAGAAAGAAGAATCACCCGGTTTACACGGTTTTTTTCTATAAACTTACGAACCTCACCAGCACCTTTACTAACACCGGCAAATAAGGCCGTACTACCATTAGCGCGAATCGTTCTTAACGTTCTAATGATAGAGTATTTATCCGAGACTCTGGTTGCAGGCACAATAACCTGAACATCAGTGTCGTAGGTGATAATAGATACAATATCATTGCTATCCAAGATATTGACCGCCATTACTGCAGCCTCTATCGCCTGCTTCATCTTCTGCCCATCCATTGATCCAGACTTATCAATAACAATAGCGATGTTTGCTGGTGTTCTTTGAGCCTCCTTCTCCTGTTCAAAACCAGTAAGCGATACTTTGATATAGGCAGTCTGCTGTTTTTGCGCCAACATTACTGGAGTGCCCATATCTACATTTAGAGATATTTGCTTTGCATAAGCCGGCATCTGCAAACAGCAGACCAGCAGGATAAATATCGAAATAATCTTTTTCATTTTATTCTCCCAAATTGATTTAATGTTTACTGAACATAATTTCAATTTACTCCTAAACACAAAACCAAAGGTCAGAAAAAGATAAAACTTTGTAAGAAAAATGTAAAAGGATGTAAGGTTTTTTGCGCCACTTTTTAATTATAGTTTTTTGATATAAAACATTAATCAGAATGTCACTTATTATTCATCAAAACTTCATATCAAAGCAAGAAGATGTTACATCATTACATAACTGCTCAGTTATGCATAAAACAAACTAGTGATTTCTCCAACTCGTTATATGATCAAAAGGAATAATTATGTTTAAATGTATCAATCTTGCTAGCCTATTGGCGGTGCTATTATTCATAGCTCAACCTGCGATTGCGTCAGTTTATGGGCTGAAAACATTCCGTTCTCACAACTTCCCTGATAAGGTCATTCACAATACACACGGCCCTGTGGATATCTCTTCCTTTTACGAAGTTGATGCAAGTAAAGCGACCTTCATGCTGGTTAATGGTCTAGCAAATCAGGGACTTGTCTCGATTCAATCGATCGCTAATCCAGGCCATTATCTTGTCAGCCAAGGCAGCAGTGTTTTCTTTGCTGCCTTTGAAGACTCGGCAGAATATCGCGCCCGTGCAACATTTCATGTTCGCCCAGGGCTAGCCGACTCTAGAAAGATTTCGTTAGAGTCAGTTGTGCTACCAGGCAATTTCATTCGCCATTTTGACTTCAGGCTCATGCTGCATCCAAACGACGACAGCGAGATCTTCCGTCTGGATGCGACCTTCAGTGCCGAATCTCCGGTTTCGCGGCCCAATACGCATGTAGATCGCTACATGATTGCCTCTTTCCACAATCTTGATGCCAAAGCAGAGATCGTCATGCAACCTGGTCTGGCAGATCAAAACGGTGTTACGCTAGAGTTGAGTAATCCGTCAGGAACCATTATGCGCCACATCCACGAAACGATTTACTGGCATAACTATGATCATGAGCCACTAACCGCTGAAGATGCTACCTTCTATGTGCGCCCGGGCAAGGCCGATCCTGCAATGGTCTCGCTTGAAGCACGCAACATGCCTGGTTTCTTCGTCCGTTGGGCGCAGGACGGCAACCTCTACCTCTCAGAAGATGATGGCAGTGAAACCTTTAATAAAGATGCCACCTTTGCGTTGACTCTTCTCAAAGAGCGTCCGGGAATCACCGCTGAGATGATGGACGGCATGACTATCTATCTGGGTAACCTGCACAGCCATACCAGCCACTCCGATGGAGAAGGTCTGCCAAGGGATATCTATCCATGGGCGCGTAATACCTGCCAGCTTGATTTCTATACTATTTCTGATCACGGTGAGCAACTCTCTGAAGAAGAATGGGACGATACCGAATACTGGCGCCTACAAAACGACGCCCCCGGCAGTTATATTCCGGTACGTGCGTTCGAGCAATCAATCTATTTTGACCAGGAGGGGCATGCCAATATCTTCACTACTGGTCGTCATCAGGATTGGCGTGGTGTATTCAAAACTCAAAAGCAGGTCTACGAATGGGTAGATGAACAGAATGCCTTGATGCAGCTTAATCATCCCGGTCGTCCGGACGGCTTTTTCGATGATTTCAAATACTACGACTGGGCCGATCCCCACGTTTTTGCCATTGAAACCGCCAACAAAGGCAACGGCAATAACTCCAATGCATACCTACAGCACTTTACCCGCGCACTGGATAAAGGCTGGCATCTGGCACCAACCGCTGGCTGGGACAATCATGACGTAAATTCATGTAAAATCACCCGCACCGGCGCAATCATGCCTGCGCTGGATAATGACACACTAGTCGACACTATGCGTAATCGCCGCCTCTATTCTTCCGATGATCCGACGTTACGGTTAATCTTCAAGATGGGCCATCACTGGATGGGTGAAATCGTTCCCAACGCCGGAAACACGGTTACCTTTACCATCGCCGCTGAAGATGAAGAACCAATCACCCGCATCGAGCTAATCACTGATGGCGGTGTAGTCGTTGCCAGCATGGACCAATACGACTACAAGGCGGTCTGGAGACCAACAGTCAATGTCGGAAACAGCCGCTATTTCTTCGCAAAGTTCTATGGCGAAAACTTCTTTGAAAATGACAGCGGTCGCAACGATCAAGTCGCCGTATCTGCACCAATCTGGGTAAAATAACTCTATAACACCCTCTCTTTCGAAGCCGAGTAACTTAATCGTTCTCGGCTTCATCATTTCATAGCAGTCATCATTTTAAACCCGGGGTCAATTTGAGATGGAACAAAAAGGGTCAATTTGAAGTGATCGTTGACAAAGGACCAATTCTGTCTCGGCTTCACCGTATACATCTTCCGGTCTTGTGCCAGCTTCGGAGTATACAAGCTCATGTTCAAATTCAAGATCAACAAGTTCCGGCAGGAATGTCCAATGATCATCTTTCCACTCACGCTTTACATTCAAGACACGGCTTTTTACCTTTACCTGCATGTCAATAAAGGTGT
>QZLE01000091.1 GCA_004796365.1 Gammaproteobacteria bacterium | reverse complement strand
TTTACTGCTAGTCCTGAAAAAGCTGATGAGATTCTCGTTCTATCTGATACAACTCGCCATAACCAAAATATCACCGAAATAGGCGAAATAGTAGAAGGTAACAAGCTGATTTTGGTTGATTCAGAAGGTGAAGAGCAGCCATTGAGTGGTGATGGATACAACCATTTTGCACCTGATTAATGGTCATTATATGCTATTTTTTATGCGGTAGGGGCTCTGAAGATAAGGCCTCGAATTCTGAATAGATAATCTTAGCTGCTGGTTGTAATCATTTTGCCGGAAAAGTAATAGTACGCATAAAATATAATAACTACTTCAAATCTTAGCTTTTTTCTTGTTCAATCCCCCAAAATCAACTCTATAGCGACTATACTTAAATTGGCATGGGTATATGGATAATAACCTCGATTAGAGTATGGTTTTCTAAGGTATGATCTTCAGAAGAATCTTCGAAAGGCTGGGTTTTTTAGTGACTTTTTACGGTATGGCTGCCGTAATGATTACTATTGCGCTACTTGCCTGGGGGGTGGTGTTCTATACCTATTCATTAGATAAAAAAAATTCAATTGAGCGCCATATGAGGCAGCTTCCAGAATACGTTCTTGATAGCCTAAACAGAAGTGTTGATGAAAAGCAAAAATGGGTTGATAGGTATTCCACTGTTGTTGCAAGGAGTATTTACTCTCGGGCATATAAGCCAAACGGGCGTTTTTCCATAAGTGAGCTTGAAAAGATTAATTCCCAGGTTATTTACAGCTCAGAGTTTGATTATTTTGCTGTAGTTGCTACTGATCGCAACCTGAAAAAAGAAAAGTTAATTTTTGGCACGGCTTTGGATTTACAAGGAAGCGAGATTCCTATGTCACGTACGCTGCAAAAACAGCAAACCTCTTTAATATTTGATGAAGGGGAGTTTTATCTTGCGCACAAGGTTGGAATAGAAGGTGGCAGAAAGGAAATGCTTGGCTATGCATTTTTTGCTATCAAGTTAAGCAGAATCTATGGTCCGCTTGAGCGAATAAGTCTTAGCGGAGCCAAGACACAGGTTTTGGTTTTGCAAAACCAGTCTTACATGGCACGTTTAAAAAAAGATCTAAGCGGTGTTTTTAAAAACATTTCCTCTCCTATCAAACATATTAAGGTGGATAGTGATAACAATAAGATTGTTGTTTATTCGCCGTTATCAGTGGCAGGAAAAGACATTGGTACGGTTATCACTATTAACGTAGAGAGGATGATAAAACAGTATCATGCTGAGCAAATCACTATGGGGGTAGTGATCTTTGTTTCATTTTCAATATTGATGATCGCGGGTTTGAGCTATTGGGTTTACTTCAGGTCAGTTGTAAAAAGGATGAATTCGAATACCGATCAGTTTTTACGAGAGGTATTTGGTAGCTGCAAAAAGATAGAATCTAGCGATGAACTGGATAAGCTCGGTTCTTTACTTATGTATGCCTATAGCAAGATAAAGCAGAATATTTTTGATCAGGCTAAAAAAGAGAAAGTTATAAGGATTAAAGAACATAACCTTGCCAAGATGCAAGAGCTGGTTAGAGTTGGTACCTGGGAATATAACTTTTCCAGCAGGGAACTGTTTTTATCTGATGAATTGCGACGTATCTATGGAATTAGCCCTGTTAAAAAAGTTTCAACTCTCCAGGAAGTTGTTAATGAGATTGTTCACCCTGATGATCACAGTAAGGTAAGCGGAGCAATAGAGTTTACAGTAAAAAATCCTACCGATCAGGGGTTCAGCCCAATGACTTATCGAATTATTCGTAATGGAGAGGTACGCTGGGTTGAAGCGATGAGCCCGGAAATCAGCCAGTATGATGAATACGGAAATGCCAAAGTTCTGCTTGGGACTATACAGGATATAACAACTACCAAACAAACAGAGGAAAGAATCAGAAACAGTGAAGAAACTCTAAGGTTGCTGTTTGAAAATATGCGCGAAGGTTTTATTGGTATTGATCACGGAAAGATCACAATGCTATCAACCTACGCATTAGTGCTGCTTGGTTGGCCAAAAACCGAGGATATTGTTGGCTTATATGCCGAAGTGGTTTGGGGGGATAGTGAGTCTTACAACAAATTCATGAATGACCTTATTAATAGCAGTGGTGAGCTAAGCGACTATGAGGTGTTTTTCTATAAAAAAGATGGTAGTCATTTTATTGCTAGTTTAAATGCAACATTGAAATATGATTCTAAGGGTAAGCCTACAGGCTTTGATGCGACTTTTCGTGATATCACAGCGCGTAAAAAGGAGGAACACGAGCTTATACGTGCCAAGATGGATGCAGAAGAAGCCAATAAGGCCAAAAGTGAATTTTTGGCCATGATGAGTCATGAAATCAGAACCCCTATGAATGGTATTTTAGGCATGGCTTCAATTCTTAAAGAAACCGAATTAAACCTTGAGCAAAAAGACTATGTAGAGACCATGGATCAGTCTGGCAAGGCACTGTTAAAGATTATTAATGATATTCTTGATTTCTCCAAGATTGAAGCAGGAAGGATGGAGCTGGAAAATATTTCGTTTGATTTGGAAAAGTCAGTATATGAGGTTGCCCAGTTACTAGAGCCAAAGGCGAGCGAGAAAAATTTAGAGATAATTGTTAGGTTTGATTCTAGATGTCCGGCGACTGTTGTGGGTGATCCAAGCAGAATCAGACAGGTGTTAATGAATATGGTTGGTAATGCCATCAAGTTTACTAATCAGGGGCATATATTTATTGACGTATCAGTTAAGTCTATCAAGCCTTCTGTTACTGAGCTTGAGATAAGTATTGAAGATACCGGTATAGGAATTCGCAAAGAAGATAAAAAGCGGCTATTTGATTCTTTCAGCCAGGTAGATGCTTCTTCTACCAGAAAATATGGCGGCACTGGTCTGGGGCTATCAATCAGCAAACAGCTAATTGAGATGATGGGTGGCCATATATCAGTAACCAGTGAGTATGGTTCTGGATCAACCTTTATGCTTTCATTTCCGCTTAAGTATATTGAAAATGGTGAACAACAGGAGGTTGCCAAAGAAAAACCAGAGCTTGAAGGAAAGTGCTGTCTGTTATTTATAGAGCACAAGATAGTTGCCAAGGTTATCCAGGAAATCCTAATTAATGCCGGAGTAAAGGTTGATACATTCAATAAGCTTGAGTATGTAACCAAAGCAGTTGTTGATGGACCGCATGAGTACGACTTCATTGTTGTAGATGGCTCTGTAGGTAAGTCTGATACAAAAGAACTTGCCGAATTTGTTGCCAGACGTGAACGTTTGAAAAACATTGCGATGATTAATCTTGTAACGAATGCCACAGCAGGAGATGCGAAAAAGGCGCAGGAGCTTGGATTTGCAGCCTTTATTACAAAACCAGTGAAAAAGGATATTTTTATTGACGTAATTAATCGTTCGTCGTTACATGCCAATGAGGATAATAAGCCCTCGATTATCACAAAACACAGTGTTATTGAGAGCCAAAAACATGGCTGCGAGAATGATATTCAGCTTAGCGGAAATATCCTAATGGCCGAGGATATTAAAACTAATCAACAGGTCGCAAGAACTATGCTAAAGCGTATTGGTGTTGAGGTTGATATTGTTGAAAACGGTGAAGAGGCTGTGAAAAAGTGGCAGCAGGGTGACTATGATCTGATTTTGATGGATTGTCAGATGCCGGTTATTAATGGTTATGATGCAACCAGAATGATTAGACAGGAACAGCAGGCGAAAGGATTAAAGCACATACCAATTGTTGCACTTACAGCAAATGCTATGGCTGGTGATGATATCAAGTGTAAAGACGCTGGAATGGACGACTATATGTCAAAGCCATTTGCCCGGATTGATTTGGCATTGATGCTGCAAAAATATTTGCAGGGAGAGCAAGAGTCAGAATTCCTGTTTCAGGCTCAGAAAGAGATGGCTGGGACAGCTTCTACCGAATATATTGATGATACGCCGGCTTCAACAGAGGTAGAAGTGGAGGCAGAGTCAGCTGTTTTTTTAAAGTTGGCTGATGATGAGAAAGAGGTTGAATATCTTGATTTGGCGAAGGTTGAGCTTATGAGGGCAGAGCTCGAAGATATGTTCTCAGACCTGATTGATACTTTTGTTGAGGGAGCAGACGGTTATGTTAAGCGACTAAATTTAGCAGTTAGAGATAATAACTACAAAGAGCTTTCCGCCATCAGTCATGGAATGAAATCAAGTTGCGGTAACGTAGGTGCGGATAAGCTTGCCCATATGGCAGATACCATATCTGCAAAAATAAAGGCTGGAGAAGAGCAGGATTTTGAAAAGATGCTCCATGAGTTTAATACTTTTTACTACGGGGTAAGGCAGGCCCTGCTAACACAAAAAGAAGTGGAAAAAGAAATATAAAGCTTATACCAAATATTAACAATGTGAACCAAAAAATGGGAACAAGGCCTTAAAAAAGGTAGACTTACGCCCTTTTCAAATACTGCAAACAGCGAATACAGGAACTAAATGATAGATAACCAGGAAAAACTTCAAGATCTTATATCGAAGGCTATCTCGAGCGGCGTTGTTGCAGTGGATACAGAATTTGTATGGGAAAAGACCTACTACCCTATACTTGGCTTGATTCAGATAGGTTTGTCTGAAGATGAGCTTTATCTGGTTGAT
Organism: Gammaproteobacteria bacterium; assembly: GCA_004796365.1. Lineage (GTDB taxonomy): Bacteria > Pseudomonadota > Gammaproteobacteria > QZLD01 > QZLD01 > QZLE01. Next base: position 9,911 of record QZLE01000091.1, on the reverse strand, counting down.
ACAGTTGCTATTAAGGATCTTGACCCTATAAAACAACTACTTGAAGCTGAGCAAGCTGTTAAGATCTTTCATGATGCTCAGGGGGATTTATCAATTCTGTGTAGGGAAACAGGTGCATCCCCAAAAAACATCTACGATACCAGGCTTGCAGCAGGATTTACTGGGTTGGCGGCCACTATATCCCTACGCAACCTTTTGGCAGAAGTGGTTGAGGTAGAATTGTCAAAGTCAGAAACCAGGACTGATTGGGCCAAACGTCCTTTGAGTCAGCAACAAGTTGAATATGCACTAGAAGATATTAGATATCTGCATAAGGTTTACCAATACCAGCTGGATATGGCTGAGCACTTAAGTGTTAAAGATTGGATGCTAGAAGAGATGAAATCTTTTGATGGTAATACTTTTGCAAATGATAAATCCGCAGAAGATTTATATAAAAAGGTGAAAGGGGTAAATTCATTAAATGCTAGAGAAATTGCGATAGTCAGAGAACTGGCTGTGCTTCGGGATGAAACTGCAAGAAAGATAAATTACCCAAAGGGTTGGGTTATTTCTGATCATGACCTGACCAAGCTGGCAAGAAATGTAAAAGGGGATTCCAAAAATATTGTTATCAGTCGTGGTCATTGGGGAAAAAATCTGCAACAACATGAGCAGGAAATTTCAAAGTCAATAGAAGCTGCTTTAGCACTGCCGGAAGAACGATGTCCGCAACCTAGACTTATGTCTTCGGAAGACAAGAAAATATCCAAACATGCCGGAAAGGTTATGGATAGAATTCGTAGTACCTGTGAGCAACATAAATTAGACCCTATGGTGGTAACTAGCAAGGCAGAGGTTACTGCAATTATCAAGGGCAAGAAAAAACTGGCTAAATTAACCGGTGGGTGGCGTGGTGAGTTACTGGGGGCCAGTATCAATTCGTTCTTTGATTAAAATCGGATCGGTATGGGCACTGCCCACTATCTCCAGTATAATGCATCGCAATTAAAAATACTGGATATTAACATGACAATAATCACCGAACAGGACTTCATTAAGAGCATTGAAAATGCTCTGCAACATATCGCTAACTACCACCCACTGGATTTTGTCCAGGCTCTAAAGCGAGCATATGATAAAGAGCAATCCCAGCCTGCTAAGGATGCTATTGCGCAAATTTTGGAAAATTCGAAAATGTGTGCAACAGACAAACGCCCGATATGTCAGGATACCGGAATTGTAACCGTGTTTTTAAAGATAGGTGTAGATGCAAAACTGGATACAAACCGTGATATTGAAGAGCTGGTTAACGATGCAGTTCGGAATGCATATGGATATGAAGAAAATGTTCTACGCAAATCAGTTGTGGACCATCCGGCAACCGCGCGAAATAACACTAAAGACAATACTCCAGCAATCGTTTATCAGCAGTTAGTACAAGGGGATACAATAGACGTAAAGGTTGCAGCAAAAGGTGGGGGGTCGGAGAATAAGGCAAAGTTTGTAGTGCTTAATCCTAGCGACAGTGTGGTTGACTGGGTTGTGAATACTATTCCTACTTTGGGTGCTGGTTGGTGTCCTCCTGGAATTATCGGTATCGGTATCGGAGGCACTCCAGAAAAGGCAATGCTGATGGCCAAAGAATCACTTTTGGATTATATCGATATAGAAAAACTGGAAGGCAAGCAAGATCTAGATGAAACCGAACAGATGCGCCTAGAGTTATTCGAAAAGATTAACCAGCAGGGGATAGGTGCTCAGGGGCTTGGTGGGCAAACAACAGTTCTGGATGTGAAAATCAAACAGTTTCCGACTCACGCAGCATCTCTGCCGGTAGCAATGATTCCAAATTGTGCTGCAACCAGACACATCCACTTTAAATTGGATGGTGCAGGCGTTGTTGAGTTTCCAGTTCCAGATTTAAGCCAGTGGCCAACAATTGAAGAATCAGCTGAGTCTGCTAATGGCAGGCCGGTTAATGTCGATGAGATAAGTAAAGAGGATATTGCTGCTTGGAAAGTAGGTGAAACTCTGCTTCTATCTGGAAAGATTCTTACTGGACGTGATGCGGCGCATAAGCGTATAGCGGATATTATGCAATTGGGAGAATCTTTGCCTAACGGGCTTAGTTTTGAAAACAGGTTTATCTACTATGTTGGCCCAGTTGATCCGGTTGCTGGTGAAGTGGTTGGCCCAGCAGGTCCTACAACTGCTACCCGTATGGACAAATTTACCGAAAAAATGCTGACAAATACCGGCCTTATTGGGATGATTGGTAAGGCAGAACGTGGCCCAGCTACGATTGAATCGATCAAAAACCATCAAGCGGTTTATCTTTCAGCAGTTGGTGGTGCAGCGTATCTCATTGCCAAATCTATCGTTGGTTCGCGAGTGGTTGCCTTTGAAGATTTGGGTATGGAGGCGGTGTACGAATTTGAGATCAAGGATATGCCGGTAACTGTTGCGGTTGATTCGCAAGGGAACTCAATTCATGAGATCGGACCGAAAAAGTGGAAGGTTGAATAAGGTATGGTGGGTAAGGCCCGCCTTGTTCTCTGTGCTTATGACAGGTCCTTAATAAACCCAAGTACCAGTTCATTAAACTGCTTCGCCCTTTCGATAAAAGGGTATGTGGCAGTTTTTTCCAGCACTTCTAATCTTGAGTCAGGTATCTTCCCGTCAAGATATACTGCATTTCCTAACTGCCATACTTTGTCACTATCGCCATGAATTATTAAAGTTGGTGCAGAAATTCCAACCAGCTGCGCTGAAAATGTGATGTCATTAAAGCATGCTTCCAACTGTCTTTTATGTGCATATTCTGGCTGAGGGTTTTTGGTTAGCATTGCAATGCATTGCTCAATGATCTGAGGATTATCTTGCAGAAATTCCTTATGGAAATAGCAGTTAATTAAATCGTTTAAATATTCCCTTAGCCCATCAGAATCTGTCGGAATTTCTCTGCTGATGACATCCAGCGCCTCTGGAGCGGATAAAATAAAATTTTTATCACCTGGGCCAACACCTGTTCCTGTTAACACAAGTGCATCAACCTTTTCAGGGTATTTATGGAAAAAGTGCTGTATGATCATGCCACCCATCGAGCTACCAACAAAAATAGCCTTTGCAATATCCTCTGCAGACATAACGGCAGATATATCATCGGCAAATATATCCATGGTGTAAGGCTCATCCGGTTTAGCTGACTGACCGGAACCACGATTATCTATAGTGATAACCTTATATTCTTTTGCGAACTCGGCAATTTGGTTGAACCAAATGTCACTAGTAGTTGCAAGGCCTGATATCATTATTATGGCCTTGTTGTTATTGCCATGAACTGTGTAAAAAATCTCATGACCTTGGCTATTTGCAAAGCTCATCTATTATCCTGTTTTGTAATTTTGTAACGTCCAATAGGTTTGTAATGATCCCTTTCATTATAGTTTGTGCTGAGACATATTTCCGGTTTTATATATAATTTGTGCATTTTGTTTTTTGGAAAGAATAATAAACTTCATGCACCTTTAAGAAATTTTGCGGTCTCAATCTATATGGTTTAACCGAAAAGGGGGAATAAAAATGGGTATCACTGCATATTTGAGAAATAGCTTAGCTCTGATCTTCAAGCTGGTTATTATATGTGTTCTGGTAGCGTTTTTAACGAATTTATATTGCCCAACTTGCTTTGCTAGGGATGGAATCAAAAACGGCTTTGATTTAACCAATGCCACAATAAATAAAGATGAAATCCTTTTTGGTGGGCCGCCGCGTGACGGTATTCCAGCTATTAATTCACCCAATTTTTTGACGATTGAGAAAATAGACTATTTGCGCGATAAAGATATTGTTTTAAGCGTAAAATCCGGTGATGTGGTTAGAGCATATCCTACACGAATTCTAGTATGGCATGAAATTGTAAACGATGTGGTTGCAGGCAAACCAGTTGTGGTTACCTATTGCCCATTATGTGGAACGGGTATGGTCTTTGATAGGATGGTTGATGGTAGACTGCGTACTTTTGGAGTCTCTGGGCTATTGTATCAAAGCGATGTGCTTATGTATGATCGCGAGACCGAATCTCTATGGTCACAGCTTGCAATGAAAGGAGTTAGTGGCGATGGAGTTGATGTGAAGCTTAAGTGGCTGCCTAGCGAACATTTAACCTGGAAGGCCTGGAAGGAAAAATACCCGCACGGAGAAGTTCTTTCAATGGATACCGGATTCAGTAGAAACTACGGAGCACGAGCATATGCTTCATATTTTGACTCTGATGTTATTATGTTTCCAGTGCCACAAACCAGAAAGGAATTGGCTAATAAAGAGAAGGTATTAGGCGTAATTATAAATGGAAAACCAAAGGCTTATCCATTATCTGGATTTAAAGTAGGGCAGGTAGTAAAGGATGACCTCGGAGGGGTTAAAATCTCTGTTAGTTATGATGGTGATAGGCAATACCCTCTAGTTACTGACGCTAAAGGCCAAGATATCACTTCTGTTGTTGTATTCTGGTTTGCCTGGCAGGCGTTTTATCCGAATACAGAGTTGTGGAGTGGTTAAGTTAGCTTAGATTCAAGGAAATTTAAAACCGCTTTGTTAAATTCTTCTGGTTTTTCCACGAAGAACATATGCCCTGCATCTTTCATTATGTATAGTTCGGCGTCTTCAATGTTATCGGCTAGATAGATGGCATTTGCTAATGGCCAGATAATGTCGTCCTCAGCATGTATTACAAGAGTTGGCGCTTTAATCTCTTTTAGGCGAGGTGCATTAGGGGTGTGGGTTAAACATGATTCAAGTTGGCGTTTATTAGCGTATTCTGGTTGCCCTTTGGTGGTTCTCTTATGATGCATCCAGTCGAGTATGCCGGGGTTTCTTGCATAGTAACTGTGATGGTAAAAGATATCTATGTACTCGCCTAGAAATCTACGCTGTTCTTTTTCATGTTCAGGGAATACTGTTGAAAGAACTTCAAGTACTTTTGGGTCAGGCATGATGAATTCTGGATCTCCAGCACCTACACCAGTACAGCATAGTATCAGTGATTTAACCTTGTCTGGGTGTTTGTGATAAAACTCCTGGGCAATCAAGCCGCCCATAGATGCTCCCATAACGATTGCCTGATCAATACCTTCTTGCTCAAATATGGCGGCAATATCGTCGGCAAATTGTGCCATGCTATAAGGTTCGTCTGGTTTGGCTGAACGCCCGGCTCCGCGGTTATCTGGAGTAATAATGCTGTATTTTTTTTGAAACTCTTCAACTTGAAATTTCCAGCCGTCTGAGCTGCCGCCAAGTCCCATTATAAGTATAAAAGGTGTTCCTATGTGACTGTGCACCTGATAAAAGATCTCATGTCCGTTGATGTCTACAAATGCCATGCGTTTCCCTGAGAGTGTTTTTCAGTTTTATTAATAGAAACGGGGATGTTGCATCCCCGTTATGATTTTTCGTCTACCTTCAAAATTAGAATTTGAAAATATTGCAGCCAACCGAAAGGCCCGCGCCTGAAGCAACAAATGCAACGGTATCGCCACGCTTGATTTTGCCTTCTGTTACCGCATGGTGAAGCGCCATTGGCACACAACCAGAGCCAGTGTAACCATATTTATCCATGACGGTTGTAGTTTTATCCATGCCACAGCCAAGGATCTTAACAACTTCTTCAATTACTGATTTATTGATCTGAGTGAAGATAAAGTGGTCAACATCGCTAACCTTCATGCCGGCCTTTTCTACAAGCTGCTCAACAATAGGTGGCCACAGTTCGATGTTTCTGGAACCAGGTAGTGGCTTTAGAAGCTGCAGGCCGTACTCTTTGTTATCCAATCTTTCGTGGGTGATTGGGTTTTTCGCGCCACCAGCATAGATGCCGATAAAGTCCCACTGGGTTCCATCTGTGATCTGGAAACCATTGATGTAGCCTGATTCGTCATCATCCTCGACTCTTTCCAGAACAACTGCGCCGGCGCCGTCAGCAAAGATTGAATAAGCAAATGCGTCACCCTCAGTAAAGAATGCAGGCATATTATATACACCGACTACAACTGCGTATTTCATTGTAGGGTCAACTGCCAGCTTTGATGCTGCCATATCCAGAGCGATAGTAAAACCAGCGCATGATGCATTTACATCAAATGATGCTGTTTTAAGTTCTTTGTTCTGAACTCTACCTTGGACCAGCACGCCAGTGCTTGGAGATATGTATTCAGGTGTATCAGTTCCCACAACAAAAAGGCCAACTTCATCTTTATCAATTCCAGCGTTTTCAATCGCTGCTAAAGCAGCTTTAGTTGAAAAATCTGCAGTTGTTTCTTCGATACCACGAAGGTGCGCGATGTGGCGATTTTTGATGCCTAGCTTTTCTTCCATTTTTGCAGCATCAAATTCAACATTTGCTAGCTTAATAACTTCTTCATTGCTTAGTGGCTCGCCAGGGGCGTAGAGTCCGGTTCCAATAATTTTTGCCTTTGCCATAGTAATTACCTAATTGTTGTTTAGTCGAATTAAAGTGCGATTATTCTACAATAATAGACCAATCATATAAAATAATAGAATAGGAACTTCTTGGCAGAATAGGAATAAGTTTTAGTATGGCACATAGATTTTGAACTGGAGGTGAGCTTATATAGATAAATTGGCATTTAGTATACTCAACCTATAGACAAAATTTGTATTTATTGAATTCATTTTAATCGACTGGTTTTTTGCTTGCTTGTTGTGTAAATCATTTGTTTAAAGCTCTGAATATATGGATAAAAATCTATTTGTTGAGTGAAAAGTATGGGGATGCTTATCTTCTAGAAGCGATGCTGGCTTTATGTGTTGTTAATGGGAAACTACAAAAAATACGATAAAATTTGCCGTTGCAGGGCTTAGAACTATATTATTTCAGGTAATGCACATTATTTCATTCAAGATGGCATATTTTGCAATACTTACATAATAATTGAAAAACCCTCTCGGGAGGCCTGCTATGGCAAATATTTATTCGGACAATTCCAGATCTATTGGCAATACCCCGCTGATTAAACTTAACAGGATTGGAAACGGTAATATCATTGTTAAGACCGAAGGGAGGAATCCTTCATACTCAGTTAAGTGTCGAGTTGGCGCTAACCTGGTTTGGGACGCAGAAGAGCGTGGATTATTAAAACCAGGGAAGGAGATCATTGAACCAACCAGTGGTAATACCGGAATTGCACTTGCTTATGTAGGGGCATCAAGGGGGTACCCCGTAACTTTAACTATGCCAGAGAGTATGAGTCTTGAACGCAGACGTGTGTTAAAGGCTCTTGGAGCTAATTTGGTACTAACCGATGCAGCAAAGGGTATGAAGGGGGCTATAGATAAGGCAAATGAGATTTGCCAGAGTGAACCGGAAAGATATGTTCTTTTGCAGCAGTTTGATAACCCAGCCAACCCTGAGATTCATGAAAAAACCACCGGCCCGGAGATCTGGGATGATACAGATGGCGAGATCGATATTTTTATTTCTGGAGTTGGAACTGGGGGAACTATTTCCGGTGTGTCCCGATATATCAAGCAAACTAAAGGGAAGCAGATACTTTCAGTTGCTGTTGAGCCGGATGCATCACCAATAATCAGCCAGACTTTAGCTGGGGAGGAATTGCAGCCAGCTCCGCATAAAATACAGGGTATTGGCGCAGGTTTTATTCCAAAGAATCTGGATCTAAGTGTTGTTGATCAGGTGGAAAAGATAACCAATGAGGAGGCAATTAAGTATGCACACCTGCTGATGAAGCAGGAGGGTATCTTAAGTGGTATATCAGGTGGCGCAGCTATTGCTGCGGCGCTGAGGGTTTCTGAACAGGAAGGAAATCAGGATAAGATGATGGTGGTAATTATTCCGGATTCGGGGGAGAGGTATCTTACGTCACCTCTTTTCGAAGATTAAAGCTATTGCGCTTGCTTACTTAGTGTTAAAAATGGTTAAAAAATGAGTTACGCAATAGTCGTGCGCTCAACCGGCTTGAAAATTTAAGTCTAAAAATAACAATTAATATTTCATGTAGAGTTTAGTAAAATCCAGTTTGAATCGAAATTTGCATAGTATATGAGTAACATAGACCAGATTTACGCCTCTTCTTATGAAGAGGTGGAAAGCTTTAAATTTGATGAAGCCGTAACTGCGGTGTTTCCAGATATGATCAATAGATCGGTTCCTGGATATCAGGTGGTGGTGCAGATGCGTGGTGTTCTGGCCAAGATTGATAATGCTGAAAGTTCTAGCAACGCAGGCTTCTTGAAGCTGGATTTTCTCCGTGTTACGCCTGGTTTCAATACTGCAATTTTGTTTCTCTGGTAGGAATAAAGTGATCGATTACTCTGAATTTTTTGAAAGAATAGCCGAAAACCAGTTAATCAAACTTGGCCCTGAGCTAGTGGAAGTTTTGGAAAGCAAATTTGGCAGTAGGGTGCATAGCAGTTTTTCCGCCTGGCTGGATATAATTGAATCTTTTCCAGAAATTTCTCCGTCAATAATCGACTTTAACCAAGATGTAGTAACCATTGGTCAACCGAATGATATTACTCAAGCGCAGCAGGAACAAATCAAACAGGGACTCATGAATTTCAAACCTTGGCGCAAGGGGCCGTTCCGACTATTTGGGATAGATATTGATACCGAGTGGCGCTCAAATATGAAATGGCACCGAGTGGCAAAGGTGATTTCTCCTCTTAAGGGTCGTGTGGTTTTGGATGTTGGCTGTGGTAATGGTTATTATGGGTGGAAAATGTTGGGCGAGGGAGCAAGGTTTGTTGTTGGTATTGATCCTTCTTGGCAGTCACTGACGCAGCATCTGGCATTATCGAAGTTTATTGAAAAGCCGGATTTTTTCTTATTGCCCCTGACATTAGAGCAGTTTCCAAAGAGGTTCCCGTTATTTGATACTGTTTTCAGTATGGGGGTTTTATATCACCGGCGGTCACCTCTCGATCATATTCTTGATCTGGCTTCGTTGTTACATAAGGGGGGTGAGCTGGTGCTGGAAACCATAGTTGTTGATGGTGAAGAAGGGTATTCATTATTGCCATCCGGTAGGTATGCAAAGATGAATAATGTATGGTTCCTGCCAAGTTGTGCAACCCTTAAATGCTGGATGGAGAGATGTGGCTTTGCAGATGTAAAGATAGCAGATATCTCTACTACTTTACTTGAGGAGCAAAGAGCAACTGAGTGGATGAGTTTTGAGTCTCTTGAGGATTATCTGGACTCGGATGACAGGAGTATAACGGTTGAGGGGTATCCTGCTCCGAAGCGAGCAATTTTGACGGGAATAAAGAATTAAAAAAGGCCGCGAGAAAGCGGCCTTTTTAGAATCACTTAATGGTGGCTTAGAAACCCCATAATCCCATCCACCAACTCCACCAAGATGTCCATGGATTTGTTACGTCATCGTCATCGTCATCGTCATCATCTTCCTCTTCAATAGCGAAAGAGGTGGTGTCTGTTGCTGTCAGACCGTCGTTGTCGGTTGCGGTCACAACAACATCGTAGTCACCGGGAGCTAAGTCAGTAAGTGTCTTGCTGTAGTTTCCGCCAGCAACTGAGTACTCAGTTCCGTTAACTGAAATGGTAATTTCTACAACTTTACCGTCTTCGTCAGAAGCAGAACCAGAGATAGTTACAGATGTATCACTAACTTTGGCAGCTACAGTTACCTTAGGCGCAATCTTGATGATCTCTTTGATCTCGAAGTCAGCAGTGTCTGATCCTTCCATTTGATCATTATCGGTAGCAACAGCAACTACGTGATAGTTGCCAGCTTCAAGGTCATTCAGTGTAAGAACGAATTTGCCGCCACTTAGAACAACAGGATAAGCAGTTCCGTTAATGTCGATGTTAACATTGGTCACTTCACCGTCTGCATCGGTAGCTATTCCGGAGATAATCGCGGTTTGGTCTA
>QZLE01000188.1 GCA_004796365.1 Gammaproteobacteria bacterium | reverse complement strand
ATGCATATTGATTATGCATATTGATTATGCATATTTTATTAGTATAGTGGATTAGTATATTTTGCAAAGCTTATTACAAGGCTTGCAACTTCGGACACCCCGTAATAAATGGAGATTTTCAATGAAAATTAATAAAACCTTTTTTGGTTGTATTGCCCCGTTATTTTTAACTGGAGCACTTGCGCATTCAACCATTGTACAATCCAAAGATATGAATTTTGGAATTTCAGAAAGTAATAATTATTTGGAAAGTTATAACACTTATATTGAGAACATTACCCCAAGAATTTCTCAATTAAGCGAGAAATCCAAAAAAAAATCATACCAATTAATTGTTAAGTTTAAAGAATCTTATGCTCCGGCAAAAGAAAACAAAACACTTAAACAATTTAGCATTGCTAAAATAAAAGACCTATATAAGCCTTCAAAAAAGCTAGCAAAAGTAGCCTACTTAATCGATAAAATCAAAGTAATTTCATTTGCTAAAGGAAGCAATATAGGCAAAGCCTTCCAAGACCTTCTAAAAGATCCTGCAGTTGAATATGTTGCGCCAAACCATGCATATGAACTTCAAGCCACTACCCCAAATGACCTTAGCGAGCAACTATGGGGCTTAAACAATACTGGTCAAACCAGAACATTCGTTGACCCATATGGAAATACTCAAACTAAAACAGGTACTACAGATGTAGATATTGATGCGCCAGAAGCATGGGATATCAATCATGATGCAAGCAATACCATAATTGCCGTTATTGACACCGGGATTGATTACAACCACCCTGAGCTCGCTGCAAATATTTGGATAAATCCCGGAGAAATTGCCGACAATGGTATTGATGATGATGGCAATGGATATATTGATGATGTGCATGGATATGACTTTGCGGATAATGATTCAGATCCAATTGATGTACAAGGACATGGTACGCACTGCTCCGGAACTATTGCGGCCCAAGGTAATAACGGCAATGATATTACCGGCATTGCATGGAATACCCAATTAATGGCTTTAAAGATATTTGGAGATAATGAGGAGTTTGCTTATACAACAGATATAATGAACGCGATTCTTTATGCAGCAGATATGGGAGCCAAAGTATCTAATAACAGCTATGGTTCTACAAACCTTAACGGCATATTGGCAAACATATATGAGAAACCAGTGTATGATGCTATCAGCGCTGCCAATGAAGCCGGCATGTTATTCGTAGCTGCAGCAGGCAATAAGGGTAAAGATCTAGATACACATTGGATTTCAACACCTTCTGGTCTTGAGTTGCCAAATATAATCTCAGTTGCTGCATCAGATCACAACGATGAACCAGCAATATTTACAAACTATGGCAAAACATTGGTAGATATTGCTGCGCCTGGAGTTGATATCTACAGCACATTACCGGGAAATGAATACGGAACATGGAGCGGAACATCAATGGCAGGCCCGCATGTTACCGGCGCTGCAGCGCTAATGGTTGAGCTCAACCCTGAACTTACTCCTGCTGAGATCAAAGCATTCTTGATGAATGAATCTGACAAACCAGATTCTTTAGCTGATATTTCAGGAAGTGGCGGGCGTTTGAATCTGCACAAAGCCCTTTCAGCAATTGAAGGCGGAGACGGATGTCAAAATTTCACCTCAACCAACGATGAGCATGTTGCAAACGGCCGAGCTACAAAAACCTCTAGCTGGTTCTATAGTACATATTATGCTGTTGGTTCAAATGAAAGTCTTGGTTACTACGGCACAACGTCAACAACACTTTACGAAAACTCTCCAGGGTATTTCTCAAAAATAGAAGACTGCCAAGTTGCTGCAGTTGACGCCCCTCCTGTAATCACATTGCAGGGCGACCTTGAAAAGTTTATTCTGGTTGGCTCTGACTATACCCTTCCCACACCTGCAGCAACTGCATTTGACAGAGAAGATGGTGATATAACTGCCTCTATCACAACAACTGGAAGCTTTGATCTGATGACAGAAGGTAGATATATCATAACCTACAATGTAACTGATTCAGCTGGTAATAAAGCAGCACCTATCTCCAGATTTATCAATGTGCTTGAAAGAGATACTCCACCGGAAGTATTTCTAAACGGTGAGGTTTGTGGCACTGAAGTGTGCGACGTAATGAAAATGCAAAAAGATACTGTATTTCAAGATCCTGGTTACCTTGGCTATGACTTAATAGATGGCGACATTACTGAAGATGTATTTATCATTGATAACCCAATGGGTGACACATCTGAAATCGGTCTAAGATTTTTAACATACGATGTAACTGATAGCGCAGGAAACCACAGTGCATCACAACATATCAGGCGTTTTGTGGCAGTACTTGACGAAAACGAACCTCACATCTGGTTAAGGCAATACGGAAATTTTAATGAATGGCATAAATATGCATATGAATTTACAACCTGGAAACGCCCAGAAGGCAAAAGCTGGTATTACAGAGCAGATTACAATGTACTAGATCTGAATACCGAACAAATAGACATGAACATAACAGTAACCGGTGAAGATGCTGTTGATTACAATACTGCAGGTGACTACACGGTTGAAATAACTGCAACCGATACAGATGGATATTCAACTACAGCAACTCAAATAGTACACGTTGTTGATGACGTTACTCCTCCGCAGATTTATCTTAACGGAGAGCCAGAAGTCACTATTGAAATTGGTGATTATTACACCGACCTAGGTGGCAGAGCTGTAGATGATCTAGACTTTAGTCCAAAAACATCCATCAAATACTATGATAGTGAATGGAACGAAATTGAAGCACCATTCCATTCTACACAAATAGCATTGGAAGAAGGCACTTTCTATATCGAGTTTCTTGCAGAAGATGGCACAGGTAACCAGGCAACGCCTCAGTATAGAACAATTCATGTTGTTCGCAGTCACTGGGATCACTCGCCTATATTCAACTCATACAGAATTAGGTCAGGTTACACAGCAGAAATCTCCGGACATGCATTTGATATTGATGGGGATCTTAATCGCGTAGAAATCGAGTTCGATGAAGATGGAAACTGGCTGCCTGTACAAGGAACATTTGAAGACTGGATATATGAACCAGACTTTTATGGTGAACGCACCGTTAAAATCAGAGCTGTAGATAATAATGGAAATATTACCATTACCCAATCATATGATTTTGCATCAAGAGCTCCAGTTATAATTGAAAGTCACAATGTTCAAGTAACAGGAACTACTGCTGTAATTTCAGGCACAGCATCTGATGAGGAAAATGACATAGAAAAGATTCAGGTTTCAATAGATTTTGGACCATATATTGACTGTGAAGGGACAACAAGTTGGAGTTGTACCTTCGCTGGATTATCGTTTGGAACTCATAGCTATAGAGTTAGAGGAAAAGATAAGTATTATTCTCCATCAACGCCATACCGTGCTTTCATTGTTAGTGCAAATGCTCCGCAAGTCGACAGCTATGATTACACTATTGAGGGTGATTCACTAGTCGTAACCGGAACAGCATCGGATATTGATGATGACTTAAGCAAAGTAGAACTTACATCAGAGTCTAACACCATATTGTGCCAAGGTACGACATCGTTCACCTGCACACTACCTAACTTGGTGGATGGTACAACCTACACTGTTAGCCTAACTGCAACCGATGACCAAGGTCTAACCAGTCCTGAAACAGGTGAATATACATTTACCTATTCAGCTGGACCGGCATGTATTACCGCTACCAACCAAGAGCATATCAATGCAGATAGAGCTAACTTACAATATGGGGTTCTTGTTTATGCAAATGGCTCCAATAACTATCTTGGATTGACCTCAGCGACAACATCTCTTGAAGAGACATCGCAGGGGTACTGGGCTAAGGTAAACGTTTGTAACTAACAATATTTACTAAGATACAATTTATTTAGCCCCTCACTATGAGGGGCTTTTTAATTGACACTTATACCTTTAAAAAATTATGGGGCTAACGCCTAAGGAATTTAATGAGAGGTT
>QZLE01000009.1 GCA_004796365.1 Gammaproteobacteria bacterium | reverse complement strand
TTTTTCTTGGTGGGTGCTGAGGGGATCGAACCCCCGACATCCGCCTTGTAAGGGCGACGCTCTCCCAGCTGAGCTAAGCACCCAAGAAATTTGAGGCCGTTAGTTTACAGCATCTTTTAAAGCTTTACCAGCTTTAAATGAAGGAACTTTTGACGCTGCAATCTCAATTGTATCACCAGTGCGTGGGTTACGTCCTGTACGGGCTGCACGCTCACGTACTAAGAATGTTCCAAAGCCAACTAGTGTTACTTGACCACCTTCTTTCAGCTCATCACCTACTGCTTGAACAAAACCATCAACAGCTCTTGCAGCAGCAGCTTTTGAGATATCAGCTGCCTGAGCAACTGCTTCAACTAATTCTGACTTATTCATCGACTCGTCCCCTTACAATTACTGACATATCCTATAAAAACACCCAAAGCCAAATTTCTTCAGTTCCAGATGAAACGTATCAGAGTCTTGTAGCGAATAGAACCTTACGTCTTTATTAAGACAAAAACCATTGGCTCTTTTCCTTTTCTCCTAAATCAAATTCAGGATTCCCTACGATCCTCGTTTTCGGCTGCTGATCCAATCTAATCCAATCTTTATTCAAAACAGGACAAAGGTTCAAACGTTAAAATCAGCCCCAATATTTTGGTTCTGATACCGCCTCAATGCGTTGCCATGTGCGACTTTATACCAATCTTGCGTCTTACATGTCAACAAACTTTTTTGCATTTTTTTTACATTCTTCAAGTAATTTTTTTTTAGTACCGTTTTCCCTTTTAAGCAAATACTGAAAAACCAATAAGATAGCTTTACAATCGAGCAACTCCTTTAGTGGCGCGCCTTTCCAGTTAGTTGGTAAAAAAAATGTAAAAAACCATGATTTGTCGTCAGCCAGTGCGCCCCCCAAAAGGGCGCAAAATCGGCCTTTTTATTGCAATTTTCCACCCGGAGGATTGGCAAAAGCAATTTCCATCACTTCGTCATACCACCTAACAGGGCGAATATCGAGCGCGCTTTTGATATTAGCCGGAATCTCAACCAGATCTTTCCTGTTTTCTTCAGGTATTACCACGATCTTGATTCCACCTCGGTGGGCCGCTAAAAGTTTCTCTTTAAGCCCACCGATCGGCAAAACTTCCCCTCTAAGAGTAATTTCCCCTGTCATGGCTACAGATGACTTTACCGGCTTATCGGTAAAGGCTGATATCAGCGCTGTACACATTGCTATACCTGCGCTTGGACCATCTTTAGGGGTAGCTCCCTCAGGAACATGGATATGTATATCCTGCTTCTGATGAAACTCCTCGTCTATAATGCCAAACTTTTCTGCTCGACTGCGAACAACGGTCATAGCAGCCTGAATCGACTCCTGCATCACTTCACCAAGCTTACCTGTATGGGTCAGTTTGCCTTTTCCAGGCAAAACCTGAGCTTCAACTGTAAGAAGCTCACCACCAACTTCGGTCCACGCCAGGCCAGTAACCTGCCCAACCTGATCATTTTCCTCGGCAACACCGTAACGGAATTTTTTAACCCCAAGAAACTTAGTGATGTTGCGCGAACTAATCTTGATCTTTTTATCTAGTTTATTCAGCTGGATATCTTTAACCACCTTACGACAAACCTTTGAGATTTCTCTGTCAAGATTTCTAACACCTGCTTCACGGGTATAAAAACGAATCGCATCCCTGATTGAGCTGGATGCAAACTCAATCTCATCATCTTTCAGACCATTTGCCTTAACCGCCTTTGGGATCAGGTATTTCATGGCAATATTTATCTTTTCGTCCTCGGTATATCCGGGAATTCGGATAACCTCCATACGATCAAGTAGCGGCGATGGAATATTCATACTGTTGGCAGTAGCAACAAACATTACATCAGACAGATCAAAATCCAGTTCCATATAGTGATCATTAAAGGTGCTATTTTGCTCCGGATCCAGAACTTCCAGCATTGCTGCTGCAGGATCACCACGGAAGTCAGATGCCATCTTGTCTATCTCATCCAGAAGAAACAGAGGATTTTTGGTACCAACCTTGGAGAGGTTCTGGATAATTTTCCCTGGCATAGAGCCAATATAGGTTCTTCTATGCCCTCTGATCTCAGCCTCATCACGCACACCACCAAGCGACATACGCACAAACTTACGGTTGGTTGCCCTGGCGATCGAGCGGCCCAGCGATGTTTTACCAACCCCTGGAGGACCAACAAGGCACAAAATCGGCCCCTTTAATTTTCTGACTCTTTGCTGAACAGCAAGGTACTCAAGGATCCTCTCCTTAACCTTTTCAAGTCCGTAATGATCCTCTTCCAGCACATCCTCTGCTACTTGCAGATCATGCCTGATTTTGCTGCGTTTTTTCCACGGAGAATTAACCAACCAATCTATATAGTTTCTCAGAACTGTTGCTTCCGCTGACATCGGCGACATCATCTTCAGCTTGTTAAGCTCAGCCGTTGCCTTTTTCTTAGCCTCTTTGGGCATGCCAGCCGCTTCAATTTTTTCTGTCAGCTCTTCTATCTCGTTAGGAACATCATCCATCTCTCCGAGCTCTTTCTGAATCGCCTTCATCTGCTCATTCAGATAATATTCACGCTGGCTTTTTTCCATCTGCTGCTTAACACGGCCGCGAATGCGCTTTTCGATCTGCAGAACGTCGATCTCGCCTTCGATCTGCCCCATCAACAGCTCAAGACGCTTGCCGACATCTTCTACATCAAGCACCGCCTGCTTATCTTCCAACTTCAGCGACATATGTGCAGCTATTGTGTCAGCCAATCTGCCCGGATCATCAATCCCAGAAAGAGAGGACAATATTTCAGACGGAACTTTTTTATTCAATTTTACATATTGATCAAACAGGGTAAGCACCGAACGCACAAGCACTTCGATTTCACGCATCTCCTGATCTTCTTCATTTAACAGGTGAATCTCGGCAGAAAAGCATTCCTCGCCATCAATCAACTGCAATATTCTAGCGCGCACTCCACCTTCAACCAGGACCTTTACCGTGCCATCAGGAAGTTTTAACAACTGCAAGATATTGGAAAGGGTACCCACCTCAAAGATATCTTCAGCTCCAGGATCATCAACATCAGCACTCTTCTGCGCAACCAGCAACACCTTCTTATCTTTAAGCATTGCCTCTTCCAGCGCCCTGATTGACTTTTCCCTACCAACGAAAAGAGGGATAACCATATGCGGGTACACCACAACATCCCTTAATGGCAATACAGGAGCACTTATTATCATCCCCCCTTCTTTTATCATGATTTCATCTTGCTCCATGGCAATCTTCCTCGAAAATTAGACTGGCCCCATCATTCCACACAGACCAGCAATAAATTTAATACATACAATAATAAAAATTATGGAAACATGTTATCTCTAACCAGAATTTCATCTAAAAAGAAAATCTTGGCGTATCAATGTAAAGACTAGCAAAAAAAACAATCAAAAACCGCAAAAACATTACTTTTTAAGCTCTAAACAACAAAAAACACCCTATTATAACCAAAAATGGCGCCTCTAAGGCGCCATTTCAAGTCTTTAACAGTTTTTTTAGTCAGAAGATGCGATTTTCTGCTGATCTCCACCTTCATACATCATCAAAGGAGCAGAATCTCCATTTATAACCGAGTCATCCACTACGATCTTTTTAACGTTATCCATTGAAGGCAGATCATACATAGTATCAAGCAGAACATGCTCAAGAATTGTTCTCAGACCGCGCGCACCAGTTTTACGCTCCATCGCCTTGCGCGCAATAGCCTCCAGAGCTTCATCTCTGATCTCAAGATCACAATCTTCCATTTCAAACAACTTTTTATACTGTTTTGTAAGCGCATTCTTGGGCTCAGTCAGGATTTTAACTAGCGCCTCTTCATTAAGTTCTTTTAGTGTTGCTACAACTGGTAGACGCCCGATAAACTCTGGAATAAGGCCAAATTTAATCAGATCTTCCGGCTCAACACCCTCAAGAACCTGACCAACACTGATCTTTTCATCTTTCTTTTTAACTTCAGCAGCGAAACCAATGCCACCCTTTTCAGATCTATCCCGAATGATCTTATCCAAACCAGCAAAGGCGCCACCAACAATAAACAGCATATTTTCAGTGTTTACCTGCAAAAATTCTTGCTGCGGATGTTTTCTTCCACCCTGAGGCGGAACAGAGGCAACAGTTCCTTCAATTAGCTTTAGCAGCGCCTGCTGCACACCTTCGCCGGATACATCACGGGTAATTGAAGGGTTATCTGACTTCCTGGAAATCTTATCAATCTCATCTATATAAACGATACCGGTTTGTGCTTTCTCTACATCATAATCACATTTTTGCAATAGCTTTTGAATAATGTTTTCAACATCTTCACCAACATACCCAGCTTCTGTAAGAGTGGTAGCATCTGCAATTGCAAAAGGAACATTAAGCAATCTGGCCAAAGTTTCCGCCAGAAGAGTTTTACCCGAACCGGTAGGACCGATCAACAGAATATTACTTTTAGAAAGCTCTACGCTCTTATCGCCTGCTCCACCAACATCCAGGCGCTTGTAGTGATTATAAACAGCCACAGACAACGTTTTCTTTGCTCGCTCCTGGCCAATAACATACTCGTCCAGCACCTCTTTGATCTCGTGCGGCTTTGGAAGATGGGTACCTCCTTCTTCCACCTGCTCCTGCATCTCCTCTTTGATTATATCCTCACAAAGTTCAACGCATTCATCACAGATAAAAACTGAAGGCCCAGCAATTAGCTTTCTCACCTCATGCTGGCTTTTGCCACAAAAAGAGCAATATAGCAATTTTCCATCATCGCCACTGCCAACTCTATCATTACCCATTACTCAACCTCGTAATCTTTTCTCTCATATCACATTATGATGAAGTTATACAATACTGTCCAGAAGAATAGCCGCCATAACATGAAAAATAAAGTCACCCCCATTAATAGCAACAAGGTCGCATTACCAAGCGGTAATGCGACCTATATTAATTCAGCTTCGGTTATTGAATATCTTAGCAGCTTATCTCAAAATCCAGAGCAACCTGTACTTTGCAGCTATCCCTCTGCAAACAAAGACTCCCTATTTTCTAAAACCTTATCAATAAGCCCATACTTCACAGACTCATCTGCACTCATAAAGTTATCACGATCGGTGTCTGACTGAATCTTCTTTAAGGTTTGGCCAGTGTGCTTTGCCATAATCCCATTTAATCTTGATTTTAATGACAGAATCTCTTTGGCATGAATTTCAAAGTCTGAAGCCTGCCCCTGGAATCCACCCAGCGGCTGATGAATCATGACTCTGGAATTTGGCAGGCAGTACCTTTTCCCTTCCTGCCCAGAACAAAGAAGCAAAGCCCCCATGCTTGCAGCCTGGCCGATACACATTGTACTTACATCAGGCTTAATAAACTGCATGGTATCGTAGATCGCCATACCTGCGGTAACAGATCCGCCGGGAGAGTTGATATAAAGATAGATGTCCTTGTCAGGATTTTCAGACTCAAGGAATAGCAACTGTGCAACAACTACGTTTGCCATATGATCATCAATCGGACCAACCAGAAAGATAACTCTTTCTTTTAGTAGTCGCGAATAAATATCGTAAGACCTCTCTCCTCTCGAGGTCTGCTCTACAACCATTGGAACCAGATTTAGCATCTGCGGATCCATACTACCGACAAACTTGCTCCCACTCATTAACTATTCCTTTATTTAACTTTCTATCGAAACAATGATAACAATCTTAAGCTACTGGAGCCTTTGAAAGCTCCTCGAAGCTCATTTCTTTCTCTTCAAGATCAGATTTTTCAGCAACCCATTCAACCACCTGTTCTTCAAGAACTGCGGCCTCGAAATTTTTCATCATTTCAGGGTTATTCTCATAATAGGACATAATCATCGATGGGTCACCATATGATGAAGCAACATTGAATAACATTTTCTGCACTCGAGATTGATCAAGTTTGATCTCATTTTCTTTTACAATCTCACTGATCACCAAACTCAGAGTAACTCTGGTGCGTGCATCAGTTTCAACCTTTTCACCATCAACATCATGTTGGCCATGCTGCTCCGCCTGTTTCTTAAGCTGATCAATCTCTTGATCCAAAAGAGCCTTCGGCAATTCAATCTTGTTTTGCTCTTCTAGACCTTTCAGAACCTGAGCCTTAACACGCGAAAGAATCGCCTGATCACACTCTCTTTGCAGATTGGTCTTAACTTCTTCACGAAAATCTTCGATTGTCTTGTCTTTCAGACCAAGAGACTCTACAAACTCTTCATTAACCTCTGGAAGTGTAGACTCTTGCACCTTTTTCACAGTGATTGCGAAGCTAGCAGTTTTGCCTGCTGTATCTGCCGATGGATAGTCTTCTGGGAAATTAACTTCAACGGTTTTTTCCTCACCAGCTTTAGCGCCCTCAAGACCTTTTTCAAAATCTTCAAGCATGCTTTTCTCACCCATTATCATTTCAAAGTCTTCTGCTGATCCACCCTGAAACTCTTCACCGCCTATAGTGCCTTTGAAGTCAATGACGAGTTTGTCACCATCAGCAGCTGCTCTTTCGACATCACTCCAATCTGCTTTTTGCTTTCTCAGGTTTTCTACAACCTTTTCGATATCAACTTCAGCAATCTCTACCTTTGGCTTTACAACCTTGATTTTATCAAATCCCTGAACATCGAATTCCGGAAACACTTCAAATGTTGCAATGTACTCAAGCTCCTTAGACTCTTCAATCTCTTTTGGCTCAATCTGCGGCATTCCAACGGGGTATAGTTTCTCTTGCTGGATCGCTTCACCATATGAAGATTGAACCAACTCATTCATCACTTCTGCTTTGGCATATTCACCAAATCTTTTTTTGATGACAGACATCGGAATCTTGCCAGGGCGAAAACCATCAAGTTTGGCAG
>QZLE01000110.1 GCA_004796365.1 Gammaproteobacteria bacterium | reverse complement strand
TTTGGTAATTAGGCTCAAGAGGTACCCAGGCCTTGTTCGAACACAGCAGGGGACGTCACTTTTAGGTTCTTACAAATATGGGAAGAAGTCAATTGGGCGCTTCAAAAAAATGAAAACTACTCAACCTCATCCATAAAAAGATCAATCTGCTGAGATATCTTTTGGATGCGTTCTAGTGTTTTTTCATTATTTGGATTATCGATGGAACGGTTTTGTAACATCTCATGAGTGATATTCAGCGCAGCCATGATCGCAATTCGGTCGGTTCCAATAACCTTCCCACTTGATCTTATTTCGCGCATTTTCGAGCTAAGGTAATCAGCAGCTTCGATTAAACCAGCCTTTTCTTCTGGAGGGCAGGCGATCATAAACTCTTTATCCAGAATTTTAACTTCAACAGCTGCTGGTTCACTACTCATTACAAATCCTTTACTAAGATAGGCTTTTTAACCTTTTTCCATGGTTTTAAGACGACGAATCATCGCCTCTACACGACTTTTAGCTTGATTATTTTTTTCTAATAGAGCGGCTCTCTCAGAATTAAGGGACTGCTGAGAGATGCGAAGTGATTTATTCTCTTCAGATAGCTTTGTGCAAAGCGTGGTTAAAGACTTAACCTTTTCTTCAAGAACAGTAATCTCATTGTCGAATGAATTTTTCTCCATGCCAAAAATATAGACTCCATATAGGCACTGGTCAATGATTATTCAGAATAGATATATTACTCTCATTAAAGTAATATGCAGTTTTTATGCAATTGTAAACAAGAACAGGAACAGCTGAAGCCTGTTTGTGCGCATGCTACAGCTATTAAATGCAAGTATTGCAAAATGGAGAGGTTGATGTTTTCGTTTGAATATCAAGACTATATAGATCTGCAAGATGTGCTGGAAGAAGTTAAGGCGGCAGCAGGTGCTTCTGAAGCACAGGGAATATTATGTGGAATGATTGTCGCGAACGAAGAGGATTCAAAGGCAAAATGGATGGCCCAGGTTTTGGATAATGCAGAGCTAAAAGGTGATTTAGCCAAAGAGTGCCTACTTTTATTGGATGAACTTTACACGAAAACCAAAGAACATATGGCAGACCAGGAATTTAGATTGGAATTATTGCTGCCTGATGAGGAGCAATCTATAAGTGAGCGGGTTGTGGCTATTTCTTGCTGGTGCCAGGGGTTTTTATTTGGCCTTGCTGTTTCTGGTATAGATCTCAACGCTAATGATTTGCCGGAAGAGGCGGTAGAGGTTGTGCGTGATTTTAGTGAGATTTCCAAGGCAGATGATGAGCTGGAAGATAATGAAGATAACGAGCAGGCTCTGTTTGATATTGAGGAGTTTGTGCGCATGGGGGTGTTATTGCTGGCGGAGATCTTTAAAGTGTCAGACTCTGAAAAGGTACCCCATTAACGGGAAGGTATTTTTATTAGCATCGTTTAAATAGGAAAAGTAACAGCTCAAAACATGGAATTAAAAGAATTTAAGGCAAGAAGAAAAGATCTGATGCAAATGGTGGGGGAAGATTCCATCGTGATTATTCCGGCAGCACCGGAACGTAAGCGCAATCGTGATGTGTACCACAGATATCGACAGGATAGTGACTTTTTCTACCTTACCGGGTTTGTAGAACCTGAAGCCGTGCTGGTATTGGTGCCAGGGCGTGAGCATGGAGAGGTGCTTATGTTCTGTCGCGAAAAAGATCCATTAAAAGAAACTTGGGATGGCAGAAGAGTTGGGCTGGAAGCAATCTGTGATCTCTTCGCAATTGATGATTCATTTCCGATAAGCGATATTGATGACATCCTGCCGGGTATTATTGAGGGACGCGATAAATTGTATTGCACAATGGGCATTGATTCTGCTTTTGATAAAAAAGTAATGGGTTGGATCAATCATATCCGCGAGAATTCCCGTAAAGGTGTGCATCCTCCTCATGAGATTGTTTCGCTCGAGAATATTCTGCATGAGATGCGCTTGTATAAAAGCGCATTTGAAATCAAACAAATGAAGCGTGCAGCAAAGCTTTCAGCTCAAGCTCATATTCTTGCTATGCAGGTGTGCAAGCCGGGGATGATGGAATATGAATTGGATGCGGAGATCGTACACCACTTTATGAAAAATGGCGCTACCTATGCTTATCCTTCTATCGTAGGTGGTGGTGGTAATGGCTGTATTCTGCACTATATCGAGAATAATACCCCTCTGAAAGATGGCGATCTGGTCTTGATTGATGCTGGTGCAGAATATGATCATTATGCTGGTGATATATCTCGCACATTTCCGGTAAATGGCAAGTTTTCTGCTGAACAAAAAGCAGTTTATGAGATAGTTTTGGAAGCACAGCTGGCAGCTATCAATGCAGCGCAGCCAAACAATCACTGGAATCAGCCTCATGAAGCGGTACTACAGATAATAACCCAAGGGCTCATTGATCTCGGGCTATTGGAAGGAACCGTGAATGATCAGATTGAACAGAGTGGCTACCAGCAGTTTTTTATGCATCGCACAGGCCATTGGTTGGGAATGGATGTGCATGATGTTGGTGACTACAAGGTTAATGGCGAATGGCGCATGCTTGAGAAGGGGATGGCGTTGACCATTGAGCCGGGAATCTATATTGCTCCGTCTAAGGGTGTTGATAAGAGGTGGTGGAATATCGGTATTCGCATTGAGGATGATGTGGTAATTACTTCCAAAGGTAATGAGGTTATAACCAAGGATGCGCCGAAGACAGTTGCAGATATTGAAGACGCAATGAGTTAATTGATAAGCGTTATAAGATGCTTACTATTGACCTTTTTCATGAAACAGTTCCTCAAATCCTGGTAAAAATACTTCGATCAATTTCGCCTTGTGGCCTGCAATTGTAAGAACAGAGCGTCTGCATAGAAGCGAATCACACTTTTGTAGCTCATTTTTTCCCTGAATCTGTGCTGGAAGTTGTTCGACCTTCTTAAGGTATCCAAAATCCATGCTCTCTTTGTGGAACTGACCATGCTCCAACAGGAAAACCCCCAGAGAACTATCACCAAGTTGAGTTAGTTTAGGTATTTCATCAACTAATTGCTTTGGGAAAAGAGTTTGCGCGTAAATAAGAGGGGTGTCGCAGTTGTATATGATAGCTTCTCGGTAATAGCCTGACGGTTCTATATAATAACCGCTGTTTATGAGTTTATATTGGGGATGTTGCTCGAGTTTCTCAAGCAAAAATTGGGAAACTGGAGTGGTTTTTTGTAGCCAGGAGCAAAACGAATTGTTCTTGGTTGGTGCTCTGTTTGTCCATTGAATTTCTGCAAGTGTTACCAATGTTTACTCCGGGTAGTGGACTTGGATGTGATTGGTATATATCTTAGCAATTCTTTTCCCGTATGGTGCTGGTGAGAATTCTGTATGGATGTATTCGCAGCGTGTTTGCTAAGATAGATATCAATGACCTGTATCAGTAATGAAAATAATGCAAAAACAACGACCAGGTCAACTTTCGCAGTGGATGATAGCAGGATTATGGACTATATACATTATTGGTGGATTCTTTTTTGAGCACACCCGGAATTATGGAAGATTTCGGGAGGGAGTGTAAAAAACACAATGTTTTCAAGTTCTTATCATTCTGATGCAAAATTGGATGCCGTTTGGTAGGCCATTTAGTGGATTTTCCCCGCTCATCGGGAAAAAAACTGGACGCATCGGAAAACAGCTGCCGGGTAATTAATAAAGTGCTAATAATAGATGATATGAAAAGTTCAAAAGGTTTTACATTGCTGGAGCTTATGGTAACCCTGGCTGTATCGGCAATCCTGATATTCGTAGCCGTTCCATCTTTTGTATCTTTTATCCGTAATAGTCAGATGACTACACAGGCAAATGCCTTCTTTACCGATTTAAGTCTTACAAAAAGTGAAGCAGTTAAAAGAAATGCCAGAGTTTCCATTTGTGCCAGTGCTGACAGCATCACATGTTCAGGTAGTACAAACTGGGCAACGGGGTGGATTGTTTTTACTGATGCATCTGGTGCTTCTGGAGTATTAGATGGCGCAGATGAATTACTTCGCGTGCATGATGAGATAAAAGGCGAGGCAACCTTAATTTCAAATGGCGATGCTTATGTTCAGTTTACTCCATCAGGCTATGCAAGTACTTATACTGATGCAGCGGCAACTGAAATATTCTTTACATTGGATCATTCAAATTGTACTGGGGATCAAAAGCGGGTTATATCGGTTGCTCCTTTTGGACGGGTAGAGGTTGAACGTCAGGCATGCGGAACCTAGCAGATAAGAATTGAGAGGTCGTTAATATGAGATCTTATATGTACAGGCAAAAACAAAAAGGTTTTGGGATTTTAGAGATCCTTATTACTGT
>QZLE01000176.1 GCA_004796365.1 Gammaproteobacteria bacterium | reverse complement strand
CGTATCGAAGACTGCACAGATTGTACCGAGTACGATGCAAAAATTGAAGGTGTATCAGTAGATGCTCCAGAAGGTGGTTCAACAGCAACAGTTAAAGCAACAGTGGAGGTTCCTAGTGCATCAACTCTACGATCAATTTCAGTAACAGTTGATGGTGAAAGCAGAGAAGTTACAGGAACAACCATTAATGAAGTATTTAATGTATCTCAAGGTGATCACACCATGAAAATTACAGTTACTGTTGATGGGGATGACGGAAATGAATATGTAACTGAAAAAAACAGCGGCTTCAACAATGAAGAGAAAATTGAAATTCCTTCTTGGTGTTCGTATATACCAGCTCAGTATTGGCACTATGTACCACAGTGTGCTCCTGGGCTTTAGGGGAATAAATTAATTAGTTTGCATTAGCAAGCCCTTGGAGGAGGATCGCTCGCTACGTCAGTCGCGGGCGATTTTTTTTAGATGGATAGCAAATTACTAAATGTGGAAAAAACTGGAGGAAGATATGGGTTCAATTACAAGAAAAGTATTTATAGCAGTAATGCTTATTGCTAGTTGTGTTAGCGTAAATGCCGGAGATTGGGAAATGGATGCTGCAGGAGGATTTAGTAAAATTATCAGATATGTTCCAGAGGCAGTCAGTCCGATAGGTGAAGGTAGGTCATTATTAATACTGTTGCATGGTTGCGCACAATCGATAGAGCATTATAGAAATGCA
Organism: Gammaproteobacteria bacterium; assembly: GCA_004796365.1. GTDB lineage: Bacteria > Pseudomonadota > Gammaproteobacteria > QZLD01 > QZLD01 > QZLE01. The sequence continues at coordinate 27,857 of QZLE01000176.1, read as the reverse complement.
AATTTAGAGAAGGTTGCAGAAGATTACGGAATGGTAGTGGCTGTTCCAGATGCCACGAGCAAGCAGGGGTTTGCATGTTGGGGGTTTTGGACCGGAATGGAAAGCAGAACTGTGGGTGATTACAAGAATATAATTAATCTAGCGAAAGATTATATACAGGAGATTAAGCTTGATATAGATCCCAATCAAATATATATAGCTGGCTTAAGTTCAGGGGGAGCCTTTGCAATGCAAACTTGGTGTCTTGCTCCTGATATCTTTTCTGGAGTAGCGGCAGTAGGTGCACCAGAAATTGACTACAAGCCAGTTCACTCCTTTGGTGAATCGGAAGCTCAAGATCAAGGTATATACCCGAGAGACCCAAGAAGAACAGCTGAATACTGTAAAAGGTTAGCTGGTTCATATATAGATCACTTTTATATGCAAAAAGCGTCAATAGCGCATGGAACAGCAGATTACATGGTGCAGCAAGAAAGCTCAATACACAACGCAAAGGCTCTGGCGTTAGTGCTAGGAGCAGAAAAAAGCGAAGCTATTGCGCTAATAGATGACATGGCAGAAGAAACGTTATGGGTGGATAAGAGCGGTAGTGCAGCCGTTTCGCTATTAGGTTTGCATGGGGTAAGTCATGCATGGCCAGGAGGTGAAGGTGCTTCAGGAACCTATATAGATGGTTCAAATATAAACTATGGGGAATATGTAGCTAAGTTTTTTAACGCTAATATTAACTACCCGATGTGCAAATTTGAAATAAATGGATTTCAATTTGAAAATCATTATGCCCTAAAAAAATGGGAAAGGTTTAATGTCGAAGGAGACGTTGTTGTAGAGGGTGAATGTGAGTTACAAAGCGTATCTTTAGAATTGGATGATGAGTTTCGAGAAGATCTTTGGCGGTTCGTCGATGAAGATTTTATGATCGAACCAGGAGATCATGAGCTAAAACTGAAGCTAAGTGCTATCAGAAGTGATGGAGCTGTGATAAATAAGGAGCTAACATGGAGTTTTAGCTCTGAAATTGCAATACCTGCCTGGTGCAGTTATTTTCCAGAAAAATACTGGAAGTGGTTGCCGTCTTGTGCTGATGGTTTGAAGTAACCAGCATTGATATAAGATAAGTAGTTCGTATATAACCAACGTTTGTTGCAATCGCCCGGTGCGAAGGCATCGGGCGTTATTATTGGATTAACTCGCAAAAAAAACCCTCGCTGGGCGAGGGTTGTTTTGACGAACAAATGTTATAGAAGTAATGATAGGCTCAAGCTATCTTATAATTGTTATTCTAGACTATAAAACTCATAGGGCTGTTGCTGTATTTGCCGATACGAGTATATTCAGTTTTTCTTTTATTGGTCTTATACGATATTTTACCAATAAATATATTAATTAAGTTGTCACGTGACACAAAAGGAAGAAATGGCCTTCTCCTGGTGTCCAGGCGTGAGTGTAACTTCTTGAGGCGCTTGTTCTTTGGGTCCAGCTTTAGCCCGGATTCCACAGCAGATATTGCATTGCTGCGCTGGTTAAGCTGAAGCTCAGCTAGGGCTAGATTGCACTTTAGTTCAATAGAGTTTTTGCAAGAGCTTGCTGATTGACGGCACAGAGTAATTCCTTGGTTTTCACCAAGCAATACCTGGCAAAGACCAGCATAAGAGCTCAGTTGGTTGTAGTTTGCATCAGTAGGTTTTCCAAGTGCCAGTAAGAAAGAAAAATGATCAAGAGCCTGAGAGTAATTATGCAGACGTAGTTCTTCTTGTCCTAGCTTAAATTCTTTATCTTTATCCATTGCATGTCCTTGCATTGAAAAAATTCATATGGGGTTAAATTGTATAAACAGCCAGATATCTACATATGTATTCTTACAAATATCATGCCATAAATCTGTTTGCTGCTTGCCCGTTTTTCATGGCGTTTTTTTTAATACTATCGTAACAAAACTAGGTGTAGTGTGACTTATTTCACAAAAATTATGTCGAATAAATCATTAAAGAAGCGTAGTGCGAGTCGCAAAATTGACGTCTTGTAAGTCGTTGTAAGTAAAGTGTTTATTTGCTGGGTGGGTGGCAGGCAAATGCTGTAATGCAGCATTTGTGGGTGTTTTTTATACTTTGTTAGAGTGTTATGGTTGTTTGGGCGTCAGTTTTGTGACGGAGCGGTGTTGTTATGGACGAAAATTAAAAAGAGCAGCCTAAGCTGCCCTTTAAGTTATTGCCTTAGATTAAAAGGCTTTTAGTTATCTGCGAATACAAGTTGATCTGCTTCAATCAGATAAAGGCCACCAAGGAAATAATCTGTAACAAACAGAGCGTCCTTAGCAAACACGCCTTCGTTGTCGTAAATCACGCTGCTTGGCTGATATTTTTGCGTGGCTGCAATTTTTTGAAGCTGCTTTCCATTATTTTTATCTAGAATAATTGTATGGCCTCCTACTCCTGCTCCATTCATAACTGCTGACATATAGTTAATTTCAGCAATTGCAAGATGAGTTGGAGTGATGGCAAAGTCGTCAATCAGCATAGAGTTATCCGTTGTATAGAAGTCTTCTATTGCTCCAGGAGCGTCAGCTTCAATTTTTATAGTGCGAATCTTATAGCGATCAGCAAAATACATCAGATCACCTTCAATTTGAATGCCGTTTGGCATGTTGATAGCGTATTCCTTATCAAGCCATGGTTCAGCAGTAAACTCAAAGGTTTCAGGGTTTGTGATGGTAACCTTAATGATTGTAGTAACAACGCTGCTGCTATCAGAAATGTAGATAGAGCCGTTCGGCCCAACAGCCATACCGTTTGCTAAACCGTGTTCGATATCAAGTTTCTTAGATTGAATATCAAGAATATCATCGAGTAGTTCGATCTTCATTAGGTATGTGCCGGATGACTGGGTTTGGCAGGCGGCATATAGGGTCATGTCTGTGGCTGTCATGCCGGAAAATCTGCAATTATCTGGGCCCTGAACAAAGCTGTGGGCTTTATACTTGCCATTCGCGTCTTTGCTTATTCTGTAGATTGAGCCACCGTAATTTGCTTGAGCTACATATAGCGAGCCATCACTAGTAAATGCCAAATTTTCAGTATTTGGCAGCTCGCTGCCACTAATAATGTTAATTGCAGGCTCGATATAAGTGATATCATCTTCAATAACAATGTCTTTTACTTCAAAATTGAGATAAGTGTTATTGTTGCTTGTATCGGCATCGTCTTCTGCAGCAGTGTAGATATCAAGCATAACAGGGCCATCGCCTGCGGCTTGAGCAGTAACATTAACAGAAACAGAGTCGCCAGAGGCAATAGGCCCTGCTACGCAGGAAAGTGAATAGCCATCGGCATCACAGTTGGCGTCAGAAGAATTAACTTCAAGAATCGTTAGTTCACCACTAGGTGCGCAGTCGGTTTCGCTGCAGCCGTCAATCATTGCGACATAAGCATTGATGGTGGCAGTATCATTTGAGTCAGTATTGCCGATGTTATTAAGGTCGATAGAGATAGTTACAATTTCGCCTGGCTTAACATTATATTTATCGGATTTTGCGGTAACGGCTAGGTCAGCAAATGGCTCGATTTGACCGCAATTTTTTGGATCTGTTGTATAGCCAAGGTCGTCAGTGCCTTTGTAAACTTTTACTTTAGAGTATTTTGCTAACCAGCTGTAGCCAAGTGTCTTATTGTCGCCAGTTGAACAGATGCTATAGGTTCCGCAGTCTTCAGCTAGGCCACTTTCTTTAAGTGCGGCAAGGGTATCTTCAGTTGTTGGGCAGCTTCTAGGATCTACTACCTTACACTGTTCAGGCTGAATCTTATATCCGGCACCACTGCCATCGGTATAAAGTGTGGTTTCTGTGCTTGAACTGGTCCAGCTGTAGCCAATTACCTGCTTGTCACCAGTGGAGCATACAGAAAAGAAGTTGCAGGCTTCAGCTAGGCCGTTTTCAATATGCTGGGCATTTGTTGCAGTTATTTCATCACAAACTGGTGGTGATAGTGCAAAGGTGGTTGTAGAAAATGCGAGAGCTACTACAGCTAAAGACTGTAAGCCAAGGTTTTTGTTGTTCATGTTTTCCTCCAAAGAATTATTATTTTTGTAAATCGTTAAATTATTATATTCGTAATATTTTTGTGAATTCCATCACATACAATGTACCTAAACTTTTTAACTAACGCAAGCAATAAGATGCATAAAGTGTTTGATTACAAAAGGTTGCGCTAGTCGCGACTCGTTGCTTGCGGGACTTGTATTATTGGGTGTTCGCAATTCTTTGTTTTGCTATAAAGGCGAATTAATGTAAAATTGAAGCGCAGAAAATTAATCAGCACTATATATTGTATGTTACAGGATTATGAACTACTATCTATAGTGTATGTAAACTCAAAGGAATGTGATATGGCTGTACGCTATGAACCAAGTATTTTGTATAAAAACTTTGATATTACGCCGATAATAAGGATCTTTGACGATGGCACTGAGAGTGCTGCTCAATATATCATTACAGATGTTGAAGGAAATGATATTGGCGATCCGGTTGACTCGCTAGGCGATGCCTGCAGGCTTATTGATAGTTTAAATGAGATGCTAGAGCTTGATGATATCTCTGAGACAACATTCGCGATAGCAAATAAGCGTAGCGCGTAAGTTTAAGGCAGGATATATTTCTGCAATCCATCCTGCCACTGGCGGGATAAGTGTTTGACTCCCTCTGAATTAAGAATATTAATAAATCAGATTATCGTAACGATATTCTTTTCCAGCCTTTCTCCTCTGCATGTTTGGTTAATCTTTTATCCGCATCAACAGCTACAGGGTGCGCTACTTCTTCAAGCAGTGGTATATCATTCGCTGAATCGCTGTAAAAATAACTTCCCTCCAAGGTCTCTTCGCTATTCGTAAGCCAATTATGAAGCGCTGTGACTTTTCCGATTCCCATGGTTGGAACGCCAGTATAGTTCCCAGTAAATTTTCCATCTTTAATTTCAGGCTGTGTGGCCAGCAATATGGGGATATGGAATAGGTCTGAAATGGGTTGGGTCAAAAAACTATTGGTTGCGGTAATGATCATTAGGGTATCGCCATTGCATCTGTGTTCAGCAACTAAGTCTATGGCCTTTGGGAGAACAATTTCTTTGATGTGAGATTCTATAAACTCATCTCTCCACTTCTTTAAGATATCCATGGGAAACATGGATAGCGGTTCGAGTGTAAATTTAAGAAACTCATCCACATCTAGGATGCCAGCAACATAGTCTTGGTAATATTTGTGCCCTCTGGCTACACGTTCTACTTTGTCAAGGTTTGCGTGTTCAGCAAAAAAATCGCCCCAAAGTTGGTCACTATCTCCGCCTAAAAGGGTGTTGTCGAGATCAAAAATTGCTAGTGTCACCAGTATTCTCCTGAACAATTGCTTGTGATGAATGTCATTATTACAAGATATAAGCTTTAACATAAGAAAAAAATGCTGTCTTATTATACAATATGTAGGTGTGGGTTCATCTACTGGTAATTTTCTTCTGCTGCAGAAGCGATGTGTATAGGTTTAGAAAGTGATTGATGATGACGGTTACAGGCCAAATGTAGGGATAGTTCTTCTAAATAAGGAAAACCATGTCCTGTGGGCGCGCAGGATTGGTCAGAATGCCTGGCAGTTTCCCCAAGGTGGGATTAGAAAAGGTGAGACTGCTGAAGATGCCTTGTATCGAGAGTTAAAAGAAGAGATTGGTTTGTCTCCAGATGATATTAAGATTCTGGCACGTACAGACGGCTGGCTTAAATACGATTTGCCGCAAAATCTTATTCGGCAGCACCAGTTTCCGTTATGTATCGGGCAAAAGCAGGTATGGTTTTTGCTTCGTCTATTAACGGATGACGATGCCATTACGATAGACGGTACCGATACCCCTGAGTTCGATGACTGGCGATGGGTTGACTATTGGTTTCCGCTAAAGGAAGTGGTTTCATTTAAAAAGAACGTTTATAACCAGGCGCTGGAGTTTTTTGCAAAAAATGTATTGGATAAATACCTGTAGGTGCAAGCCCATCTATTGGATAATTGAATGATAAAGTCATTAGACAGAATAATTAGTGAAGTTGATGCAGTTGAAGATCTCTCTGCTGGCTTGAATATTATAGTTAGCCGCGTTTCTGAGATGCTGGCTGTAGATGTTTGCTCTGTATATCTAAGGCAGCCGGATACAGAAAATTTTGTTCTCATGTCTTCTGTTGGTCTGAATCCAGAGGCGGTCGGAAAAGCCTGTCTTGCCAGCGATGAAGGTTTGGTGAGTTTGGTTGCAAATAGGGCAGAACCGATAAATCTTTCGGATGCATTTGATCACCCTAATTTCAGATACATTGCCGGTACTGGGGAAGAAAAGTTCCGTTCATTTTTAGGTGTGCCGATAATCCATTTGCGAAAGCCAGTAGGTGTGGCTGTAGTTCAGACCAAGGAAACCAGAGTCTTTAGTGAAGATGAAGTCACGCTGCTAATGACACTAATGGCCCAGTTGGCAAATATTATCTCTGTGAGTGAGATAAGCAGCAGTATTAAAGAGATTCAAAAAGGTAAAAAAGCTCGTGTGTTGGCAATGCGTGGTGTTGCCGGAGGTACCGGAATAGTTATTGGTACGGCTGTAACTTCACAGGTTGCAATAAGTCTGAAAGGGATCTGTGACAGGGAAGCACAAGATCAGCAGACTGAGATTGATGCAATAATGTCTGCAATCCAAACCACCCGAGAAGAGATAAAAAGTCTCAGCAACAAGATGACAGAGCATCTGACAGATGATGATCGTATGGTATTTGATGCTTATGTTGGAATGCTTGAAACCGGAAGTCTGATCGACGATACCTTAGCTCGAATAGAGCATGGAAACAAATGGGCAGGTGCTGCATTTCGCGACACAATCTTAGAACATGTGCGTGCCTTTGAGGATATGGAAGATCCGTATCTACGTGAGCGCGCCAGTGATGTAAAGGGATTGGGAAAGCGGGTTTTGATGCATCTTCTAGATGATGCCAAGGTAAAACCTAAATACCTCAAAGGAACCATCCTGGTCGGTGAAGATATAACACCGGCGCAATTGGCAGAGATCCCAAGAAATAAACTTTCTGGTGTTGTATGCACCAAAGGTTCGGTTACCTCACATGTGGCGATCCTCGCACGCGCCTTAGGAATTCCATCGGTAATGGGTGTAAGTGAGCTGCCGCTAAATCTTGTTGACGGCAGGCGCATGATCGTTGACGGCTATAGCGGTAGATGTTATCTAGATCCGCCTCGTGCAGTAGTGCGCGAATATAATCGCTTGATCAAGGAAGAGGATGAATTATCTGAAAGTTTAGGCGAATTAAGAGACCTGCCGGCAGAAAGCCCGGATGGTGCCATAGTAAAACTATATTCCAATACAGGGCTTATATCAGATGTGAACTACGCGTTGGAAAGTGGATCGGAAGGTATTGGCCTGCACCGCACCGAGTTCCCGTTTATGACCCGGGACAGATTCCCAGGAGAAAGAGAGCAAACGGAGTTGTACCGTGAGATCCTTGAGCCCTGCGCCCCACATCAAGTTGTGTTAAGAACTCTTGATATCGGAGGTGACAAGGCACTGCCATATTTTCCGATTGAAGAAGATAATCCCTTCCTGGGTTGGCGCGGAATCAGGGTTACCCTTGATCACCCCGAGATCTTTGCCACCCAATTACGTTCAATGCTATCTGCGAATGTTGGTTTGGGAAATCTGCATGTATTGTTTCCAATGGTCAGTTGTTTGTCCGAATTGGATGAATCGATAGCATTGCTCGATCGTGTAACTAAAGAGCTACAGGATGAAGGAATCATGGTAACCAAACCGCAAGTTGGAGCTATGGTTGAAGTGCCATCCGCAGTTTATCTTGCTGATGCCATCGCGCGCCGGGTCGATTTTCTATCGATTGGTAGTAATGACTTGACTCAATATTTAATGGCTGTAGACCGGAACAATTCCAGAGTTGCAGATCTTTACGATGAATTGCACCCAGCGGTTCTCCGGGCAATCTTGCAGGTTGCAGACGCAGGGCAAAGGACTGGAAAAACTGTTTGTGTTTGCGGAACCATGGCTTCTGATCCGGCAGCTGCAGTGTTGCTGTTTGCCATGGGTATCGATGGACTAAGTATGACCTCATCTAGCATCAATCGCATCAAGTGGGTGATCCGTACTATTGCCAAATCAAGGGCTGAGGACCTTCTGGATAAGGCACTGCTGCTTGATAGTCCTGGGGAGATAAGGAAGTTGCTTAATAATGCTTTGGAAGAGGCGGGGCTAGGGGGGTTGCTTCGCGCTGGCAAATAATAGTTTGGTCATTATTGAATTGACTTGGAATTTCGACAATTCAAGGCTCAGACTTTTTTTCAATCACATCCGCCAGGTGTGCAAGTGCGTCACCAAGCTCTTCGTTGGTAACAGAAGATGATAATTGCCTTATGGAGTTGATATTTTCTTTATCTATGTGAAAAGGTTGCGGTTTTGGTTTTTTGCGTTTGCCCTTGATTGGGGCGATCTTGAATTTTATTGATGTTAGGCTGTATTTATACTCCTGGTTGAGATATCTTACCAGTTCATTGGAGTGGAAGCGGAGCCTGGTAGCCCAGGCTGCGGAGTCAGAAAAAATAATCATAGAGCTGCCTTTTATCGAGCCAAATTCGCAGTGCTCAGCAAGTTCAACAGGGAGGTACGAACGAATCTTATTCGTTATCTCTTTATGTTTTATTGCAGCAGAAATTAGCTTTGAAGTAGTGCTTTGGCGCTCTTCAAAAACTGAAATTGGTTGCTGAAAGTTGGTTTTTTTCATAAAAAAGGTCGATTTTTCAGATAAATGGTCGATACTGTGATCAAATTGTGATTTTAGCAAAAGATATATTTGAATTACTATACTAATATCTAAGTCATGGAAATAATACTACTAACAGGGCGAGCGGGTAAGTTTCGCAAAATAAGTTTGGGTCTGGGTGCGCAACTTGGAGCGCTCCTACTTTTTGTTATTGTTCTTGCTGGTGCCGGATATTTTGCCGGTAATCAGGGGGCAAGTATCGAAGTTGCTGTTGATAAGCAGCAGGTGGCCGAAACCCAGAAAGAGATTGAAGAGCTGAAACTGGTTGTTGCCGAGCTTGAGCAAAAAAGAATCAAGATCGAGATGGATAACTATATCGCTCAGGCGGATGCGGAGCTACTTACCAGAAAGGTTGGCGAAATTAATGCGCAGATAATTCGTTTAAATGCATTTGGTGAGCGTCTGGCGGGACTTGCCAAAATCGACAAGGAAGAGTTTGCTTTTGATAACGACCCAGCTCAGGGTGGTGTCTATGAAGAGGTTAAGACTATCTCCAGTAGTCAGGTTAGTGCGGATGAGTTTGCTAAGTCGCTAAGGGTTTTACAGCAAAAGATCGATGGCAAACAGCAGCAGCTTGATTATCTACAAAGCTTTTTTTTGCGAGAAAAGGTGGAAACTAAGACCAAGCTTTCCAGACGTCCAATCAAGAAAGGCTGGATTTCATCCTATTTTGGCAAACGTAAGGATCCGTTTACCGGTAAAACAGCATTTCATAGTGGAGTTGACCTGGCGGGAAAGAGAGGCTCGGATATCGTTGCAGTGGCGGATGGTATCGTTACCTGGTCTGGGAAACGTTGGGCCTATGGACAAATGGTTGAAATTGACCACGGTAAAGGGATTACCACCAGATATGCTCATAATGATAGCCTTGATGCAAAGGTTGGGGAGCTGGTGAAAAAAGGGCAGGTAATTGCCAAAATGGGTAGTTCCGGTCGCTCGACAGGGCCTCATCTTCACTTTGAAGTCCGAAAAAACGGTAAGGCCGTTAATCCCCTGAAGTATATTCGCTGATATTTACTACCATTTATTCAAAACCATTTTTCAGGCATGGAAAAAAACACCCTGGTAACAATTATTTATATTAAGTCTGTAGTTTTGTAACACAAAATTAATATTACTACCCCTTGAATTGCTAATCCAAGCCCCCCATTTAAAAATCAAGGCCTCATCAACTGCATTTTTGTTCTTAATGATGTATATTGTTATCCCGAATTTGTGCGCGAGTATCTGGGGTGGAGACACGCTGAGGGAATAGCTCAGCGCACTGAAAATCAACGAATTACAGGTTGTCAAGTCGATGTTTACAAACATATTTAGCAAGATCTTTGGTAGTAGAAACGACAGAGTTATAAAAAAGTTAAAAAAGCAGGTTCAGGCAGCTAATTTGCTTGAAAAAGATGCTGGGCAGTTGTCTGATGAGCAATTGCAGGCCAAGACGGCGGAGTTTAAGCAAAGACTTGAAAACGGATCGACGCTTGAAGACCTGATACCAGAAGTATTTGCTGTAGTCAGGGAGGCTGGAAAGCGCGTTATGGAGATGCGCCACTTTGACGTGCAGCTTATCGGTGGCATGGTGCTTAATAGCGGCAAGATCGCCGAGATGAGAACAGGTGAAGGTAAAACCCTAGTAGCAACATTGGCGGCATACCTCAATGCGCTAAGCGGTAAGGGAGTTCACGTTGTAACAGTGAATGACTACCTGGCAAAGCGTGATGCCGCCTGGATGGGTAAGCTGTATGGTTTCCTTGGACTTACGACTGGTGTTGTTGTTGCCGGAATGAGCTCGGAAGAGAAGAAAGAGGCATACGCAGCGGATATTACCTACGGAACCAATAACGAATTTGGCTTTGATTATCTGCGTGACAACATGGCCTTTAGTGCCGAAGACCGCGTTCAGCGAGAGTTGAATTTTGCAATTGTGGACGAAGTTGATTCGATCCTTATTGATGAGGCTAGAACCCCATTGATTATCTCCGGTCCGGCGGAAGATACCAGCGCGACTTATCAGCAGATTAATAAGATAATCCCTAAGTTAATCCGTCAACCGGAAGAAGAGGGTGATGGTGATTACTGGGTAGACGAGAAGCAAAAGCAGGTTTACCTGAGTGAAAGAGGACACGAGCATGTTGAAGAACTGCTAACCGGGGCAGGTCTACTTCAAGAAGGTGACAGCCTGTATAGCTCCGGAAATATCATGTTGATGCATCACATTAATGCCGGACTGCGCGCTCATGCTTTGTTCCAAAAAGAAGTTGATTATCTGGTAGTTGATGGTGAGGTAGTGATCGTTGATGAGTTTACTGGTAGAACCATGCCAGGTAGACGCTGGGGTGATGGTTTGCATCAGGCGGTAGAAGCCAAAGAAGGGGTAAGGGTTCAGAATGAATCGCAAACCTATGCCTCGATCACCTTTCAGAATTATTTCCGCCTGTATAACAAGCTTTCTGGTATGACTGGTACAGCGGATACTGAGGCATTCGAATTCCAGCAGATCTACGGGCTCGAGGTTGTTGTTATTCCGACGCATAAGCCGATGATTCGTGATGATAGGGCTGATTTGGTTTATCTGACTGCCGAAGAAAAGTTTGAAGCGGTGATTGAGGATATCCGTGAAAACCAAAAGCTGGGCCGCCCGGTACTGGTTGGTACTGTTTCGGTTGATACATCAGAGATGCTTTCTGAGGTTTTGACCAAGGGAGGTGTTGAACACGAAGTTCTTAATGCCAAACAGCATGCACGTGAGGCTACAATCGTGGCTCAGGCTGGTAAGCCTGGTGCAGTTACTATCGCCACCAATATGGCGGGCCGTGGTACTGATATTGTTCTGGGTGGTAACCTGGAAGCTGCGATTTCAGAGCTTGGGGAAGATGCCACCGAGGCGCAAATCGAAGAGGTTAAGGTAAACTGGCAAAAGGTTCATGAGCAGATTCTGGCAGCTGGTGGTTTGCATATTATTGGTACCGAAAGGCATGAGTCTCGCCGTATTGATAATCAGTTGCGGGGTCGTGCTGGGCGTCAGGGTGATCCGGGCTCTTCCAGATTTTATCTGTCGATGGAAGATAGCCTACTACGCATCTTTGCCTCTGAAAAAGTATCAGGAATGATGAAAAGGCTTGGTATGGAACGTGGTGAGGCGATTGAGCACCCGTGGGTAAATCGCGCTATTGAAAATGCACAGCGTAAGGTGGAAGGGCACAACTTTGATATTCGTAAACACCTGCTTGAGTACGATAATGTAGCAAATGACCAGCGCCGAGTGGTGTATGAGCAGCGTAACGATCTGATGGATCTGGAAGACGTATCTGATTCAGTTGTATCAATTCGTCAGGATGTGGTTGCCAAGGTGTTCTCAGAATTTGTTCCGCCGGGCAGTATTGACGAACAGTGGGATATTGAAGGTCTGGAAAAGGCGATTGAAGAAGGTTTTGGTAGCAAACTCCTGATTCAAGAATGGCTTAACGAAGACAAAGAGCTGCATGCCGAGACATTGGAGCAAAAGATTCATGACGCGGTTGTGTACGCATATACAACTAAAGAGAATGGTGTTGGTTCAGACATTATGCGTCTTGCTGAAAAACAGATTATGCTTTCCGAACTTGATCGCCTGTGGAAGGAGCATCTGGCAGCAATGGATCATCTGCGCCAAGGTATTCATCTGCGTGGATATGCACAAAAAGATCCAAAACAGGAATACAAAAAAGAAGCATTTAATATGTTCCTTGAGCTTCTGGAGAAATACAAGCAAAGCGTTATCCAGATTCTGAGCCGTGTCCAGATTCAAACCCAGGAAGAGGTTGAGGAGATGGAGAGGCGTAAGCGCGAAGAGGCGCAGCAGCAGGAGATGGAGTTTAAGCATGCACAGACGAATGCTGCAGAAGAAAATGAGCAGGAACAGAAGCAAAAGAAGCCGACCAGGCAGCCGTTTGTAAGGGCGCAAGAAAAAGTTGGCAGAAATGATCCTTGCCCATGTGGTTCTGGCAAGAAGTACAAACAATGCCACGGTAAATTAGGATAGTAGAGGATAAATAATGGCAGTTAACATCAGCAAACTACCAATAATGCACCCGATCAAAGGTTTTAAGCTTGGTACTACCAAGGCAGAGATCAGATACCCGGATCGTCGTGATTTGGTGCTGATGGAGATTGCTTCGGGTTCAGCAGTGGCTGCAACCTTTACTAATAATGCATTCTGCGCAGCACCGGTAACTGTTGCTAAAAAAAATCTGGCAAAAGTTGAACCAAGATACCTGCTGGTCAATACTGGTAACGCCAATGCTGGCACTGGTGAGCAGGGTTTGGAAATTGCCAAAAAATGCTGCGAAATTGTTGCCGATGTTGCCGGAGTAAATAGCAGTGAGGTATTGCCGTTTTCAACAGGTGTGATCGGTGAGCAGCTATCTATTGATAAATTTGAGCTGGGTATACCTAATGCTTATGCTGAGTTGTCTGAAAATGGCTGGGATGCTGCTGCGCATGGAATAATGACTACAGATACCGTGCCCAAGGGCGTATCTGAGGTTATCAAGATTGGTGATAAAGATGTAGTAATCACTGGTATCTCCAAAGGTTCGGGCATGATCAAACCTAATATGGCGACCATGCTTGGCTATATTGCCACAGATGCTTATATCGACTCCCCATTACTGCAGAAGGTGCTATCTACAGCAGTAACAAGAACCTTTAATCGCGTAACCGTTGATGGAGATACTTCCACTAATGACGCGTTGGTTCTTGTAGCAACGGCACAAAGCGCAGCGCCGCAGATCAGGGAAGAAAGTGAAGAACTAGAATTGTTCGCACAGGCCGTAGAAAGAGTTTGCAAGGTGCTGGCTCAGGCACTGGTACGCGATGGTGAAGGAGCAACCAAATTCATCACTATCGATGTACAAAACTGCAAAACCGAAGAAGAGGCAGAGCAGGTAGCCTTTACCATAGCTCATTCGCCACTGGTAAAAACAGCGTTATTTGCTAGCGATCCGAACTGGGGCAGAATCCTTGCTGCTGTTGGCAGATCCGGGGTTGAAGAGCTGGAGATTGACAAGGTATCGCTGTTTATCGGGGCAACCTGCCTTATCAGAAACGGCAACCCTGATCCGCAATATACTGAGCAGGCCGGGCAAAAAGAGATGGATCATGATGAGATCACTATAACTGTAGACCTGCAGCGCGGAGATGCAGCGGCGCAGGTTTGGACCTGTGATTTCTCGTATGATTATGTGAAGATTAACGCCGAGTACAGATCTTAAAGCTGCTTTTTTAGCTCTTCTAATCGCTGCTGTGCAATCGCTACCTGTCTTAATACCTGTGTCGGAGAAGTTCCGCCTGTGTGGTTTCTGGCGTTAACCGAACCGTCCAGGGCCAGTACATCGAAGATATCCTCTTCTATCTTGTCTGAAAACTGTTGCAGCTGCTGCAGTGACATCTCGCTAAGGTCCATACTGTTTTGAATACCAAAACGTACTGCCTTGCCCACCACCTCATGTGAGTCTCTAAACGGAATCCCTTTACGCACCAGATAGTCTGCAAGGTCTGTGGCGGTGGCAAATCCCTGTATTGCGGCCTTACGCATAGCCTCTTTTTTCGGATCGATGGCAGGTATCATGTCGGCAAATGCGCGCAGAGAACCTTTCAGGGTATCTACGGCATCAAATAATGGTTCTTTGTCTTCCTGATTATCCTTGTTGTATGCCAGCGGCTGTGACTTCATAAGTGTCAGCAGTGAAATCAAGTGGCCATTAACCCTGCCGGTTTTACCGCGTACCAGCTCTGGCACATCCGGATTTTTCTTCTGTGGCATGATGGAAGATCCGGTGCAAAAACGATCTGGAAGATCGATAAAATCGAACTGTGCAGAGGTCCAGATAATAAGCTCTTCCGAACAGCGCGACAGGTGAGTAAGGGTAAGTGCAGCAGCAGCGCAAAACTCAATCGCAAAGTCGCGATCACTTACGGCATCCAAAGAGTTATATGAAGGGCGCTCAAAGCCGAGCAGTTCGCATGTGTAGTCTCTGTCGATCGGGTAGGTGGTTCCGGCCAGGGCGGCTGAGCCAAGCGGCATTACGTTAACGCGCTTGCGGCAGTCAACAAGACGTTCATAGTCGCGGGATAGCATCTCGTGCCATGCCAGCATATGGTGCCCAAAGGTTATCGGTTGTGCCACCTGCAGGTGGGTGAATCCAGGCATTATAGTGTCGGCATGTTTTTTTGCTTGCTCGATTAGTCCCTCTTGTAGGCGCAGGATCTCTTCTAGAATAAAATCGATCTCTGCACGCATGTACAAACGGATGTCAGTAGCGACCTGGTCATTACGTGATCTACCTGTGTGCAGTTTTTTGCCGGCATCGCCAATAAGCTGGGTCAGGCGCGATTCTATATTCATGTGTACATCTTCTAGGGCAACAGACCAGCTGAAACTACCGTCTTCAATCTCTTGCAAGATGGTGTTCAAACCATCAAGAATGCTGTCTCGTTCAGCTTTGGTTAGAATGCCAACCTTTTTCAGCATCTTGGCGTGAGCTATAGAACCTTCAATATCATAGCGGTAAAGACGGTTGTCAAAATTTACAGATGCGGTAAACGCCTGAACGAATGCGTCGGTTGATTCGGTAAAACGACCATTCCACATAGTGGAAGAACTATTATCATTACCCATTTGAATATATAAACCTTTATTTAAGTCTGAAATTACAGCTATTTTAACTCAGAATCAGATATTGGAAAGATAAGACGGGGAATTTTCCGCATAGTCAGTGCTTTTATCCGATATTCAGGCTAAATTTATAGAAGGACAAAAGGAGTTTATGGACTTGCGCGAACAAGACGAACAATTATTTCTTCCCAATCTTGGTGGAGTCAGAAATGTTCTTACCCTGATTGTAGTCGGTGAGCTATTGGCGATATTGCTGGTGCTGGCTGATACTTGGGGGGTCGATTTTATGCACCAGCTGAGTATGAAGTCTTTGTTTGTGCAGTGGACGGTTCTTGGTAGTGCCGGAGCAATAGTAGCCCTTCGAACAGTTTTGCAAAATAGTTCGGTAACGATGATTGCTTGTGTCAGCTATGCGGTGATAATTTTGGTAACACTGATAACCAGCGAGCTGTCATTTCAGTTATTGTATGCCGTGAAGGTTGCCGAAGAGGCCCATCTGATGTTTTTAGGTAAAAACGTAGCGATTGCAGCGATTGTGGCAGTAATTGCTTTGCGCTATTTGTATCTGCAGCACCAGGTGCATCGCCGCCTGATTGCGGAAAGTCGTGCGCGGGTTCAGGCCCTGCAGTCTAGAATCAGGCCGCACTTCCTTTTTAATAGTATGAATACCATAGCCGCATTGGTGCGAAGCCAGCCAGATGTAGCAGAACAAACAATTGAAGATCTTGCAGACCTATTTCGCATGAGCCTTTCTGGGTCGGATAAAAAGCACACTCTCGGGCAAGAGCTTGAGATGGCAAAACGTTATTTGCGGATCGAACAGCTACGCCTGGGAGAAAGAATGGAGATGAAATGGGATATTGCTGAGGCTCCTCTTGGAGCTCTCATTCCTCCGGTCATATTGCAGCCTTTATTGGAAAATGCGGTATATCATGGGATAGAACCCAGGGTGAACGGAGGTACTGTGCAATTTTCCGCTCGTCTCAAAGAGAGTGAAGTAGTAATATTGGTGGTTAATTCCATGCCCGATGAGAGCGAAAAGAAAAATACTCGCAAAGGGCATCAGATAGCAATTAAAAACATCCGGGAACGGTTGGAATTGTCATACAACCCACCAGGGAAATTGGTTATGCGGGAAGATGGAAGCTACTTTTCAGTAGAGGTACGAATTCCCTATCAGAGAATTAAAAGATGAAAGTATTAATTGTAGATGATGAGGTTCTGGCAAGAGCCAGGTTGAAAGAGCTGCTTACTGGAATCAGCGATGTTGAGATAATTGGCGAGGCATCAAATGGTCTTGAAGCATTTAATCTTTGTGCAAGGCTGGCTCCGGACATCGTGCTTATGGATATTAGAATGCCTGGAATGGATGGTATCCAGGCGGCAAGGCAGATGGCGATTCTGGATCTCGCTCCATCAGTGATATTTACTACCGCCTTTGGTGAGTATGCCTTGGAAGCTTTTGAGGCCAATGCGATTGACTATCTGTTGAAGCCGATCCGTATCGATAGGCTGGAACGTGCTCTGGAAAAAGCAAAAAAACTGACCCCAAACCAGCTGGAGGCAATAGAGACAACATCAGAAGAAGTCTCTGATGCTCGTACCGAAATTCTATGCCGGGTACGAGGCAATCTCGAGCTGATACCAGTTAGCGAGATCCTGTATTTTCATGCGGATCAAAAATACGTAACCATAAAATATTACGGTGGTGAAGTGTTGATAGAAGAATCATTAAAATCACTGGAAGAAGAGTTTGGGCGGAAGTTTTTACGTATCCATCGCAGTACCCTGGTAGCATCAAAGTTTATTATTGGTTTGGAGAAAAGCGAGCCAAACCGCTATCATGTCACACTAAGGCACTGCGATGATAACCTTGAAGTGAGCAGAAGGCATGTGTCAGATGTAAGGAAATTTTTACGTGAGCGTGGTGATCAGCAGTAATTGAAAAGAAAAGCTGCATAACGTTCGAAGGAAAACAAATGTCGCAAGATAAACAAGAGCAAACCGACTCTGAAAAGAAAATGGCAGAACAAGATCAGCCTGAGCAAGAACAGCCGGGACTTGAAAAAAATCAGCCTGAAAAAAAACAACGACAGGAAGCTACAGAGGCTGCTTCTGAGGAAACTGATACGCTGGCGGAGAATGTCGATCCACTGGTTGAAAACGAAGAAGATTATATTGAATCCGAGATCCCCGAGGTGGTGGAAGAGATCGCTGTTGAATCTCACGTTACCGTAGTTAAAAGCAGGTTTGCAGTTTTTCTAAGCGTGTTATCGTTGCTATTGATAGCAGCTGGTGCCTATGGCGGCTATTATTTGTGGCAACAGCAACAACAGCTTGAAAAAAAGCAACAGGATATAGCCAGAATTACCGAAAGTCAGGACTTTTCCTCGAGTATTGATGCAATTCGCACCAACTTGAACCGGCAGGCAGAAGAGTTCGAAACAATCGGCAAGAGTGTTAATGCCAAAATAGATGGTAAACTTAACAAAATAACTAAAGACACAGCGGCAAAGATTGGCTCCGAGGTGGTGAGATTAGAGCGTGAGCTGGATAAAGAGAGATCAAAACGCAAAGGTTTGGAACGTGATATTGATCGCCTCATGGATATTGCCGCAAAAAATAAGCTCGATTGGGCGTTGGCAGAAGTGCACTACCTGGCAACAATCGCCAATAACCGCCTTACTTTTAATAAAGATATGTATACAGCAATCGCGGCACTGGAAACTGCAAACGAAAAGATCCGTCGCCAGCAGGATCAACGCCTGTACCCATTAAGGCAGCGCATTGTTGATGACATCAATGCACTCAAAGCTGTTAAGCTGCCTCCGCTTGTTAAGGTTGCGCAAATGCTTAACTCCATTGAGATGAAAATCAGGGAGCTGCCAATACCGAAGCCGCAAATTGGCCTTGAAACAGGAAAAGTAGAATCAACCGCGCCTGACAAGCAGGATCCAACTGGAGTGGAAGATCAGGGCATTTGGGGCAGGAAGATGAGCAGGGCTATCTCTACTTTTAAGGAAACCATGAATAGCTATATTGTGATTAATCATGACCAGGATGTTGTGGTGCCAATGATGAACCCGGAAACTAGGGAATACCTGAATCAGAACCTGGAACTAAAGATACAGACAATGCGCATTTCGCTGGCAAATAGAGATCAGCAGTTGTTCAATAGCAATCTGCAAATCATTGAGAGCTGGGTTAATCGCTATTTTGATAAAAACGACCAGAAAGTACTGGATACAGTTAAAATGATCTGGGAGCTTAAAAAAATCGAGCTGAATCCGCAATTACCGAACATCAGTGCAACAATCGACCTGATTCTTGCAGAAAAGGCATCAATCCAAAGGGCTGAAGCTATAAAGGCACAGATTAAATGAAACGATTAATTTTTGTAATTCTGGTTATAGCCTTTAGTATGACATTTGGCTATTTTGTGAAAGAACATACAGGTTATGTATTGATCCATGTAGCCAATACCAGAATTGAAATGACTCTCACATTTGCGCTGATAATGGTAGGGCTTGCTTTTGGTGTACTCTTATTAGCTCTTCTTATCGTAAAGGCGATTATCGGGACTCCAGGACAGCTTTCTTTATGGTTTAGTAGTAGAAAAAGAGCCGAGGCACGCAAGAAGTTTTATCAGGGGATTACCTTCCTTGCAGAAGGGTGTTATGCAGATGCTGAGAAAAAGCTGACAGCAGATATAAAAAACAGCGAGCGTCCTCAGCTAAACTATATTGGAGCAGCTATTGCGGCCCACTGCCAGGGGGATTTTGCCAAGAGTGATAAGTATTTTGCCAAGGCTGCTATCGGTAAAAATCGTCCGGAATTTGCGATAGGGTTTGTGCAATCCCTACTCCATTTAGAACGCGGAAATAACGAATCAGCGCTGGCAAAACTGGGGCATCTTAACCAGATTAAACCTAATCACGAACCGGTTATGCAGCACCTGATAGAAGGTTATGAACAGGCACAGGATTGGCAGTCGCTACATGCCCTGATTCCGATAGCCAAGAGAAAGAAAATTGTCGATGAGAGAACAGCAATAGATATTGAGGTGAACTCAACCATAGCACTTCTGGATACAGCGCAAAACAGCGGTCTGGAAGTGCTGAAGGCAAGCTGGAGTAATCTGCCAAAGATTATGCGCCTCAATGCCGAGGTGATATCCAAATATGCTAGTGGACTGATCGGTGACGGCGCACCAAATGAAGCAGAAAAAGTGCTTAGCGATGCGTTGAAGAAAAACTGGAATCCAAAGTTGATAGAACAGTATGGCAAGATAAAGATTTCTCACCCTGAAAAAATGCTTGCCAAGGCAGAGGTATGGTTAAAGCAGTATCCAGATGACCCTGATTTACTGCTTGCAGCCGGAAGACTTGCGGAAAGAGCGCAGATCTGGACCAGAGCCAAAGAATATATGCAGGCAAGTATCGATCGTAAGCCTACCAGAGAAGCGTTAAGAACAATTGGGTTGTTGGTGGAGCATTTGGAGGGGGCTGAAACAGCGATAGATTATTATCGAATGGCCACAACAATTTAATAATTACTATTTTATCGTACTCCTAACAAAAAGCATGTCTTTCCTGAGTAAGCGGGAATATCGAGACTCTATGCTCCAAGCTTAAGTATTCTAAAGCATTTGTTGGTCAATAATAGAACATAACTTATTGCGCCGCACAATAAAAAGTCATTAAAATCAATAATATGCTATTGAAAAGTGCTGGTATTTTATGCGAGTATTGATAATACCGGCTAGCCGTATATCGGTGCAAGATCAAGCTGGAAAGCTGCAAAATGTCACAAATACTAGGAACAGATGACAGCAGTTAGATACGTATATAAATAGCCCTAAAAGGGATAAATCTGCAGGTGTAAGTAGTTATAGCAGTTACTGAAGAAGCAGATAAGTATGAGGAGGATATAATAATGACACTAGATAGGATGCCACTTAATTCAGCCCAGAGAAAACGTCGTGAGCGCGAGTCCTGGAAGCAATCTGGCGGAAGCTATAAAGAGATAAAATTCACCCAGGCAGGGCTTGATTTGCTGGAAAAAGGTAAAGAAAACGAAGGCCTTAGCTATAACTGGGAGTTTATCGATTACCTGTTAAAGCGTTACAAGCGAAAGTTAAGGCAGTAATTAATTTAAACCCTAGGAGTACGCCATTCCCGCTCATGCAGGAATGGCGGGTATTGATGTAGGTTGGTGCAGAGCGGCCAAGCTCAGCAAATTGCTAGTACGGCCTTAATACCTGCATAACAGATCTTGTTTCAGGCATAACCTCGCGCCATATATAAAACGACTCTGCTGCCTGTCCAACAAGCATCCCTAAACCGTCGGATGATATTGCCGCACCGTTGTTTTGTGCCCACTTTACAAATGTGGTAGGTTCGTCGCTGTATACCATGTCGTAACAGCAGCAGCCATTACCAATTATTGACGCAGGAATCGGAGGTATTTTGCCACCTAGTCCGGCTGAGGTGCCGTTGATGATAATATCGAATTGCTGATCTTCAAGTTGATTAAATCCGCAGGCGTGGATGTTTGTATCGTTGGCAAATGCTGCAGCAAGATCAACAGCCTTGGAAACAGTGCGGTTAGCAATGGTGATATCTGCAGGTGATTCATTAATTACTGGGAGCAGTACGCCGCGAACAGCGCCGCCGGCACCTAGTATTAAAACCTTTTTGCCGCTGAAATCCATTTCGAGGTTGAGTTTTATATCTGCTACCATGCCGGCGCCATCGGTGTTATCGCCGCTAATGGAGCCATCATCATTGAACAATAGGGTGTTTACTGCACCTGCCAGCCTGGCTCTTTCAGATAGTTTATCGGCAAGCTCCCATGCCTCTTGCTTGAATGGAACGGTTACATTCAATCCTTTCCCGCCTGAGAACTGAAAACTTCTTACTGTTTCAATGAATTTGCCTATATCGGAAAATATTGCGTCGTAGCTTATGTCTTGCCCGGTTTGTCTGGCAAACAGAGCATGAATCTGTGGGGATTTACTGTGCTTGATCGGGTTGCCAATCACGCCGTATCTATCTGTCATCTATTCGAGTATCCATATCATATAAAGAATTTCGCCAATGATAGCTTACAAGCCCCCCTTGTTACAAACCAAATGCACGAGGTTTAAAATTAAAATCAATAGGTGTTTATGAAATAAATTCAAGGTAAAATTAATTGTTTTTGAGATAGATCTATGTCCGAGTATATCAAGCCCCCTAAAAAGTTTCTACGTTATGTAGGCAGAGCCATCGCCGACTTTGAGATGATTAAAGGCGGTGATCGAGTGCTTATGGGGCTTTCCGGTGGTAAGGACTCGATGACCTTGCTGCATACCCTGATCCATTTTCAGCGCTATGCTCCGATCAATTTTGAGTTGGGCGTGGCTACTGTGGATCCGATGGTGGAAGAGTACGACATGTCTTCGTTAAAGGATTATGTTGAAGGTTTGGGCGTAACCTACTTTGTTGAGAAATTTTCCATTTTTGAACAGGCGAAGATCTCGATGAAAAACGAGGCTTATTGTGCTTTTTGCTCTCGCATTCGCAGAGGGATGCTTTACACTGCAGCGCGTCGCGAGGGGTATAATATCCTTGCATTGGGACAGCACCTGGATGATCTAGCGGAGAGCTTTCTGATGTCTGCATTTTATACTGGCAAACTAGAAACAATGAAGGCGCACTATGTGAACGATGCTGGAGACCTAAGGATTATTCGCCCGTTTGTATATATACGCGAACGTCAAATAACAGATTTTGCCAATGTAGCCCAGCTGCCTCTTGTCGAGGATAACTGTCCTGGGGCAGTTTCGCAAAAGCAGCGCCCATATATGAAACAACTTCTTGCTAGGGAAGAAAGGGTTAATCCCAATATGTTCCTGAGCCTACGCAATGCATTAAAACCACTGATGGGTGATACCAATTATGCCAGAGCTTCCAGAAGTAGAGACGACCTGTAACGGCATCCGTCCGCACATTCAAAACAAGGTGATCGTAGGGGTGCATATCCGCAATCCAAGTCTGCGTTGGCCAGTTCCTGCTGATCTTGAAGAGCTTACAAAGGGACAGAAGGTCAAGCAGATTAGTAGGCGCGGTAAATATATCGTGATTGGGTTACAGGAAGGATCGCTGATAATTCATCTGGGAATGTCTGGTGGTATTAGGGTGGTTAATAAGCATTTGGAACTGAAAAAGCACGACCATGTCGATATTGAATTTGCCAATGAAACGGTATTGCGTTACCACGACCCGCGTCGGTTTGGCTGTATACTGTGGACAGATGAAGATCCGCAGCAACACAAACTTTTGATTAAACTTGGAGTTGAGCCGTTAAGCGATGCCTTTCATGGTGAGTTTTTATTTGAGAAGGCCAAAGGAAAAACCCGTGCTGTCAAGGTTTTTTTAATGGATAGCCATATAGTGGTTGGTGTTGGAAATATCTATGCCAATGAGGCACTGTTTATGTCGGGAATTGATCCGCAGATTGCAGTGAAAGATATTTCTCACGCACAACTGGATTTGCTTGCAGACAATATTAAGGCAGTTTTGGAAAAGGCAATCGAGTCGGGTGGGACCACTCTACGCGATTTCATCAACAGTGAAGGCAAACCAGGTTACTTTCAGCAACAGTTAAATGTATATGGTCGTACTGGGGAAAAATGTGTGCGCTGCGATGGGACAATAAAACAGATTCGCCAGGGGCAGCGCTCTACTTTTTATTGCCCAGAGTGTCAGAGGTGATTAAAAATTATCAACTAACTCACCAATATGCTTCCTCAATCCGTTCTTATCAACCCCAGGGTCAAACCTCCACCTATAATAAGCACGAATAATTTCCCGCAACTGCACTGCGGATTTTTCATCAAGGGTGGTTGAGCACTGGTTATACCAGTCAAACAAAGTCTCGTGCTCTCTGCGCTCAACAGTATGCATTTCGACTGTCTTAAAAAATTGAATCCACGGATTAGAAAAGTCAGCAGACTTATTAACTGCGGTGGTTGGAGGAGCTGTTTTCTGCAACCGCCTCTTTCGGATTCGATAGCCAATAAATACAGCTAGAATTGCAGCTATTGTGTAGATGTAAGAATCGGGAACAATCTCCTGATTGCCCATGCGCCATTTGTTATAAGCATATCTTGCCCATGACAAGGCATTATAGATACCCAAGAGAACCCCTTCTTCTTTGTCTTCAACCACCCAGTCCGGCGGAGTGTTGTCAACGTTAACCCAACGCCCATCAATATACGCCAAAGCCCAGGCGTGGGCATGATACTTTCTTGCAATCCAGGCCTGTTCAAAATCATCGTATTCCTGAATTGAAAAACCAGTGGCATATCTGGCAGGGATGCCAAGTTTCCTAAGCATAAGCACGGTTGCTGAAGCAAAGTATTCACAGTGTCCAGACTTAGTATTGGTCAGAAAATCGATAATCGGTGGCAGCCTTGTGTCAGTTGTATCTAGGTCAAGGGTGTAGCTGAAATTGTGTAAAAAAAAGCGTTGTAATTCGATAAGTTTTGACTCTGGGGAATGTTGTTCCAGCTTTAACGTGGATGTAATGTCCTCAAGGTAATTAGTATAATGATCTGGAATCTGAAGATCATGGCTTTTTGGGGGGTAGCTGTATTCGCCATTCACTGAATACTCTGCAATGTATACCAGCATCTCAGGGATTTCTGATGCCTTGATTGTGCCCAATCTGGTGTGTTCTAGTTTTTCTGCAGGAATGTTAGACATAGACTGGGTGCCGATAGGAGCAACCAATATTGCATTATCATCAAAATAACCGCTGATCTTAACTAAAGCTGATGCAGGGTTTTGAGCGTTTTTTGTGGTCAAACGCCAGTCCAGCATATTGTTGGTTTTTGCTCTTGAAAAAACAATCTCACTGGCGCTCCAATCATTGCCGATCAAGAGATCGAAGCTGCCATCCCGAATCAGTTTGGGTGGAGGATAGTTGCCAATGGTCTCCAAGCGATAGATGATCCTTCCTGAGCCTTTGAGCGAACCTATAGAGCCAAGCCTGGTATCACGACTGAACGGGTCATTGTCTTTGGTAAACCAGTCCAGAAATAGTCTGCCCAGATGTTCTTCCAGATACAGTTGGGTTTGAATAATACCTGTGTCAATTATGTAGCCGCCGCCGGCAGCAAGAGGGAAACAGGCGATAAATGCCCACTTGGGAAAATATCTACCGCGCAATTTCCAGATGGCAACAAAAAACACACAGCAAAGGCATAGATAGAAAAATATTGGAGTGATCTGTGAAGAACTGGCAGAGAGTAAAATAGCACCAATATAAAGAAAGCTTATGTCAATTGACTTATCTTCCTGCTTTGCCTTACGTGCTTTTAGCGATATCGCGGTAAAAGGTATCTTTTGCCATTGCGAGCTATAACGTTGAACCAGTAGCATAGGGAATAAAACAATTGGTAACCAAAAAATCAGAAGAAAGATCGCTCTGGATCCGCTTGCTGAGACTAGGCCGTATACTAATAGACCGGCAAAGAACACAGCGCACATATCGAAAACGAGGTTCAATTCATTGCGGCTGATATCAAATCGCGTTTTGATTAGTGGTGATACCTCGGAAACTAGAGCCATAGGAATTGCCAACCATAAGATCTCATGCTGCCAACCCCAAATCAGCAGGCATATTCCGGACAATAATATTGGAGCTCTGCTGCTCATAGTTTATCTAACCCATCCTGAATATTGTTTGGATCAAGTTGCAGTACATCATGCGGACAATCTGGAATTTCATTTACAGAAATAACCAAAGTTAATAACTTGATTTTTGACTGTAGCAAGTTGTTATGTAGCCGGCGACGGTTATCATCGAAGTCACAAAGAATAAGTATGCAACCGCTGAATAGATATGAATTTTTCAGAACCGCGCAGGCAAGAGAGTCGAAATTCTTATCTGAAGCCATCTGTGCACAGGCTAGAATCTTTAACGTCGATGCAGGAGAGCTAAGGCCGCGGCCGGAGGTAAAATTATATGGTTTATCGCCCACAAAAATCAGATCCAGCAGGCTTTCCTGTGTGTCGATTGTGCATAAAAATGATGTGGCAACTGCAACCGCTTCCTCAAAAATATCATGCATCTCGGTTGGTACAATTGTATCCAGCACTAGGGCATTACGGATAAAAAATTCAGGATGAGTTTCTTTCACAATTGGCTTACCGGTCTTGGCCCAGCTCTTCCAATGAATTCCGCGAAAAGAATCCCCGGGGCGATATTCGCGCAATGAAGAAAACTCATCTGATTCACCAATCGATGAAGTAAAAGGAATGCCGCCGGGTTGATGCATTGGCGATGTTCCGGGTAGGGCAATATGTGGCACCTTATATCTTTTTGGAAGAACTAGGATCGAATCGCTGTGAGTAATAGTCTTGGTTGCAAAGCACAGTCCGAAAGGGTCGGGGCGATACAACTGGATCCCTTCCATATTGATAATTCCTCGCCGGATCGGAGTAAAGCTTAGTTTAATTTTATGCGTGTGCGCGTATTTGATTTCAGTTCTGGCCGAATCACCTCCGCGTAGATTGCGCAACACCCAAATCCATTTATAGTAACCTATAACACGATCAAATGAGTTTGAGCTGATGTTTGCAGGGGCATAAGAGTTGCGAAATTGGTGGTATTTTGGGTATGGCTGTCTGAATTTTTCGCTCACATAAAGCCCTAGAGCGTTGGATTTTTCAATGCGCTCAAGATCAATGGAATAAACTAACTTTTCACCGACCGTGGCAAATTCCGGTAAGTTGCGTTTGACCAAAATTTTGGGGCGAAAAAAAAGGCAGAAAATAAAACAGAGCAGAAAAATTGAGCAGCCAAAGGAAAAAATCATACTGCTTAGGTTTGATTTTGCATCTAGTCCGATTATCGCAGCAAATAAAGCGCAATAAAATATGGTTGTCCCGAATGGAGAGAAGTGGTTGCGAAACCAAAGTCCTCCCAGGTATAAAGGTTTAAAGATCAAGTAGATAATGTGAAGCATCGCCTTAAGCCGGAGCCTGAATGTTATCGATAATGTTCTCAACAACAGACTCGGAGACAACTCCGTTAAATTGTGCCTGCGGATCTATCGATATGCGATGCGCAATTGCCGGAATCGCAACCCGTTTGATGTGGTCAGGTGTTACATATTCAATCCCGTCAAACAAAGCCAGTGCCTTGGCTGCCTTCATCACAGTTATTGAAGCCCTGGGGCTGGCACCCAAAACTATATGTTCGGTAGATCTGGTCGTAGACACAATATCAACAATATAACCCTTAAGCTCATCACTGATCCGTATATCGGTGCAGTGTTTGCGCAGCAGCACGACATCTTCACGTGTAACGCATGGAGTTAATGAATCGGCAAAAGTTAGTTCAGAAGCATCAGAAATAATCTGCATCTCCTTTTGTCTGTCTATATATCCAAGACTGAATTTCATAGAAAAACGATCCATTTGGGCCTCGGGTAAGGGGTAGGTTCCATGGGCATCTATATTATTTTGTGTAGCAACTACGAAGAAAAAATCATTCAAGGGGTGTTGATCACGATCAAGGGTTACGTGACCCTCAGCCATGGCTTCAAGCAGTGCCGATTGGGTGCGCGGTGAGGCACGGTTGATCTCATCTGCAAGAAGAATATCAGTAAATATCGGGCCACGATGCAAAATAAAATCATGCGAGCGAGTGTCAAAGATGTTAACGCCTAAAATATCGGAAGGCAGTAGGTCCGGTGTAAACTGGATTCTCTGAAAATGCAGATCAATAGAGTTGGCAAACGCCTTGGCAAGAGTAGTTTTGCCGGTTCCCGGAACATCCTCAAGCAAGACATGACCGCCAGCAAGAAAAGAGCAAACCAGTAGCTTAATCTTGTCATCCTGACCGTGAATAACTTTGGCAATATTTTTTGCAATAGATTGAATCGCAGCGTGCGCAGTTTTAAAGTCCATGAAATCAAGTCCAAATATTAATTTTTAATAAGCTCATAAAAAAGTATAGACAGTCATAACGGTAAAAATGTTTGTACTGCTTGGCAAAATACGCGATATGTTTGGCAAAAATAATAAAAACTATGGAGAATTAAATAGCAGCTTCTATATTTATATTTCGCGCATATCAAAAACAGCTGTCGCAAAAATGTAAATGAACTATCAACGGTAAGTCTTTAGAAGATATAACCAAACTTATATGTTTCAGGTGCTTAGATAGTGCCAGAAACTTTTTTACAAAAATATGACGTATTTCATTTGACGTTATGGCTGTAAGGTGTAGAATGCGCGTCTGCTTAGGTATAGGCCTTGGATGAAAGGCGGTCTGGGTGGTGATTTGTGCGATAAGTTTTTTT
>QZLE01000104.1 GCA_004796365.1 Gammaproteobacteria bacterium | reverse complement strand
CTATAGGAGAGGATTCTTCTATATGGCCTTTAGTAACAGCTCGTGGTGACGTTCACAGGATAGAGATAGGCGCCAGAACTAACATTCAAGATGGAACAATCATGCATGTAACTCATTGCAGTGATTACGTTCCGGGCGGACACCCGCTGATTATTGGTGACGATGTAACCGTGGGACATCAGGCGATGCTGCATGCATGTACAATTGGTAATAGTTGTCTGATAGGTATGGGTGCTGTTGTGTTAGACGGTGCTGTGGTGGAAGACCATGTTGTTGTTGGTGCCGGCAGCGTTGTTCCTCCCCAAAAGGTGTTGAAATCAGGTTATCTGTACCTGGGTAATCCAGTGAAACTGATTCGTCAGCTGAACCAGGATGAGATGGATTATTTTGCCTATGCGGCTAAGCATTATATTGAGCTGAAGAACAACTGTCTTGCAGAGAATTGGGGCAATTAAATCCTCTGACATAAATCATAAACCGTCTTACGTAACCACTGGTGGCTGGCATGCTTGTGAAAACGTTCATGCCAGAACTGGTTGATTGTGGTTGATGTGCACTCAAAAGGAAGCTCTAGCATATTTAATTCGAGGGTGTCGGCATACATGCGAGCAATTCTAACGGGGCAAATTGCTATATAGTTAGATTCAGCAACCATGTATGGCATGGACAAAGTATTCGGTGTCTGGATGATATTGCGGCAGTTTATTCCTTCGTTATTCATACACTTTTCTACATAAGTTTTTGCCGAGTGTCGCGGTGTGATTGATATAAATGGAAATTTTTCGAAATGTGCTCTGGTTATTTTGTCTTTGATTTCTGGGTGTGAGTTGCGAACCAGGCATACAAAGGCCTCCTCAAAAAGGCGTTGTGCCCGAAATCCTTCTTCCAGAAAAGGAATTCTTCCAATGGCGAGGTCTATCTTTCCATTGGTTAAAGCCTTAGATAGGTTTCCCCCCTCGATAGGATAGATTTTAATTTTGATATTGGGGGCCGACTTTTCCAACCATTGAAGTATAAGTGGCAGGATTATCGCCTCGCTATAATCGCTCATTGCGATGCCAAAGGTTTGGTTGGCGCTGCGATAATCAAAATCTGGTTGGGATTCCAGAGAGCCTTGAATTAATTGCAGGGCAGAGCGGATCGGTTGAGAAAGCTCCTCGGCCCTGGGGGTTGGTAGCATTGAGCCAGAGGTGCGAACGAACAGCGGATCGCCTAAGGTGTCGCGCAACCGTTTCAGGGCATTACTCATTGCAGGTTGTGAGATTCCCAGTTTATCCGCTGCGCGAGAGATGTTTTCTTCAATGTAGATTGCTTCGAAAACCGCCAGTAGGTTTAGGTCGATGTCTCTGATGTTCATAATCTATAGCTCCTCAGCCTGGTCACGTCATCCCCGATTCTTCTTTAGAAGATAAGCGGGATCCAGCAAACGAATGTTTGCCGCACGAAGTGCGTTTTTTATGTAAATGGATTCCCGCCTGCGCGGGAATGACGAGTGTGTCGCCCATAATCAAACCATAGCACATCTTTGATTGGCATTCATATTGTGAATTCTGTTAATTCATACAAAGGGATATATTTATAGTTGCCATAAGGCTATTATTTTGATTATCAACAATAATAAAGCCGACAAGGTTGAACCTATGTTTAAATCATTATCACAAAAGACAAAGGCCAGTTATTTTCTAATTCTGGCAATGGCCTTTATCTATTTCTCCTCAGGTTCCATGTTACTTTATTTACCAAAATTCTTTGTTCACCTAGGATCCACAAAACAAGAGGCTGGTTTTTTGGTTGCGCTATCTGTCATTCCTTTTGTCTTGTTGTCGATTTTAAGTGGGCATCTTGCCAATAAGTTTGGTTCTTGGCGATTAGTGCTACTTGGGAATATCCTTCATTTTTCAGCTGCATTGCTCTTTATAACAGTGGATGAGGTTTCGCCGCTAGTTTATTTACTAAGAATAATGCAGGGGATTGGGCATGTTTGTGTGTTTACACCGTTGTTTACCTCGGTTGCCAGGATAGTTCCAGATAACTTTAAGGCGCAGGGGATAGGCTATTTTACCATTGCGATTCAATTTGGAACCGCGTCGGGGAGTTTTTTGGGTGAGTTGGCAATCAATAATTTGGGTTATACCAAATTCTTTTTGATTGTGGCATTTATGAATACTCTCTGTGCCCTAGCAAGCGGGTATTTACGTGGTTCGGAAGACGAAACCCATGCTGGCACTGCAAATAGTCTAGGTGAGCCAAACGGTACAAAGTGGCTTTTAGTGTTTGGAGGAATGACGCTTATTCTGGTGCTAGGAGGGGTGTTTGGAACCTTGTTGCAGTTTATTCCAGTTTATTTTGACGAGATGCTTACCTCAGGCGTGATAGCAGAGGCGATTCCAGGTCGTGCATTTTTAACCAGTGGCCTTATAACTGTTGCCTGTATTCGGTTATTGGGGGGCAAATACTCTGATGGAAAGCATAAAGGGGTGATTGTAGCTGTTTGCAATATAGGATTATTGGTAGTTCTGTATCTGATTACTTATATCGATTCGATAACTACTTCGCTGTTGGTTTCGATTATGTTTGGTGGGTTCTATGGGCTATTGTATCCAATGACTAATGCTTATGTGTTGACCAAGGTTGGTGCAAAGGTAAGAGGTGCGGTAACTGGTTCACTTACCATGCTGTTTGAGATTGGTTTTCGGGGCTATGCCCTGGTTGCAGGAATTGTTGCGCATCATCTAGGCTTTGAGTGGATGTTTTATTCGATGGTTGTTTTTTATGCTGTCGGAGCTTTGTTTTATTACTTGACGATCCTGGTTTCTTCGCGCAGGGATTTTGAAGATGTTGTAACTGATGAAGATCAGACTGTATTTGAAGAAGGTATGGTGGTGGACAAGGAGTAAAAATGAGCGAGAACAATATAAATCAGCAAACCATGCTCAAAATCAAGGACGGATTTATTCAGGAAAAAATTCCGATGCAGATTGGTGGTGAGGATGTAGAAGTTGCTTACCGTAGCTGGGGTGAACAGTCCAATCCGAATAAACTGTATTGCCTACATGGTGTTACCCGTAACTGTCGAGACTTTGATTATTTGGGAGCCAGTCTTAGCGACGATTATCATGTGCTGTGTCTGGATACGATTGGCAGGGGGCAGAGCAGTTATTTTGTCGATATAACCAACTATATAATGCCTAATGTTATTGCTGCAGTGATGAATGTTATTCGAGCGACATCTAGTGATACCATAAATCTTTTGGGTACATCAATGGGAGGTCTGGTTGCAATGGGGATTGCGGCTGGTGGAAGTATCCCAGTAGCAAAACTAATTCTTAATGATGTTGGGCCGTTTGTTCCAGTAGACTTAAATCGGGCTATTAGTAAACATGAGAATTTAAAGCCAAAACATTTTGCCAACTGGGATCTGGCTTTTGCGTACCATAAAAAAAATTACCAAAGCTTTGGGCCAATGAATGATTTGCAGTGGGAAATGTTTACTAGAAACGGTATGCGTGAATTGGATGACGGGAGTTTTGTTTATGATTATGATCCAAACATCCAAAAACCGATCGATAGTTTTTCCGAAAGCGATTTTGATGTCTGGCATATATACGATCAAATCAAATGTCCAGCTTTGGTGATTCGTGGCCAAACTTCTAGGGCGTTGTTACCTGAGGTGGCGCAGGAGATGAAGCAACGTGGCCCTATGGCTGATCTTATTGAAATTCCGGTTACCGGGCATGCGCCGCATTTGATGAATGATGAGCAGGTAAGTATTATTCGTGTTTTTTTATAGTTTTATTGGCGGTTTTTTCCTCAATCATTTCCAATACCCTTTGCTTGATGGTCGTTATATCTTTAATGGGCTTGAAGAAGATATCCCTTGAGATATTTTTATTACGCGAAAACTTTTCCGGGATCTCAAATCCAATTGAGCCAGTATGAATAAGGCAGAATGCTTGGCCATCATAGTGATTAAGGCCATCCTGGGTTGCAAGCCATATCCTTCCTAGGGAGTCTTGAGTAATAGCATTTATAGAGTTTTGTGATAGACCGTCATTGGTTGTTAAGTTTTCCCAGGCGCTTGGCACTACATTATTCTGAGCTAAACCGGGAAGAGATATTGCCAGCCATAATACCAGCCCCAAGCTTGGCTTTTTTGTAAATGTTGCCATAAAGGTTTCTCGGTCAGTTTTTTAGCTGCTCTTCCGGCGAAAATATATCTGCAGGTTCTTGCATAAAGTACCCCTGTATATAGTCTACACCGCAGCGATACAGTACGGCCAGGCTACTAGCATCCTGGACTAAGGATGCGATGGTTCTGGCTTTTTGCTGACTTACTGCTTCAGCAATCTTGATAATGCGATTCTGGCTTTCTATATTGGTGTTAATATCAACAACTAGCGAGCCATCTATCTTGATAAAATCAAAATCAAGTTTCCCCATAATTTCATCTTGTGCTGGGTTTTTACCGAAATGCTCAATAACAATCTTGCTGCCGATTTTTTTCAGGCCATGAGTCAGTCCAGTTGCAGCGTCAAGGTGGTCTATTGCCGATTGCTGGGTTATCTGGAATACAAATCTGCTACTATCTATGCCGGTAGAAAGAAACCTTTGTTCAATAAACAACGGCAGATCGCTGTCCTGGATGCTGGCAGGGAATAGCTTGATAAATAGAATCGGCTTGTGTCCCATATGTATCTGTTCGGATAGCACATGGACAGCATGGTCGATAACCCAACGGTCGATCTTGTTGCTTAGTCCGGCTTGTTCAGCAAAAGGAAGGAACTCTTGAGGAAGAATGTCGCTGCCGTGGTCATCTTGCATTCTCAGAAATACTTCGTAAAGTGACTCTGGATGGCCGCCAAGGTTTGCAATCGGTTGGTATACCAGTCTGAATTGGTCGTCCTGCAGAGCGTTGGATATCTGTTTGGTCCAGTGCTGCTGCCAATCGGTGATTTCTGCTGATTGTTCCTGCGTGCGCGCATACGCATCAAAATGAGTGGTTGCATGACAGGCATTTTTGGCGCGTAGGATGGCCGTGGATGCGCTTTTGATCTGGCCACTTATCAGGCACACACCAATATCCACCTGAGGATCAAAATACTTTCCGTTTACCGAAACAGATGCATTATCAATGCTTTGTCTAATGGTTTCTCCTGCCGACTCAATCTCTCTTTCATCGGTGCTGTAGCTTAAAATGGCAAATACATCACTGGAAAGGCAGGCACAGATATTCGGAGGTGTGATTTTGCTGCGCAGTACATTGCCAACACTAATGGCGATTGCCCGTTTGTAACTTGTGGAGTTAGATTCGGCAAGCTCTGGAATATCTTTTAGTTTGATATAGATTATTGTGCCGCTGCCTTTAGTGGTTGATGGCATTGCAATTGCCTGACTTACTTTTTCATAGAAGTAGTCTTTATTGAATAGACCGGTCTTGGCGTCGTGTTTGGCTAGGTAGCGATATTCGCGGCGCAGATTATAGGCGCGATGTACTTTGGAGCGGATTATGGCTGCCAGGTCTTCTTCTGATATCGGTAGGCCAAGAAGCGCATCTATGCCTGCATCGTATACGAGTTCGTCAAATATTCTTTTGTCACGTTTGGTAAGCATCAAAACAGGTGTGTCGAAAAACTGTTCTTCCTGTCTGATAATCTTGGCAAGCTGTATGGCATCAATTCCGGTTATATCGCCGTTAAGTAATAGTACATCTGGAGCGGTTTCATCCATAACGTCCAGTATTCGTTCCGGCAAGTTGCAGCAAGTAACACTCATGTCGAACTTTTTCAGTGCTGAGACTGTGCGCTCAATATTTTCAGAACCGTCAGATATTAGTAAAACCTTTTCCTGCTCAATTGTTCCCAGGTGGCATAGTTGATCCAGGTGGTTAAGCATTGAGGCCATGTTTACCGGCTGCTGGATAAATATTGAGGCGCCACTTTCGATAGCGGCTATTCGGGTTTGAATATCTCCCTGCTCTGAGATAGCTATTATCGGAATATTTTTTCCAGTTGTGTGCTCAATATGAAATAGCTTATCTTTAAACAGGTAAGTGTCAGTTATTAGTTGAGTATCAACCAGAATGGTTTGCGGTGGGGATTGTATGGCAGCTTGTGAAAAGGAGTCAAAATCGCCAAAAACTCGAGCCTTGTATCCATAATTGCGAACTTGATTTGCCAGGCGCTGCCCGGCAAGGATATCGGTGAAAACAAAATATACTTGAAGCTGTTTTTCGTGGCTATCAAAATTCAGGTTGGCTTCTTCACTGCTGCTCACAAACTATCTCCAAAAATCCTTTTAACTCTTTAAGATAAAGATAGTTTGAGTTGTCAGGCAATGCCAGTTTTTATGGGGCTATTTCAAGGCAGGTCGGCGCTCCAAACCCGGTATTCGTTTTCTCCGGATTCTTTGCTCAATAGAGCAGCATTTTTTGCCCTGTCGACAAAGTCATCTGGGTTTATACCTTTTTCCATAGCTGCAATGCCAACGCTTATCGAGATCGGGATGCCAAATTTCTTACTGGTTGGCAGTTCTCGGGATCTCATTTTCTCAATAATTCTGTCTACTAGGTTGGTCGAGTTTTCAGTATTAGTTTCGGGCAGTAATACTACAAACTGCTTGCCGGTGTAACGGTACCCAGAGTCCACATTTCGGATGGAGTCTTTTATCAATGTGCCGATATCGGATATAACGTCGTTAGCCTGGTTATAGCCGAGGCGTTCATTGATTTTTTTAAAGTCATTGATATCGATAAACAACATGGACAGGTCATGGCCATAACGGCTGGCGTGAGCTATCTCGGCATTGATGCGCACATTGAAGTATGGGGAAGAATATAGTCCGCTTAAGCCGTCGGTAATGGATTCGTAATGTTTTTGCTGAATTTCGTTGCGTAACTGTTCATTGGCTTTTTTTAGATTTTCATTAGCTTTGTTCAGGGCAAGAGTTTGTTTTTGGACCTCTTCTTCCAGGAGTTCGTTTATCTCTTTTAGCTTGATTTCAGCCCTTTCGCGACGTTTTATTTCATGCTCAATCATTGAAACATATTTGGCATTGGAAAGGGCTAGGCCAATGTTTTTGGCTATTGAGAGCAGGATATGTTCTTCAACTTCCATCAGCTTGCGTGCTGGGCTGAAGGTGAAGTTAAGAACCCCGGTTAATTCTTCCTGGGCAATCATTGGTACGGAAACTATGCAGTTTTCTCCTTCCTTGGTCATTGCCTTGGAGATTTGCTTATCAAGAAGCTCGTCACTACCCATCTCGAAGGTGTTGATAACCCTTTTTTCACTGGCGGCTATTGAGGCAAAGCTTTCAGATAATAGAAGCTTAAGGGCAACCTTATCCTTTTCTGGGCTGTCGCCATCGTGGGTTATAAGGTCGAGTCGTTCTGATATATTGTCATACCCGTATATGGCGATTGATGTAAGTTTGGTTAGGTCGAGAATAAGTTTGGTAGCCTGACCAATAACAACAAAAAAGTTTCTTTCGCGTAAAATAGTGTCCGATATTTCAGACACTAGTTCTAGGCCCCGTGACTTGGCTTCGGAGATTGAGGTGTCTTCTTTTAGAAAGATGGGGGATATTATTTCGTCTGACTTCCGTTTTCTCGCGTTCATTCCTTAATCCATTCAGTCCTTGGATACTATTATATAATGTACCTCGAATATTTTAGTTTTGTACAGGGAATTTTACCCAGAAAACTCCATTGATGACTTTGGTGGCGCCTCTGGATCTGGTGGTTCAAACCCAAAATGTGCATAGGCACTTCTGGTAATTGATCGGCCTCTTGGGGTGCGCACCATATAACCCTGCTGGATCAAAAAAGGCTCAAGCACATCTTCAATAGTTCCCTTTTCTTCGCCAATTGCAGCAGCCAAACTGTCTAGCCCAACCGGACCACCGTCGAATTTTTCGATAATGGTAAGCAGCAGCTTTTGGTCCTGCTGATCAAACCCGCTAGAATCTACGTTTAGTAGATTCATCGCATCGGCGCTGACCTGTTCCGAGATAATTCCATCATATTTAACCTCGGCATAATCCCTTACCCGGCGTAGTAGGCGGTTGGCAATTCTCGGAGTGCCGCGTGACCTTCTGGCAATCTCATAGGCGCCACCTTTTTCAATAGAAAGGTTAAGGATCTTGGCGGATCTGTTAACAATTGATGCCAGATCATCTATAGAATAAAACTCAAGGCGTTGCACAATCCCAAACCTGTCTCGCAGTGGTGAGGTTAAAAGTCCGGCGCGGGTTGTGGCACCAACCAGAGTAAATGGGGGAAGATCGAGTTTGATTGAGCGTGCGGCCGGGCCTTCACCAATCACTATGTCGATCTGGTAGTCCTCCATCGCAGGGTATAGGACTTCTTCTACGGCTGGGCTCAGGCGGTGAATTTCATCAATAAACAATACATCATGTGGCTCTAAATTGGTTAGCAGGGCTGCAAGGTCACCGGCTTTGTCAATTACCGGCCCGGAGGTTTGGCGCATATTTACACCCATTTCATTGGCAATAATGTGTGCGAGAGTGGTTTTGCCAAGTCCGGGTGGGCCAAAGATTAAGGTGTGGTCAAGAGCCTCACCGCGATTTTTAGCCGCGTGCACGAAGATCTCCATTTGCTCTCTTACCTTGGGTTGCCCTTCGTAATCTTGGAGTTTCTTCGGGCGAATCGCGCGGTCTATAGATTCATCGTCTATTGTGTTTTCTGCGGAGATTAGTCTATCTGCTTCTATCATAGTTTTATCATCTATTTATTGGTTGCTGTCTGCAAAGCCTTGCGAATCAACTCTTCGGTACTCATTCCAGGTTCGTTGATCTTCTTGATTAGCTTTTCTGCTTCAGCTTGCTTGTACCCTAAGGCAACCATGGCATCAATGGCATCGTTAGTAGCGGTTGTGAGGGTAGTGGTTCCTTGAGTGGTGCCTTCAGTAACTGAATCCGGTGCCAAAGAGGTGATTGTAAGTTTGCTCAGTTTGTCTTTTATTTCGATAATTAGGCGTTGTGCGGTTTTCGCGCCAATGCCGGGGATGCGGGTAATGGTTTTTACATCCTGTGCTTCAATGCAGGCGACAAATTCATCCGGCTGCATTCCCGATAATATAGCCAGAGCAACCTTGCCGCCAATGCCGCTGATTTTGATTAGTTCCCGAAACAAGGTTCTTTCGTCATCGGTTAAAAAGCCATATAGCAACTGAGCATCTTCGCGAACAATAAAGTGGGTTCTTAAAGTGGTTTCGTTGCCGATATTAGGAAGATCGTAAAAGGTGGACATGGGAACTTCAAGTTCATAGCCAACTCCTTGCACATCTAAAAGCAGGTTTGGTGCCTGCTTTTCCAAAATCTTTCCCTTTAATCGTCCTATCACTGCCACCTTCCTTTTTTACTGCCGCTGATTTGTTGCCCCTTAATCTGAGATGCTGTATTAGAAGTGTTGTGGTGGCATATGGCTGCCGCCAAGGCATCTGCTGCATCTTCCTGAATATCACCGCTCAGATTGAGGATCATCATTACCATATGTTGTACCTGATTTTTTGCAGCACTACCACCCCCAACAACTGCTTGTTTGGTTTGTTTTGCGGTATATTCAAACACCGGAAGATCGCGCGCTACAGCGGCGCAGATTGCAGCTCCTCTGGCATGCCCTAGTTTTAGGGCCGAATCAGCGTTCTTGGCGACAAAAACCTTTTCAATAGAAATGCAATGTGGCTGGTATTGTTCGATTATTTGCCCAACGCCATCAAAGATAACTTTTAATCGTGCAGGAAAATCATCCTGTACTGTTTTAACAACGCCGCTGGCAACATAAGTGGAAGTGTTATTTCCTGTGGTATCAATAATGCCATATCCTGTGGCACGTGATCCTGGGTCTATACCTAGTATCCGCATTGTCGCTCCAAACTATTCCATAGCCTCTTCAGGAATGTCTGCATTGGAATAAACTTCCTGCACGTCATCTAGATCTTCCAAGGCATCTACCATCTTTAGCAGTGAAGCACCTTTATCTGCATCAAGAGCAATCAGGTTATCGGCTTTTTGAGTAACTTCAGCTACTTCGGTTTCAAGCCCGGCGGCAAAAAGCGCATCCTTTACATCCATAAAATCTGCGCGTGAGGTGATTACGTCGATGGAACCATCTTCGTTGGTGTTAACATCTTCGGCTCCGGCCTCAAGGGCTACCTCCATAAGTGCATCTTCATCGGTTTCTGGTGGATAGCTTATTATGCCCAGCTCGTTAAACATGTAAGATACAGAACCATCGGTGCCAAGGTTTCCTCCGGCTTTGGTGAAGGCGTGTCTGACTTCTGCTACCGTACGGTTTTTATTGTCGGTCATGCAGTCAACCATAACAGCAACTCCGCCGGGACCATAACCCTCGTAGCGGATCTCCTCGTAATTTGCTCCATCATTAATACCTGCACCTTTTTTGGCTGCCTTGGTGATGGTGTCTTTGGTCATGTTGGCAGAAAGCGCTTTGTCTATAGCGATTCTAAGTCGCGGGTTGGATTCTGGCTCCGCTCCTCCCATTCGAGCAGCAACGGTTATTTCTCGAATGATTTTGGTGAAAATTTTTCCGCGCTTTTTATCCTGGGCTGCCTTTCTGTGTTTAATGTTCGCCCACTTACTATGTCCTGCCATGTGAAAACCACCTTATAAATGAAACAAATGCAAAAGCTATAACATTCCCAAAAACCGGAGCAGTGTAACAATATTGTAAGATATCGTTCGGTTGCTGCCCGTAATTCTGGTTGAAATTTGAAAATGCATCTTAGCATGAACAAATAAGGTGCAAAAGGCATAGGTGCGGGCGTTAAGATTTAATTATAAAAAAAACAATAGGTTCTGAGTTGTGTTGATAGGTAGTGGAATAATGCGGCACATGTTGGAGTAAAAAAACATTGTAGGTAAAAGGATTAAATTTGCCCGAAAGGTTGGAATATCTTGAACCATAGTGTAATCTCCTGATGACGCGTGGATTAAGTCGTAATGGATTATTCTGCGAAACAAACTTAGGTTTAACTTTAAATTAGGGACATTCTTTTATGCCTTACCTGGTGTAAAAGGGGAGGAATAATAAAGTGAAAGGTATTTTTAAATCTGCGGTTATTGCCGCATCTGTGATGACCGCTGGTGTTGCTACAGCAGCAGCTCCACTTAAAATCGGACACGTTTACGGTATCTCTGGAGCTTTCGAAAAGTACGCTCGTACTCTTAAGCAAGGTATCGAAATG